>NZ_BTTW01000140.1 GCF_036245865.1 Corallococcus caeni | reverse complement strand
TGCGGCCCCGAAGGCGAGCGCCTGCCGACGGCGGGAGACCCCGTCAACGCCGCCACGGGTGAGAGCATCCTCGTGGAGACCGACGTGCAGCTGGGCAGCGCCACCGGCGCCCTGACGCTGCGCCGCTTCTACACGTCCGACCCCGCCGCCTGGTCCTACACCGGCAACGTCGTCGGCAACATCACCAAGCCCTTCGGTGGCAGCCTCGCCAGCCAGCCCTCTCTCAACTGGT
>NZ_BTTW01000139.1 GCF_036245865.1 Corallococcus caeni | reverse complement strand
TCTTTAACAGAAAAATGAATGAGGCGACGGGGAGGCGGGATTTCTTCGAGGGTGGTTGCCCCTCTCCGCCCGCCAATGATTTTTTCAGTCAATCACCAAACAGCCCTGTCTTTAACAGAAAAATGAATGAGGCGACGGGGAGGCGGGATTTCTTCGAGGGTGGTTGCCCCTCTCCGCCCGCCAATGATTTTTTCAGTCAATCACCAAACAGCCCTGTCTTTAACAGAAAAATGAA
>NZ_BTTW01000138.1 GCF_036245865.1 Corallococcus caeni | reverse complement strand
CCTGGGTGACTCCCGGCGCCTCCGGTGTCCGCGCCGCCATCCTCAACTCCGGCCTCGCCTACTGCACCGGGGGCGCCACCTGCAACGACCTCTACTGCGTCCCCTCCTGCAACTGCACCACCACCGGTTTCCCCCACGACTCCAAGCAGGAGAAGGGCGCCGTCATCTCCGCCTACGAGTACCGCCGCTTCCAGACGGGCGCCTCCCCCTTCTGGACGCCCCTTCGCTTCCCCGGCCAGTACCACGACGCCGAAA
>NZ_BTTW01000137.1 GCF_036245865.1 Corallococcus caeni | reverse complement strand
CCATCCCCATCGTCCCCGGCTCCGCGGTGAAGGCGCTGGAGGGTGACACCAGCGACATCGGCGAGCCGGCCATCCTGAAGCTGATGGAGGCGGTGGACAGCTACATCCCGACGCCGCAGCGCGCGACGGACAAGCCCTTCCTGATGCCGGTGGAAGACGTCTTCTCCATCGCCGGCCGTGGCACGGTGGCCACCGGCCGCGTGGAGCGCGGCATCATCAAGGTGGGCGAGGAAGTGGAAGTCGTCGGTCTGCGCG
>NZ_BTTW01000136.1 GCF_036245865.1 Corallococcus caeni | reverse complement strand
GGTAGGCGTAGGTGACGGCGGGAGAGGACTCACCCCGGCGCGTGACGCTGCGAAGCACGCAGTGCGTGCCGCCGTAGGGGTAGGGCAGGGGGAGGGAGACGTACTGGAAGTCCATGGCACCGGAGGAACCGGTGACGGAGGCCAGGTAGGGCACGCCCGAGGTACTGCCCGTCGCGCCCGCCTGGCACGTCAGGCCGGAAGGGGCGGCATAGGCCAGGGTGGCGAGGGTGACGTCCTTGGGCGAGACGATGCGGC
>NZ_BTTW01000135.1 GCF_036245865.1 Corallococcus caeni | reverse complement strand
CCGTCGCGCCCGCCTGGCACGTCAGGCCGGAAGGGGCGGCATAGGCCAGGGTGGCGAGGGTGACGTCCTTGGGCGAGACGATGCGGCTGAGGAAGTAGCGCGTCTGGCCGCCGACGGACTCCAGGTGTTTGGCCTCGAAGACGAACTTGCGGCCGCCGACTTCCACCAGCGTGAAGCCCGTGGCCGTCTTCTGCAGACGCTCGCGCTTGCTGCTGGAGTTGGTGGAGGCGGTGGCCGTGCAGGGGGTGCCGGTGC
>NZ_BTTW01000134.1 GCF_036245865.1 Corallococcus caeni | reverse complement strand
AAAAAGAATCCGGCAGCGACCTACTCTCCCACGCGGTTTCCCGCGGAGTACCATCGGCTCTGGAGGGCTTAACTTCCGTGTTCGGGATGGGAACGGGTGTGACCCCTCCGACATTGCCACCGGAAAAGCGAATGACGGTGCATACGAAGGGTAAGTTGCAAGCTTCTGCTTGAATGAAGCCTCTTCAGAAGATGAAGAAGCAATTGAGAATAGCTGATGTCTTCCGGGCGGACGCACATGGTGGCGTCCTGGCCT
>NZ_BTTW01000133.1 GCF_036245865.1 Corallococcus caeni | reverse complement strand
AGGCCGACGCCGGGCAGACACACCAGGAGCGTGGCCAGCAAGGCCAGAGGCTTGAAGAAAGATGACATGAGTTGAGGAGTCCCTGAGAGAATCCAGGTGGGTGTCAGCGGTTGGTTTCGGGAGCCCGGGAAGCAGCGGCAGCGGCCTTCCATGAGGAAGGCGGCACGCACAGGCGCTCCGGGGTGGTGGGCAGCAGTTGCTGGCAACGCCAGTCGGTGGGGCAGTCCGTGGGCTTCTGGCAGGTGCGGCTGCAGAAA
>NZ_BTTW01000132.1 GCF_036245865.1 Corallococcus caeni | reverse complement strand
TGAAGGACGCTGTAGGGTTCGCCGATGCTTTAGCCCCCCTGGGCCTATAGCTCAGCTGGCTAGAGCGCGCGCCTGATAAGCGCGAGGTCGGTGGTTCAAGTCCACCTAGGCCCACCATTCTCCCTCATTGAAGGGACGCGAATGGGAAAGCCGACGCGAGAGTCGGGGCTGTAGCTCAGCTGGGAGAGCGCCAGCTTTGCAAGCTGGATGTCGTCGGTTCGAACCCGATCAGCTCCACAAGTTACCTGGAAGTCGCAG
>NZ_BTTW01000131.1 GCF_036245865.1 Corallococcus caeni | reverse complement strand
GAACCCTACAGCGTCCTTCATTCTCAAAGAGCCGAGCCGCCTTCGCTCGGTCCTTCAAAACCAAACAGCAAGCCCGAAGTTCATAATGGATTGTTTACCGGAAACATTGACCTAGTTAGACCTGACAACCCGAAGGTTGCTGGTGTTGCCTACTCTCCCGAAGGATGAGTCCAACACCCGGTCTCCTTAGAAAGGAGGTGATCCAGCCGCAGGTTCCCCTACGGCTACCTTGTTACGACTTCACCCCAGTTACCGAGCACTCCT
>NZ_BTTW01000130.1 GCF_036245865.1 Corallococcus caeni | reverse complement strand
GGGTTTACGGCGAGGGGGTTTCTCACCCCCTTTATCGCTACTCATTTCGGCATCAGCACTCCCAGTCGCTCCAGCGGCCTTTTCAGTCCACCTTCGCTGCAACTGGGACGCTCCCCTACCGCCATACGCGCCTGACGCGCATGACCCGAAGCTTCGGCACTAGTCTTGAGCCCCGTTACATTTTCGGCGCGGCCTGTCTTGACCAGTGAGCTATTACGCTTTCTTTAAAGGATGGCTGCTTCTAAGCCAACCTCCTGGTTGTCAATG
>NZ_BTTW01000129.1 GCF_036245865.1 Corallococcus caeni | reverse complement strand
CATTGACAACCAGGAGGTTGGCTTAGAAGCAGCCATCCTTTAAAGAAAGCGTAATAGCTCACTGGTCAAGACAGGCCGCGCCGAAAATGTAACGGGGCTCAAGACTAGTGCCGAAGCTTCGGGTCATACACGTCAGGCGTGTATGGCGGTAGGGGAGCGTCCCAGTTGCAGCGAAGGTGGACTGAAAAGGCCGCTGGAGCGACTGGGAGTGCTGATGCCGAAATGAGTAGCGATAAAGGGGGTGAGAAACCCCCTCGCCGTAAACCC
>NZ_BTTW01000128.1 GCF_036245865.1 Corallococcus caeni | reverse complement strand
GGCAGGTGGTGCTCTGCGAGGTGCCCAGCGCCAGCTGCTCTCCGGCGCCCGTCACCGCCGTCACCTTGCCGGTGGAGCGGCCCTGCCAGTCCAGCGAGTAGGTGTGCGTCATGACGAGCATGCTGCCGGTGGAGACCTGCAGGGCATTGCTGGTGAAGGTGTACGTGCGCACGGTGCTGGGGGTGGTGGCGGAGACAATCTGCCCGGTGATTTCGGTGCTGCCCTCCTGCTGGTAGGCGTAGGTGACGGCGGGAGAGGACTCACCCCGGCGCGTGAC
>NZ_BTTW01000127.1 GCF_036245865.1 Corallococcus caeni | reverse complement strand
TCGCAGACGCAGCTCTCCTTCCGCTCCCTCTCCGAGCGCGTCTGCCGCCTCGCCCACCACCTGCGCCTGCTGGGCGTCGGCCCCGAAGTCACCGTCGGCGTCTTCCTCCAGCGCTCCGACGAGCTCGTCACCAGCCTCCTCGCCATCCTCTGCGCCGGTGGCGCCTACGTCCCCCTCGACCCCGCCTACCCC
Source organism: Corallococcus caeni (assembly GCF_036245865.1). Lineage (NCBI taxonomy): Bacteria > Pseudomonadati > Myxococcota > Myxococcia > Myxococcales > Myxococcaceae > Corallococcus > Corallococcus caeni. Next base: position 91 of record NZ_BTTW01000127.1, on the reverse strand, counting down.
TCCGAGCGCCTCGCCCTCATGCTCGAGGACTCTCGCGCGGGCCTGGTGCTGTCCCACTCCGCGCTCCGCGACAGGCTGCCCCCGGGCGCTC
>NZ_BTTW01000126.1 GCF_036245865.1 Corallococcus caeni | reverse complement strand
TCTGCAACTGGTTGCGGCGGGGCGTCGTCTCCGTGTCCGCCCAGTAGTAGTTGCGCGTCACCGGGAAGGGAGTGCCGGAGGCGCAATCCGTGGCGGCCTCGCTGGAGACGAAGCAGGGGCCATGCACCTCAAGGGTGCGGCCCAGCGCGTCCGCGGTGCTCTCCCCCGTGCGGGTGGTGAAGTAGAAGGTGCCCACCCAGCGCTGCTGGCTGCTCCAGGTGCCCGTGCCCGCGTCGAAGACGCGCGTCCAGCCAGAGCGGAGGGTGGCCGAGAGGCGGCCAGAGGAGTCGT
>NZ_BTTW01000125.1 GCF_036245865.1 Corallococcus caeni | reverse complement strand
TGCACTTGTCAAAGAACGTCCCTGCGACTTCCAGGTAACTTGTGGAGCTGATCGGGTTCGAACCGACGACATCCAGCTTGCAAAGCTGGCGCTCTCCCAGCTGAGCTACAGCCCCGACTCTCGCGTCAGCACCAGGCACTCTTGTGTCTTCCCTCCAGTGAGGGAGAAGAGTGGTGGGCCTAGGTGGACTTGAACCACCGACCTCGCGCTTATCAGGCGCGCGCTCTAGCCAGCTGAGCTATAGGCCCAGGGGGGCTAAAGCATCGGCGAACCCTACAGCGTCCTTCATTCTCAAAGA
>NZ_BTTW01000124.1 GCF_036245865.1 Corallococcus caeni | reverse complement strand
ACGGTGCTGGGGGTGGTGGCGGAGACAATCTGCCCGGTGATTTCCGTGCTGCCCTCCTGCTGGTAGGCGTAGGTGACGGCGGGAGAGGACTCACCCCGGCGCGTGACGCTGCGAAGCACGCAGTGCGTGCCGCCGTAGGGGTAGGGCAGGGGGAGGGAGACGTACTGGAAGTCCATGGCACCGGAGGAACCGGTGACGGAGGCCAGGTAGGGCACGCCCGAGGTACTGCCCGTCGCGCCCGCCTGGCACGTCAGGCCGGAAGGGGCGGCATAGGCCAGGGTGGCGAGGGTGACGTCCTTGGGCGAGACGATGCGGC
>NZ_BTTW01000123.1 GCF_036245865.1 Corallococcus caeni | reverse complement strand
GGTGGCGATAGCCGTCGTCATAGCCCAGGCATTTAAGCCTAAAAAACGCGACCTGTTCGGTCGTTGATACACACGCTCCTTCGGGAGCGTTTTTTTTGCCCGAAGCGTTGTTTGCCAGTGATTAAAAGGTGTATATTAAATACATCTTTTAATCACCACATCAGGGAGATGTCTTATGTCCCACTTACGCATCCCGGCAAACTGGAAAGTTAAACGCTCTACCCCCTTTTTCACCAAAGAGAATGTTCCGGCGGCACTGCTCTCTCATCACAACACAGCGGCAGGCGTTTTCGGACAACTCTGCGTGATGGAAGGCACCGTGACCTAC
>NZ_BTTW01000122.1 GCF_036245865.1 Corallococcus caeni | reverse complement strand
CTTATGGGCTAAAAGCTGCACATTGTGTTTCTTACCTTTTGGATGATAAATCTGTAACATATACAATTGAATGAATGTGTCATATGACACTCCATCATAACATAAACTTATACAACATTAGAGCTATTCAAAAGTCCTCAATACATGCATGTAAACATACATAACTCTATAAAAGTGAACTTCCTAGACTCTAAGTCAGTCAATACAAGATGCTAGCTAAGAAGGAAACTTTGATAGAAACACATCTTTAAATCTTCACATCCTTGTACCCGCATCCACAAAGTCTCCAAAGACACAAGGCTACCTCCTAGCCATATATGTTTCCTGC
>NZ_BTTW01000121.1 GCF_036245865.1 Corallococcus caeni | reverse complement strand
CTATATATGTTGTATCCTCTTGGGGACAGCTACTAAGCTTCGGATGTCAAGGTGGATATATGCATATGTTCTCTAAGATGCATAGTGTGTTTGCTTTCATTCATCCATGCTATACATTTTTATTTTTTTCTAATTATTTTCTTTCTCAATATTTACGTAGTTCCTTTGTTTCTTCTTATGATTGTACTATTTTGTTTATAGCACTTTAAGTTTTATGTTTTACCGTAAGTGAAGAAACATAGCATCTTCTTGGCAAACAAATTTGGGTCTACTATTGTTCGTCACCGCTTGAGCAAGATTTCTGATTTATTTGCCATATGATTTCTTTA
>NZ_BTTW01000120.1 GCF_036245865.1 Corallococcus caeni | reverse complement strand
CCTTTTTTAGTGTTTATTTTGGCTAGTTTCTACCATAGTTTCTTTTACCTTTTGTTTTCAAACCCCCAACAAGAAAGAACCATAACTTAGGAACCAACATGAGTCTTCATTCTTCATCTAGTGTTAATGGTGAGGGTTCTACTCCTAAGGACCCCTTGTATAAGATATTAGATGAGTTGAGATCCCTTAAGTTGTGGAAAGAAAAGCAAGAGAGAAAAGAAAAAGGTAGAAAAAGAGTGGAAGAAATAAGTCAAGATGAAAGAGAGAAAATAAGAGAGGAAGAAAGAAGAAAAATAATGAAAGAAATGAAAAGAGAAAAACATGCCTCC
>NZ_BTTW01000119.1 GCF_036245865.1 Corallococcus caeni | reverse complement strand
GATTACTCCTTTTACATTAGGCAAATACATTTATTCTTACAATCTACTAAAAATATATCATAAAATGTAAAACTAATAAAGAACTAAAATTACACAATCATAAAATTATAAAGTACAACCATAAATTTCAGTCAAATTCCTAAATAATTTTTTGGGTAAAGAAATTCGTAACTTATCTGGGAATTGTTTTCTTTTTTTTCAAGGGATTTATTTTTTAGACATTAAACTCTGTAGTTTTTTTTAGGTACTCACTACATTTTTAAAATGTTTACAAATGTAAAAGAAGAAGAAAAAAAAAAACAAAATAAGAAAGAGCTAACGCAACCCAAACCC
>NZ_BTTW01000118.1 GCF_036245865.1 Corallococcus caeni | reverse complement strand
TCGCCCTCATGCTCGAGGACTCTCGCGCGGGCCTGGTGCTGTCCCACTCCGCGCTCCGCGACAGGCTGCCCCCGGGCGCTCACCGTGCGCTGTGCCTCGATGAGGTGGCCGACGAAGTCGCCTCGCGTCCTTCGTCTCCTCCGCCCCTGCGCCTCTTCCCGGACAACCTCGCCTACCTCATCTACACCTCGGGCTCCACGGGACGCCCCAAGGCTGTCGCCATCAGCCACCGCAGCGCTGCCGCCATGCTCTTCTGGGCTCGCGACTGCTTCTCCCCCGAGGAGCGCTCCGGAGTACTGGCCAGCACCTCCGTCTGCTTCGACCTCTCCGTCT
>NZ_BTTW01000117.1 GCF_036245865.1 Corallococcus caeni | reverse complement strand
CATGATGTGCTTGAGATCATCGAAAACTACTTAGCGCATGCTTCACTCAATAATATTCAGGTAGAAGTAAAAGGCATTTCATTGAATAGAAAAATTGCCTAAAGCTAAATCTCACCAGTTTTTAAGTAGCCAGTAAGATTTTTCTTACTGGCTAATTTTTTTCTTCCACTTAATGTTGCATCCAATGCTAGGGATTTGCTCAAAAGAAACGGGTTTTCCAGCAATAATATCATCTAAAGCATTTCTTAGATATTTTCCAGTAACTGGTTTGTCATTGCCTGGTCTAGCATCATCAAATTGGCCCCTGTAGGCACATTTCAATTCATTATCAAAAAT
>NZ_BTTW01000116.1 GCF_036245865.1 Corallococcus caeni | reverse complement strand
CCTACTCGCTGGACTGGCAGGGCCGCTCCACCGGCAAGGTGACGGCGGTGACGGGCGCCGGAGAGCAGCTGGCGCTGGGCACCTCGCAGAGCACCACCTGCCAGCCCGGCAGCAACTGCTGCGGCGTCGCCCCCAGCAAGCGTGACATCACCAACAGCAACGCCGGCCGCGGTGACGGCACCAGCGGCTCCGCGGGCTTTACCCAGTCTTTCGAGACGCTCACCAACGCCAGCCAGGCCACCGGCCCCCGCCTCTACCGGACGGTGGATTCCTGCACCGTCGCGGGCGCGTGCAGCCCCGGCAACGAGCGCAACGAGTGGGAGTGCGCCACCAGCA
>NZ_BTTW01000115.1 GCF_036245865.1 Corallococcus caeni | reverse complement strand
GGGCCAGCAAATCATCATAATATAAAGAAAATATCCCTAAACAAAGTTCACTTCATCATCATATCGATATACATATGTATAAGTCTGCACATACACATATGATCCAGCCAAATAAAACCCCAAAAGTGAAAATGAAACATATAAAAAACATCAATAAACAAACACAATGACACTCCAAAAGCACAAACATTCATTCAACAGCCAATGCACTTGATTTAGCATGCTCCCTCCTTTTCCTTTTCCTTCTCCTTTTCTTTCTCTTCATCACTCTTGGAATGGTACCCTGGCAGCTTCTCCTTGATCTTATCCAAAAATCCCTTCTTTTCCTTCCCCTCCGCCTCC
>NZ_BTTW01000114.1 GCF_036245865.1 Corallococcus caeni | reverse complement strand
CTATCCTGAGCAAGATTAATCCAGTCCTCACCATCATATCCCACCTCCCTCTAACCCATTTTAATATTATCCTCTCATCTACGTCTAGGCCTCCCCAAAGGTCTTTTTCCCTCAGGTCTCCCAACTAAAACTCTATACGCATTTCTGGTTTCACCCATACGTGCTACATGTCCTGCCCATCTCAAACGTCTGGATTTAATGTTCCTAATTATGTTAGGTGAAGAATACAATGTGTGCAGTTCTGTAACTTTCTCCATTCTCCTGTAACTTCATCCCTCTTACCTCCAAAGATTTTCCCGAGCAACTTATTCTCGAATACCCTTAACCTCTGTTCCTCTCTCAA
>NZ_BTTW01000113.1 GCF_036245865.1 Corallococcus caeni | reverse complement strand
CTTTATTATGAGGATAGAAGCAATGGAATTCAATTTCTAATGTATTCTAAACCAATTAGTAGAAGAAAAATCTTTTTTTCTAATTTGCTTGCTATATCAGTTCCAGCATTCATTTTAATGCTTAGTTTTTGAATTTTAAATGCTATTTTATTTGTTACTTTTGTTCCTAAAATTTCACATTTGAATGCATATATTTTTAGTGCTCTTTTATTTGCTATTTTAGTTACTTTAACTTTCTTAAGTTTTACATATTTGATATGTACCAAAGTAAACAAAAAAATCTTTTCATTTATTGCTATTACACCTCTTCTATTAAACTCTTTAGTTAGTCTGGTTGTTATTG
>NZ_BTTW01000111.1 GCF_036245865.1 Corallococcus caeni | reverse complement strand
AGTTTTTTATTTAATTAATAATAAGGAACGACTTGACAATCAGAGACTTATAATTAATTAATATAGCATGAGATGTGAATTTTGAAAATATTTTTATATTAAACATCTGGACTATCCGGGGAGTATAAAATTTAATTTGTAGATACCAATAAGATTGATCAGACAATTAGATACTTATTTGGTATGATTATTTTTCAAAGTGTATGTGATACATCATGTCTTAGAAAAATATGTGATATATTTTGCTTTAAAATATGTGTGAGAAATGACTTGACAACCAAGTGACTCATTCATAGTTTTAAGGAATTTCCCACATAAAGAAATACTGAAACAAAATTGGTTGGG
>NZ_BTTW01000110.1 GCF_036245865.1 Corallococcus caeni | reverse complement strand
TATTGTATAATTTTTCAGTATATTGTTTATATGAGAAACATATCTGTTACTTTACTATCAAGAAACGATTTTTGCGTGTATCTAAGTAACGATAGCTGTTAAAATACTCTACAGATGATTTTTTCCTTGTATGTAAGTATTCGACACTGATAGGTGACTATATAAATTACAATTTTATTGTTTATATGAGAAACATATCTGTTAATTTACTATAAAGAAGCGATTTTTGCGTGTATATAAGTAACGAAAGCTGTTAAAATACTCTACAGATGATTTTTTCCTTGTATGGTAGTATCAGGTCGTCGGCCAGGCGGTCTGAGGCGGCCAGATGCTCCGCCCGACTCCT
>NZ_BTTW01000109.1 GCF_036245865.1 Corallococcus caeni | reverse complement strand
CTGCATTTTTTATTTATTCTAAATATATTTCAAAAAATTCAGCCTTCTTTTATAAATTTCAAAATAACAAAAAAAAACCATACGGATTAGTGATCCGTATAGTTTATAAAACAATTTTTTTTAAAAAAAACATTTTACCTTCAAAATTTTTTTAATACAAAACTTTAAGAAAAAAAACCATACGGATCAGTGATCCGTATGGGTTATAAATTTTTTAAAAAAAAAACATACGGAGGGTTATAATTTCTTCTTTAAAAAAAAACTTACGGATCATTTGGGTTATAAAATTTTTTTAAAAAAAACCATACGAATTGGTTAAATTTTTTTTTTAAAAAAAAAAACCACAC
>NZ_BTTW01000108.1 GCF_036245865.1 Corallococcus caeni | reverse complement strand
GATTTTTCTGATGAAGAACGTAAACAAATTTTGGAATATAGTAAAAACATTATTTCTCTTAAAAAAGCAATTCATAATGAAGTCTTAGAAGTTGCAAATAAAGTTGAAATTTTGCCAATTTTACAAAAGAAACCAACAAGATTATCAGGCGGTCAACAACAACGTGTGGCCATAGCCCGTGCTATTGTTAAAAAACCTAAAATTTTGCTAATGGATGAACCATTATCGAATCTTGATGCCAAATTAAGAATTTCAACTCGCCAATGAATTAGAGAAATTCAAAAATCATTGGGTATTACTACTGTTTTTGTTACTCACGATCAAGAAGAAGCTATGTCAATAAGTGAC
>NZ_BTTW01000107.1 GCF_036245865.1 Corallococcus caeni | reverse complement strand
ATTCAAAGGCATTTTTCCATTAGCTGGGGTAGGAAGGGTGAAGATAGGAAAATAGAAGGGCTGACGTCGATAAGTTATTATAACTAATTAAGATATATAAGGCATTAGGAATCTGGGTGATCACGCGCTTCACGTGGTATTGAGACTGACCAAAATGACCGCTTATTTCAAACAGCCCAGCCCGGACCATCGCTTTTATCGTCAACAGAGACAGCCGCTCGATAAAGGAAGTCGGCTTTGGGAAAAAATCATTCCTTTGCCGGGCGCTAGTCAAACCTTTGTAGTAAAAAAGGGCAAGTAGCGAGGAGGAGCAGTTAAGGGCTTTGTGGTCGTTAACGGGAACAAATG
>NZ_BTTW01000106.1 GCF_036245865.1 Corallococcus caeni | reverse complement strand
TCGCCTGAATAAAGAACCCGAACATCGAGAACATTGCAAGTCTCCCATTCTTGAGCTCCTTCACCTTCAACTCAGCAAAGGCTTCTGGGTCATCAGCCAGTCCCAATGGGTCGAAGCTCCCGCCCGGGTAGATGGGGTCAGTCACCTCCCCCAATGGGCCCCCGGCAATACGGTAGCCCTCCACGGCTCCCATCAGGACTACTTGGCATCCCCAGATGGCCAAGATGCTCTGTGCGTGGACCAAGCTCGGGTTCCCCAAGTAGTCCAATCCGCCCTCGCTGAAGATCTGTGAACCGGCCTTGAACCAGACCGCTTCTCCGAACTTCACCCCGTTGCGGGCCAAGAGCTC
>NZ_BTTW01000105.1 GCF_036245865.1 Corallococcus caeni | reverse complement strand
GCTTCGTTTCACAATTTTTTTTTGTTTAGTATAAAAAAGTATTTGTATTTTTTAAACTATTTTTTATGCATAAAAATACGTCTTTTGTGTTGTTTTCTTTCTCTTGTAAGTTTCGAAAATTCTCATTTCACCCTTATTTAAGCAACGTGTCAACAATATAGGATAATTGCGGTCCAATTTATTCTTCCAAAAAACTACATCAAAATAACTTATAAAGTTTGATCACTTTACCTTATCAACTATAATTTAATTCATGAATGAGATGTCCACAACTGATATTGTCATTTGATCCCAAAATTACCATAATACATTTATTATTTGTTATAACTCTTGTTTTATAAGCTATACAG
>NZ_BTTW01000104.1 GCF_036245865.1 Corallococcus caeni | reverse complement strand
GACACCGAAAGCATGAGAGGCAAAGTCACTCATTATGTTTCCATAAAGCGGTGACTCAGCAGCCGTGAAACTCTGAGGCTCGTTTGCATGACCCAGATTCTGAAATTCTGCTTTCATGTGGCTTACCCAGTAATCCCTCAGAAGTGTCCTCCTTCTTAGCTTCCTCATTCTCACTCCATAAGCTTCTCCCTGGAACCCAGTTGCATCGTCTATCCAATTGCGCAAGGCTTGATTCGCTTGGGCTTCTGCTCCTGCCATTTTCCCTGAAGTCACTCTGTGTGTTTGATGGTTGTAGGGTAGAGAAGCCGGAGGCCAAGCGGCCTTAGGAGGACAAAGGAGCTCAACAACTC
>NZ_BTTW01000103.1 GCF_036245865.1 Corallococcus caeni | reverse complement strand
AGCTCATTTTATGGAACTTCCTTTGAAGAAGCTGATGCTCATTGTCAAAAGGTAATGCAGCTGCCTTGCCATGTTTGTAATATGGCTAGGTTTAAAATGTTACATAAAATTTTATGCAATTGAACTAATATACTGATTCACCAGCATACTTGGATGTATTTTTCATGGCAAATGTTTGCTATATTGTTCTATTTGTGTGACCTAGACTCTTGCATAACATTTTGCAAAAGATAATACAGATTTCACAGAAGATGGTCAATTTTTTTGGACTTGCGATTATTAGGCATACTTATGTAAGGTTAGCCAAGGAGTAAAGCTAGAAATTCAACCTTGGTATGTTTTATATTATGG
>NZ_BTTW01000102.1 GCF_036245865.1 Corallococcus caeni | reverse complement strand
CTGTAAGTTACTGCATTTTTATTTACCGTTGAATTCTGTTCTACATTTTTATTTTTCGTTGACTTTTGTACTGCATTTTTATTTTCCGTTGAATCTAGTACTGCATTTTATTTACCGTTGAATTCTGTACTACATTTTTATTTTTTGTTGACTTTTGTACTGCATTTATTTTCCGTTGAATCTAGTACTGCATTTTCATTTTCCGTTGAATCTAGTACTGCATTTTCATTTCCCGTTGAATTCTGTACTGCATTTTATATACTGTTGAATTATGTACTACATTTTTATTTTCCGTTCACTTTTGTACTGCATTTTTATTTTCCGTTGAATCTAGTACTGCATTTTATTTACC
>NZ_BTTW01000101.1 GCF_036245865.1 Corallococcus caeni | reverse complement strand
GCCCGAAGCTATAAAATGGAGTGTGCATATCCTCAATAGATGTCCTACTGTGGCTGTGCAGAACAAAACTCCAGAAGAGGCATGGAGCAATGTGAAGCCAATGGTTGATTATTTTCGAGTTTTTGGGTGTGTAGCTCATGCACATGTCCCAGACCAGAAGAGAAGTAAATTAGATGAAAAAAAGTAAGAAGTGTGTTTTCTTGGGAGTAAGTGATGAATCAAAGGCATACAGATTATATGATCCAGTTTCCAAGAAAATCATCATTAGCAAGGATGTGATTTTTCAAGAAGATGAATGCTGGAATTGGGGCAAAAGCAATGAAGAATGCAGATCAGATGTTGTAAAGTGGAA
>NZ_BTTW01000100.1 GCF_036245865.1 Corallococcus caeni | reverse complement strand
ATAGAATTAAGAAAAAATCAATAGAATTAGGATATCAAAATGCAAATAACATGTAAATACCTGTAAATCTCTGCAAACATTTGTAGCAGTTTCAGGGGAGTCAAACTCAACAAATCCAAACCCCATAGAAACATTTTTCCCATTTTTCAGATGCTTCTTCACCTACTTGTGAAAGCAACAGAACCAACATAAGAGAAGCAACAAAACAAAAATATGAAATACAGCTAAGTCATTATGAGTTAGCAACTAAACCAATACCTTGACACTCAAAATTCTTCCCTCTTTCATGTGTTCACTAAAATGTTTCCTTAGACTTTCATCTATAGTCTTGAAATTTAGATTCTTGACAAACAGG
>NZ_BTTW01000099.1 GCF_036245865.1 Corallococcus caeni | reverse complement strand
CTTCCTTGGTTGCAGAGACCAGTTTCTTCCCCTCGAATTCCTTCAACTGGCCGATAGCGTACTCGTCGATCGCATCCACCATGAAGAGAACTTCGTATCCCTTCTTCTTGAGTTTCTCAAGGAAGGGGGAGTTCTCGACGGCCTTCTTGCTCTCACCGGTTATGTAGTAGATGTCGTTCTGACCTTCCTTCATCCGGGTCACGTAGTCCTTCAAACTGGTCAACTCATCACCGCTCTTGGTCGAGTGGTACCTCAGCAACTCAGCAATCTTTCCCTTGTTTTGAGAATCCTCGTGGATTCCGAGCTTGAGGTTCTTCGAGAAAGCCTCGTAGACCTTGTTGTAGTCCTCCTTGTA
>NZ_BTTW01000098.1 GCF_036245865.1 Corallococcus caeni | reverse complement strand
GTTTGGTTTTTGCGCAAGAGTTTAAACAACGGCTCGCAAATGGCGGTGAGCTGCGATATGAATCTGGCGATATAATTCAAGCGCCCCAGGAAACCTCGGACTTGCCTCTCTGTACGGGGTTCTGGCATCTCAAGGATAGCCTTCACTTTTTCGGGGTCTACCTCTATCCCTTTCTGGCTTACAACGAAACCAAGCAATTTCCCTGATTTGACCCCAGAGGTACACTTAGCGGGGTTCACCCTTAATTGCTATTTCTTAAGCCTTTCGCTCAATTTCCGCAGGTTGACAGGGTGTTCTTCCTCGGCTTTAGATTTAGCAATGATGTCGTCCCCGTACACCTCGGTCTCTGGCTGCATC
>NZ_BTTW01000097.1 GCF_036245865.1 Corallococcus caeni | reverse complement strand
GTCCTCCAGCTCCAGCACGCGAGCCCGGGGCAGGGCCTGCCTCCACCGCGACAGGTGCTCGGGCTTCACGACCTTGTCAGCCTTGCCCCAGACGACGCGCGCCGGCACGTCCGCGAGCCGGCCCAGGCCCTTGCCCTGCTCCTCCATCCACGGGCCTTCGTGGGAGATGGAGCGCGCGAAGCCCCAGGTGCCCATCCGCGACGCCCGGTCGGGAAACTGCGCCAGGAAGGACTGGTGCAGCTCGCGCGTCAGCTTCGTGCGGCGTCCCCAGGACATCTTCACCAGCATCCGCGCGGAGAAGTTCCAGGACAGGTACAGCCACCGCATCAGCGCCTTGTCGCCGTTGGGCCCCTTCAG
>NZ_BTTW01000096.1 GCF_036245865.1 Corallococcus caeni | reverse complement strand
CTTGGGATTTCCATGGTATATCCCGGATAAGTAATAGACCATTTTGTATTACAATTCAAAGAGACACACAGCAGAAATGATAAGAATGAATTTATGCATATGACGATGTATGAATTTATACATATAACGATGTATAACTCGACGCTCATACGACCCAACTAGAATTACAATGCTCAACTGTCTCCACCCTCGCTGCTCCTCAACCAGTGTTCGATTGGCTCCATTCCTCGCGTATTATCTCGTATATTCCTCATTAAATACCATCAACAAACACTTATCTACAAACAGGGCAACTCAGCCACTGTTGCTGCTGCGTCGCTGCTCGACCAGCTCTGGTTTTTGCGTTATACCTCGCGGAT
>NZ_BTTW01000095.1 GCF_036245865.1 Corallococcus caeni | reverse complement strand
TATGTGTGTGTTTTTTTATTATTTGGAAATTTACTGAAGTCAAAGTAGATGATTATTTAGACTTCGGTCAATTGTTAAACAATATTTTTTTTTTAAGAAACAAATCAAAGAATACCTATGTTGAGTTTGAAGAGACTAAAGTTAAACAATACTAATAACATTCTTAACTGATATATAGTGATATCCTTGGTATATTGGATGTATTGTTGGTTAAGACAAACTAATATAGAAACTTTGTGTATGTATCTTCTTTCCTTAAGCTTCTTATATTGTGTTGTAAATGGTCTTACATTATGATATTTTCGTGTCATGTCAAGATCTTACTCACGTCTTCTGTCATAAATAGCATTGTCTTTACAAA
>NZ_BTTW01000094.1 GCF_036245865.1 Corallococcus caeni | reverse complement strand
CCTCCGCCAGCCCCGACGCCTCCTGCGGCACCCTGGCCAACACCCTGGGCCGCCTGCGCTACCAGGACGACTCCTTCGGCCGCACCTGGTTCAGCTACGACGCCTGGGGCCGCATGGTGAAGCAGGTGCGCCTGCGCACCGGCACCACCACCTGCACCGGTACTCCCTTCCAGAATCCCCACACCCTCTACGCCTACAGCCCCAACGGCAACCTCACCCAGGTGACATACCCCTACGGCCGCGTCGTCACCTACACCTACGGGACGGGTGCCCTTGCCGACCGCGTTGAGAGCGTCTCCGTCTCGAAGTACGCCAGCGGCGCGCCCACCACGGAAGTGCTGCTCTCCCAGGTGGCCTGGGAGC
>NZ_BTTW01000093.1 GCF_036245865.1 Corallococcus caeni | reverse complement strand
AAGGAGTTGTAGGGGCCGTCGCCTCCCTGAGCCCGCGGGGCCTCCGGCTTGGAGAGGGACGTTCCGGTGGAGCGGTGAACCGCGCAGAGAACGGAAAGAACACCACCGGCGAGCGCACGCTGCTGGGCCGACACTGACACTGAGAGACGAAAGCTAGGGGAGCGAATGGGATTAGATACCCCAGTAGTCCTAGCCGTAAACGATGGATACTAGGCGCTGTGCGTATCGACCCGTGCAGTGCTGTAGCTAACGCGTTAAGTATCCCGCCTGGGGAGTACGTTCGCAAGAATGAAACTCAAAGGAATTGACGGGGGCCCGCACAAGCGGTGGAGCATGTGGCTTAATTCGATGCAAAGCGAAGAACC
>NZ_BTTW01000092.1 GCF_036245865.1 Corallococcus caeni | reverse complement strand
GTGATATTGGAGATGATTTAATTAGAAGATTGACAGACATTTGAACTATATCTATGTATTTTAAATGCTTTTATTTTAAGAATTTATGTTTTATATTGTATAAATTTATGTTTGATTGGGTGTGGACTATGTTAGTTTATTGAATTATTGTTAAAGTTTATTATTGAAATATTAAGTTATGATTTTATATATAGGAATATTAATATATTTTTTTATATTCGATTCTATGAGTCAAGTTTATGGGTCCTCTACGAATGTAAAATCACGAGTTTGACAACCTTGATTATGCTTGGATGTTTTAAGAATTAATGATTTTTAATTTAATTGTAACAATTTTTTAGTTAACATTTTTACACTAATTTATTG
>NZ_BTTW01000091.1 GCF_036245865.1 Corallococcus caeni | reverse complement strand
CCGCGCGTGTGAATATCTGATGACCCGCTTCTCCACGCCGGAAGAAGTTTTTGGTCCCCTTTCTATTCAGGCGCTAAAAGATGAAGGGCGCTATGAACGTTTAACCAGCGGTTACCTGCCGGAAGCAGAAATCGTCTTTCTGGATGAGATCTGGAAAGCGGGTCCGGCAATTCTTAATACCCTGCTCACCGCCATTAACGAGCGCCAGTTCCGCAACGGTGCACACGTAGAAAAAATCCCGATGCGCCTGCTGGTGGCGGCCTCCAACGAGCTGCCGGAAGCAGACAGCAGTCTGGAAGCGTTATATGACCGCATGCTGATTCGTCTGTGGTTAGATAAAGTGCAGGATAAAGCGAATTTCCGCTC
>NZ_BTTW01000090.1 GCF_036245865.1 Corallococcus caeni | reverse complement strand
GAGAAATCCGTGGAAAATTATAGATTTTAATCTCGATATCGTAAAAATAATTTTTCCAAAAACTAAAAATTGTGATTATGTTAGTTTGCTTCGGAATATGAAACTTTAAATAGATGTGTATGTAGTACATTGTACTTTACTCATATTTCAGAAATCAGACAAATCCGCTAAAAATTACAGATTTTATTCACGATAACATGAAAAAATTTTTCCAAAAACTAAATATTGTGATGATGTTAGTTTGTTTCGCAATATGAAACTTTCTATAGATATGTAGGTAGTACAATATACTTTACACATATATAAGAATTCGGACAAATCCGCTGGAAATTATAGGTCTTATAACTCGGTGGCCAAGGGGGCTTTGGA
>NZ_BTTW01000089.1 GCF_036245865.1 Corallococcus caeni | reverse complement strand
GCCTTCGACAAATATCTAGACCACCCACCTCAAAATCCAAGTCAGTTGTGGGATCAAATTCTGGCTACCTGGGAAGTTCTCACTGAGGACCAAAACTGTTTCCGCGATCTAGTGAGCCCAATGCCCTGCATATGCCAGGCGGTGAGACGCCGGTGGCATGTGGACAGAGTATTAGGTCCACATATGTATTTGTTTTATTTTGCTTTAATTTGTTTGTTTATCTTCGTTTTATTTCGAGAAGAAAATTGATATCCCAAAAATATCCTAGTCGAGCCAGAGTTGGGAAATAATTCGTTTCACTATAAACAAAAATAAAAAAAAAAAAACAAATTAGTTACGTTAATAAAAACAAATTGAACTGGTTGAGAATCGAA
>NZ_BTTW01000088.1 GCF_036245865.1 Corallococcus caeni | reverse complement strand
CGGCCAACTTCTGCTTCAAGTCCATGTGGCCCAGAACCACCCCCACTTTTCTTACCCTCCCTGGACCCAGAACCTGCAAAGATTCCCAGGATGTCCCAGGGGACATCGGCAGGGGCCAGTACACCGCCCTGTGCTGCCACCTGCCTACCAGAAACCGAGTTCAGCATCCATTTCTCAGGGCCGAAAAGGGAGGACTCTCTCCTGAAATTACAACCAAGGCCGACTACTGTGGACTACTATTAGGTACGTGGCAGGGGACGGACCTGCTCGGGGGGCCAGGCCACCATGCTATCGGTTTAAACGCGGAATACAGTGGCGATGAGCTGGCGGAGTTGGCCCTGGCCATCACCAGACCGGAGGCTGGCGACCATTCGC
>NZ_BTTW01000087.1 GCF_036245865.1 Corallococcus caeni | reverse complement strand
ATACCATTAGAACTATTATAAATAGTAGTATTACGAGGACCGTAATCATTACGGAAAATCTGGGCACCGGGGCGCATAGTTCCAATTACATTGCCGGCGCCTTGAAAGATACGAGATGGATAATCTATAGCATTACGAAGCCCATAGGACTCAAAGTCTTCCCTAGCATTTCCAGCGGACCACTTATAATAATCGCGCAAAGCCTTGTCCTTAGAATACTGTAGATTCTTACGATTATTGACGTTCTTATAATCCCAAAGAGAATCATAATACTGTGTATAGTAAGACATATTAGTAGCACTTATAAGAGCATCAGCAGTACCCGCAGCTATCTTATTAGAAGGCTTCTGCCCTTGCGCCTGGGCAGCTGCCACGG
>NZ_BTTW01000086.1 GCF_036245865.1 Corallococcus caeni | reverse complement strand
CCGGTGGCTCACTTTTTCTAAGTAATGGGAAAGAGGACCGAAACATGCCACTGAAAGACTCTACTGAGACAAAGACGGGCTGTCAAGAACGTAGAGGAGGTAGGATGGGCAGTTGGTCAGATCTAGTATGGATCGTACATGGACGGTAGTTGGAGTCGGTGGCTCTCCTAGGGTTTCCTCATTTGGGATCCTGGGGAAGAGGATCAAGCTGGCCCTTGCGAACAGCTTGATGCACTATCTCCCTTCAACCCTTTGGGCGAAATGTGGCAAAAGGAAAAAGAATCCATGGACCGACCCCATCGTCTCCACCCCGTAGGAACTACGAGATCACCCCAAGGGTGCCTTCGGCATCCAGGGGTCACGGACCGACCATAGAA
>NZ_BTTW01000085.1 GCF_036245865.1 Corallococcus caeni | reverse complement strand
CTTCGAAAAGAAGCGGCGAAAGTCACTGGACGGCGCCGACGAACTTCGAAGCAGCCCGCAGGACGCAAAAGCGAAGTTGACGCTGACTGCGAACTGAAATAGAAGCTGCAACCCCGCCGGTTGGAAAAGCCGGCAAGAAGCACGGTAGCAAAAGTCGCGAAGCAGGACAAGCGGCTCGGTCTTTGAAAACCAAATAGCAAGCCCAAGCAGTAATGGATTGCGGAAACCCGCAGTCAATTTTTTGAGGGCATCTTCACCTCAAGAGCAGCGCTGAAAAGCGCAGCGAGAGGGAAGTGCCGACGAATCAGCGAGCCGAGACTCCTTAGCCGGGTCTCGGGGAACGCCGGTTCAAGCAAACCAAGAATACAATTGGAGAGT
>NZ_BTTW01000084.1 GCF_036245865.1 Corallococcus caeni | reverse complement strand
GCACGAGCTGGTCCGCCTGCCACGTGTACACCTGCTTGAGGACGGCGCCGTTGCCGCTGCCGGGCGTGAAGTTGGTGCCCGAGGCGAGCGTGGACACCCAGAGGGCGCGCACGCGGCCCGTGGCGTCACTGGAAGAAGCGCTGGGGAAGGCCGAAGGGCAGGAGGTGGGCGCGGCGGAGGCGTTGTCGCCCAGGGCGTACTCGACGCTGCCGGTGGTGCCCGCCGACGCGTAGTGGGTGCGGTAGCCGCGCACGCCGCCGTACGGCTCCCAGGCCACCTGGGAGAGCAGCACTTCCGTGGTGGGCGCGCCGCTGGCGTACTTCGAGACGGAGACGCTCTCAACGCGGTCGGCAAGGGCACCCGTCCCGTAGGTGTAGGTGACGA
>NZ_BTTW01000083.1 GCF_036245865.1 Corallococcus caeni | reverse complement strand
CTCCTACTATCACCCCTCCCGTGTTCTGAAAACAGTTCTTCACTAACTTCTCCAAGTAGATGTTAAACAGGGTAGATGATAGAGGGCATCCTTGTCGTACCCCTCTCCCTAATCCACTTCCCTCTGACATTCCTTCTCCTATCCTTACTTTGACTCGTTGTTTCATATCAAGATTACTTAATAGTCTCCTCTCTTTCCAGTCCACACCAATTTTCTTCAGGATATCCATAAGTTTATTTCAATCCACTCTGTCAAATGCCTTTTCCAGGTCCACAAATACTGCATACACTTCTTTATTTTTCTCTAGGTATCTTTCGCCGATTGTTCGCAGCAGTCCAATTGCATCTCTCGTACCTTTCCCCTTTCTGAAATCAAGCTTTTCTTCTTCC
>NZ_BTTW01000081.1 GCF_036245865.1 Corallococcus caeni | reverse complement strand
TCCCTTCGGAGCTGACGGACTCGCTGCGGGGCCTCGCCCAGCGGGAGGGCGCCACGCCCTTCATGCTGCTGCTCTCCGCCTTCCAGCTGCTCCTCTCCCGCTACTCCGGCCAGGACGACATCAGCGTCGGCTCCCCCATCGCCGGCCGCACCCACTCCGAGGCCGAGGGCCTCATCGGCTTCTTCGTCAACACCCTCGTCCTGCGCGCCCACGTGCGCCCCGAGGAGACGTTCCGCCAGCTGCTCTCCCAGGTGAAGGCCTCTACCCTCGCGGCCTATGAGCACCAGCACGTCCCCTTCGAGAAGCTGGTGGAAGTCCTCCAGCCCTCGCGTGACTTGAGCCGCAGCCCTCTCTTCCAGGTGATGCTCGTCCTGCAGAATGCCCCCGCCG
>NZ_BTTW01000080.1 GCF_036245865.1 Corallococcus caeni | reverse complement strand
CTTAGCCATGTCGTTCTGTGAGCCAAGGAGTTGTGCCTTCCGATTGTCTTCCTAAGACCCCTTGGCCTCCGACTTACATGTGCTATCGAATTAGGCTTAGTAAAATGGTCCTAAGGAACAGCGATATCTCCCACCCCATGAGCTGTCACGGTTTTATTTACATGGGGTCAGGATTCCACGAGGGTAGTGAACCATTTTAGTCACAAGGGCAGTGGCTGAAGATCAAGGAGCGGGCAGTGAACTCTCCTGAATCTTCGCCTGCTTCTTCATTCTCCTTCGTTTAGCTAATAGAATAACTGCTGAGTTGTGAACAGTAAGGTGTATGTGAGCTGCTCGGACACAAGGAGAACGAAGGAAAGTCGGCGGCCAAGCGGACTTAGGGAGACAGTCGG
>NZ_BTTW01000079.1 GCF_036245865.1 Corallococcus caeni | reverse complement strand
CACAGAACGACATGCCTACGATCCGACTTCCCCGGTCTACTCCCCCTCTTCTTCGATTAACTAATGTTATTCTTAGATCTTGTTTGTGAGATTGAGAAAAAGAAGATATTTCTAGATTTATGTATACTAAACTATTCCAATTGCATAATTTTAGTCATTTTTTTTTATTTTCTTTGAGTGTCTTCTTTGTTATATTTTCTTTTCTTTCTTCAGATAAATCGAAAATTCCAGAGTATATCTTCCCACGGGTCAAAGTAAAAAAGACGCTTCGAATATTTTTCTATTGAATCTTATCTCTTTCTCGCATCCATTTTCCAAGCCGGAGGCCAAGCGGGCTTAGGAAGACAAAAGACCTCTACAACTCCTTGGCTCACAGAACGACATGGCTAGGAGCCGACTT
>NZ_BTTW01000078.1 GCF_036245865.1 Corallococcus caeni | reverse complement strand
CTCCTATGGTCTCTCTGAATTCCCTATTCCTTATCATTGAAGGTACAAGTGCGGCATGGCTCTGAATTGATTCTATGGGCAGGTGTATCTTAGGAGTTGGTAATTCAAAATTTACGTCTTGATACTCATGATGAACACACAACCCCTCGTCCATTGAAGGTATTATTGATTTCAAAAAAGGATCACCCTCAAGTTTGTTCTCAACATCAGAGCTACTCAAGCATAATCTGTCAGAACAAACTATTTTACAGTCCTCTGGTGTTGACATTGGTTGAGCATGGATGTCAAATTTCATACCCAAAATCATTGCTGCCACAGGGGTTCCCTTGACTCTGTTTAAAAAATCATCAATTGAATCAAAGCCATTCAATGCAAAGTGAACCCCTTTGATGGATCGGCTCATTGCC
>NZ_BTTW01000077.1 GCF_036245865.1 Corallococcus caeni | reverse complement strand
CAAAGTTTGGATAAATATATATCAAACCAGAGATTTGGATTGGGGTGCAAGTTGTTAGGCCAGAAGCATTTGTCCAAAAGTTTGATGGAGGTGAAAAGAACATTGACTGCATCAGTGTTAGTGGTGTCTACACCGATGGAGGTTACACACAAAATTCAAAGGTTGATGTTGCACAGAAATCTGAGAGTTCCATATCTATCAGAGTGTCAAAAAGGGGGTCTAGTATTATCCAGGGAATACCAATCATCGACCCAAAGGTTGTGTGTGATGAGAGAACAAAGAAAAAGTATCAAAAAGTTAACATTGGTGCAATTGTTGTCAGTACACACAAGTATGGTTACTATGCCAAAGAGACCTGCAAAGGAAAATGCATGTTGGTTGATGGCAGGGGAAATAAAGAAAATGGT
>NZ_BTTW01000076.1 GCF_036245865.1 Corallococcus caeni | reverse complement strand
CAGACCGACAGGCCTAGGATCCGACCTATCGATCATGATATCAGAAAATAACAACCGCATCGTTTACCTCCTTGTGTTTGACCTTATCGTTACAGTGCGTCAGTGGAACGGCAGCCAAACGACGAACAAGAGGCAATTCATGGTAAGGTTTTGCCTCATCCAGAACAGTTCTATTATAACGGAACGAATAATTACGAATCTCAAAGTCTACCAAATCTCTACCATCGGAATCTTCCAAAGTTTGATAAAAATCTACAAGACGGTTATAATCATAACGATTCCAAAAATTAACTATTTTCTCAGAGATTATTCGCAAAAACCTCTCTCGACAAAAGAGTTCTCCTCCAGGAGTGCCGCTGGACCAGAAGAGTTCTGAGCATCCATCTGTTGAATATGTTCGAATAAACTTCG
>NZ_BTTW01000075.1 GCF_036245865.1 Corallococcus caeni | reverse complement strand
AATAGTAAACTGACTAGGATTAGCAGTGGAAAGTTTACTGTCTCTGCAATACTGTAGATTGAGTGGTTCATGAGCAGGTAACACTTTCCTCACTTCACTCGCCTCTGCAAAATAATTAAATTTTCTCTCATGTGTATCACTCTTTTCCTCGGGTGTATCACTCTTCTTTTTCATATTCCTTTGTGGTACCTCACTATTTTCTTTCTCTTGTTCTCTCTTTTCTCCCATTCTGATTTGGTCATCACACACTTCTCTAGGGGATAGAGGTTTAAGAGTAAATGAGGAAGATTTGGCTATTCGTCTGTAGGGCTTTTCTTTGTTACGGTTCAACAAACGTTGCATTTGTGTAGTCCACGCGTCCAGAAATAAGCGTTGAGATTCGTCCAGTTGATGATATACACCACCATTGTCAC
>NZ_BTTW01000073.1 GCF_036245865.1 Corallococcus caeni | reverse complement strand
GTGATTGTCTCCCTAAGACCGCTTGGTCTCCGACTTGTAGGCCATGAAACTAAACAAACACTATTGCTAACCAAGTCCACCGCTGTGGAGTAACGGTCAGCGCGTCTGACTTTGAAACGAGAGGGCCCGGGTTCGAATCCTGGTTGGGACAAGTTACCTGGTTGGGGTTTTTTCCGGGTTTTTTTCCGGGGTTTTCCCTCAACTCATTAAGAGCGAATGCTGGGTAACTTTTGGCGATGGACCCTGGACTCATTTCGCTGTAATTATCACCTCCATCTCATTCAGACGCTAGATAACCGTAGCAGTTGATAAAGTGTCGTAAAATAATCAATTAAAATTGAAAAAAAATCTTAATTGGCTTTAAGTGAAAGTGAAACCTGTGAACCGGCAATTCCAGCTGTGTTACGTTGATCT
>NZ_BTTW01000072.1 GCF_036245865.1 Corallococcus caeni | reverse complement strand
GACCGTCTTGACCAGTAATTATATAATCAAGCAAAGGAACGGCATGATAAATACACATAACGACACAATGTTCGTTGGTTGTATAAGTAAATGAACCATTTCCAGCGCCGACACCTTTACCAGCAATAACAGCAGTATCACCTTCAGCAGCAAGGTTATTATTCACAACCTCACTGATATCAAGGTTACGAGAAATACCACCGATATAGGTACACATATTGGAAAGAGCCTGAGGCAAGTTCACACCAAAATGCTTTCTTATTTGTTCACGATAATCACTATCACCAGACTGACTGATTTCTTTCCAGCGTTGAAGGGCTTCGGCTTGACGAAGCGCAAGAACAGGGAGTTGAGATTGTAATGTGGACAAATCAACACGGAGTCGGGGGGCAAGCGGTCTTAGGGAGACAAAAG
>NZ_BTTW01000071.1 GCF_036245865.1 Corallococcus caeni | reverse complement strand
TCAAGCCTCTGGCCTTGCTGGCCACGCTCCTGGTGTGTCTGCCCGGCGTCGGCCTTGCCCAGGACTCGTGCGTCAACAACCTCATCACCCATTGCGAGGATGGCAAGCAGGTGCAGTGCACCTGTGATGGTAGCCAGCGTTGCAATGACTACACGGATTGCTCGAACGACCCCTTCTGCAATCCCGTCAACCCCAATCCGTCGTTCCCAAACAACGGCGCCTCGTGTTGCAGGAGCACCTGGGCTTGCGCCGCCCCGCCCCAGCCCTGCGAGGACGGCAATTGCCGTTGCGGCCCCGAAGGCGAGCGCCTGCCGACGGCGGGAGACCCCGTCAACGCCGCCACGGGTGAGAGCATCCTCGTGGAGACCGACGTGCAGCTGGGCAGCGCCACCGGCGCCCTGACGCTGCGCCGCT
>NZ_BTTW01000069.1 GCF_036245865.1 Corallococcus caeni | reverse complement strand
TTCATCGAGTAAGAAAAATTAAGAAGAGTACAAAGGGTCACTAGGACTTGGCTCAGACCATTAGTATAGGACAATGCAACAGTAGTTGGGACCAGACACAGACTAATTTATTCAGTGAGAGAGGATTACATTATGTGATAAGATATTCTAGTGTTCCCTTTATACTGATGGCTATATGCTCTCAATGGCCACAAGTGCAGTCAGTGCAACTGCAGCTGGAGCCGCACTTGCACTTTCCGTCGTGCTCCATGGCTGCTGGAGCATCGATCACCACTGTCTCCACAGTGTAGCTCATCTGAGTCTCAATGATGTCAGCTGTGTAGCCCTTCTTCGTGCACTGAGGCGAGGCAGCCCAGTCGCAGCTGCCGCCCTTGTCCGACATGTTTCTGGGGTCTGACTAGAAGACGAGAAAATGGCTGCTGTGTGAATTAACTTTGGA
>NZ_BTTW01000068.1 GCF_036245865.1 Corallococcus caeni | reverse complement strand
CATTCGCCTGAAGGGACTCACCCGCACCAGCGCCTCGCCACTCACCCGCGTCTCGCACGACGGCCCGCTGCCGCTGTCCTTCGCCCAGCAGCGGCTGTGGCTCATCGACCAACTGGAGCCGGGCAGCTCGCTCTACAACGTGCCCGTCGCCGTCCGGCTGGAAGGCCACCTGCGCGCCGACGTGCTGGAGCGCGCCCTGCAGGAAGTCGTGCGCCGTCACGACGCCCTGCGCACCACCTTCGCTCAGGTGGAGGGAGCGCCTGTCCAGGTCATCCACCCCGACAGCCACCAACCCCTGGCCCTCGTGGACCTCTCGGGCGTGCCCGAAGCGCAGCGCGAGCCCGAGACGCGGGCCCGCGTGGAGACGGAGATGCGCCGGCCCTTCGACTTGCGCACCGGCCCCCTCCTGCGCACCCTCCTCTTCAAGCTGAACGAAACCGAGCAC
>NZ_BTTW01000067.1 GCF_036245865.1 Corallococcus caeni | reverse complement strand
GCCCACCGTCTTGGGCTGGAAGGATGTAGGTCGCCCCACTTTTGGCATCTGAGTATAAAAGTCGGGTAAAGCGACAAAGCTATTAATATACGACGCAACATACGGTGCTGCGAATCCTCTCGAGAGTGACGCATCACAACGACCGTAAGACCAAGCTTTAGATACATTTTCAAGAACAGTTTGCGAGAATCGTTCGGAATTGGAAAACAATAACAAATGCCAATGCGGGCGGAAACTGGTAGGGCCGTATCTCCTTCGATTATTCCCCCGATTTTCGGATACTTTTCGTAAATCTTCATCGAATATTTACCAGCTATTATTTGCTGCGTTCACTGCGTCCGAACGAGTCATTCGTAGCGGATGCGCCGATATAGGATGTGACCCGTTTGGCGAAAGCTCTAAGCAAAGTGTTTTGTTTTTTTGTAAGCAATATTTAAATTATGTAG
>NZ_BTTW01000066.1 GCF_036245865.1 Corallococcus caeni | reverse complement strand
ACTCTCCAATTGTATTCTTGGTTTGCTTGAACCGGCGTTCCCCGAGACCCGGCTAAGGAGTCTCGGCTCGCTGATTCGTCGGCACTTCCCTCTCGCTGCGCTTTTCAGCGCTGCTCTTGAGGTGAAGCGCCCTCAAAAAATTGACTGCGGGTTTCCGCAATCCATTACTGCTTGGGCTTGCTATTTGGTTTTCAAAGACCGAGCCGCTTGTCCTGCTTCGCGACTTTTGCTACCGTGCTTCTTGCCGGTTTTTCCAACCGGCAGGGCTGCAGCTTCTATTTCAGTTCGCAGTCAGCGTCAACTTCGCTTTTGCGTCCTGCGGGCTGCGGGCTGCTTCGAAGTTCGTCGGCGCCGTCCAGTGACTTTCGCCGCTTCTTTTCGAAGGGGAGCGGCTTCTACTTCAGCGCCGCGTTCCCTGTCAACCTGCTTGCTGTCAGCTTCCTTCACCGC
>NZ_BTTW01000065.1 GCF_036245865.1 Corallococcus caeni | reverse complement strand
TGGGTGAAGTGGAAGCGGCGCTGGCGCAGTGCGAAGGCGTGCGCGAGTGCGTGGTGGTGGCGAAGGGGCAGGGGGCGGGGACGAAGCGGCTGGTGGCGTACGTGGCGGGCGAAGGCCTGGACGTGGCCGCAGTGCGCACAGCGCTGAAGGGGCGGGTGCCGGAGTACATGGTGCCGTCGGCCTTCGTGGTGCTGGCGGCGCTGCCGCTGACGGCGAATGGCAAGGTGGACCGCAAGGCGCTGCCGGAGCCGTCGGAAGCGGGAGTGGAGGTCTCGGGCGCGTACGTGGCGCCGAGGACGCCGACGGAGGAGGTGCTGGCGGCGGAGTGGGCGAAGGTGCTGGGCGTCGGACGCGTCGGCGCGCGGGACAACTTCTTCGAGCTGGGCGGACACTCGCTGCTGGCGACGCAGGCGATTTCGCGCGTGCGCTCCGTCTTCGGCGTGGAGCTGCC
>NZ_BTTW01000064.1 GCF_036245865.1 Corallococcus caeni | reverse complement strand
ATGTTCGTCCTGCAGAACACGCCCACCGAGGCGCTGCGTCTGCCCGGCTTGTCATTCCAGGGCCTGCCGCTGGAGGCTCACTTCGCCAAGTTCGACCTCTCGCTGGGTCTGCGCGAGGGACGGGACGGGTTCGTCGGCACGCTTGAGTACGCGACGGACCTGTTCGACGCGTCGACCATCCAGCGGATGGCCGGCCACTTCGGCGTGCTTCTGGATGCCATCGCCGCGAAGCCGGACACGCGGTTGGGTGATCTGCCGCTGCTCACCGACGCCGAGCGCCAGCAACTCCTCGTCGAGTGGAACCCGGCTGTCACTGAAAGCCAGCGGGAGCCCAGCATCCCCGCGATGGTGGAAGCCCAGGTGCGCCGCACGCCAGACGCGCTCGCTGTCATCACGCCGGAGCGGCAGCTGACCTACCGCGAGGTGGACTCGAAGGCGAACCAGCTCGCCCATC
>NZ_BTTW01000062.1 GCF_036245865.1 Corallococcus caeni | reverse complement strand
CTGACGGGCTGGCAGCTGCTGATGGCCCGCTACTCCGGCCAGGAGGACGTCACCGTCGGCTCTCCCATGGCGGGCCGCACGCGTGGAGAGGTGGAAGGCCTCATCGGCCTCTTCGTCAACGCCCAGGTGCTTCGCACGCGCGTGGCGGGCCGCGACTCCTTCCGCACGCTGCTGCGCCAGGTGCGCGAGACGGTGCTCGGCGCCCAGGAACACCAGGAGCTTCCCATCGAGCGTCTCGTGGAGGAGTTGAAGCCCGAGCGCATCCCGGGACGCACGCCCTTCTTCCAGGTGATGCTCACCTACCAGGCCTCCTTCCGCGGCGCGGCCTCCGTCGAGGGCGTGAAGCTGGAGGCGATGGAGCTCGACACCTTCTCCGCCAAGTTCGACTTGACGCTTCAGGTGCTGGAGTCGGACGCGGGCCTCAAGGGCTACCTCGAATACACCACCGACCTCTTCACC
>NZ_BTTW01000061.1 GCF_036245865.1 Corallococcus caeni | reverse complement strand
GCGCGCAGGCGGCCCGTAGCCATGTCGTGCTGTGAGCCAAGGAGTTGGGATCGCACGTTGTCTTCCTAAGCCCGCTTGGCCCCCGACTTGGAATTTTGTACAATTCCATCAAGAAGAAAAGTGATGAATCTGAAGAAAGAAAGGATAAAAATAGAGTCATTGAATTTCTAGATTTGATCTTTGACAATGATGATGACCATGAAGTTGAGATAGTTAAAAGAGATGAACCAATTTACGGATTCTTTGGATTTGCAGGATCTGGTAAAAGCCGTGCAATTCAAGGCTTTATTAACTCAGAGTTCAACAAGAAAGGCTTTGTCACGATAATCAGTCCAAGGAGTGAACTTTTAAAAGACTGGCAAAGTAAGGTCAAAACTCAGAATAAGCACATAAGGTTCTTAACATTCGAAAGAGCCTTAACTGTGACATATCAAGAGAGTGAGTTAATAGTCATAGATGAAATTGGTCTTATGCCAC
>NZ_BTTW01000060.1 GCF_036245865.1 Corallococcus caeni | reverse complement strand
CGAAGAGGGTGAGGGCCAAATCGAAGCGGGAGGAGTTGCCCTCCAGGGGAATGGGCTGGAAGGCCATGCCCGGGACGCGGAGTGCCTCGGCGGGGGCATTCTGCAGGACGAGCATCACCTGGAAGAGGGGGCTGCGGCTCAAGTCACGCGAGGGCTGGAGGACTTCCACCAGCTTCTCGAAGGGGACGTGCTGGTGCTCATAGGCCGCGAGGGTGGAGGCCTTCACCTGGGAGAGCAGCTGGCGGAACGACTCCTCGGGGCGCACGTGTGCGCGCAGGACGAGGGTGTTGACGAAGAAGCCGATGAGGCCCTCGGCCTCGGAGTGGGTGCGGCCGGCGATGGGAGAGCCAACGCTGATGTCGTCCTGGCCGGAGTAGCGGGAGAGGAGCAGCTGGAAGGCGGAGAGCAGCAGCATGAAGGGCGTGGCGCCCTCCCGCTGGGCGAGGCCCCGCAGCGAGTCCGTCAGCTCCGAAGGGA
>NZ_BTTW01000059.1 GCF_036245865.1 Corallococcus caeni | reverse complement strand
GGGGGAGGTTGTTGGTGTTTAGGTCTACCGAGCTTTCGAGGAGTGGCTAAGATTCTGTTAACACGTAAGCACTTCGACAATGAAGGAAAGCTGGAGATGCTGCAGATGATGAGCCACGCTATGCCAAGGAATAAGATCGGGCTGCACAATGCACAAGGCAAGATAAAAGTCACATGAAGAATTGAAGCTGCAGGATCCACGATGTCGGATCCAATGTGCAGGACATCCTGCCCGAAAATACTGGACACATAAATCTGTTATAGCCTTAACAGATTATTGTGCAGTTAGCAACAGATTAGACGATCTATCTTTAGGAACGAATTAAAAGATAATTAAAGTTCGAATTACAAACTTGAATAGTTCGTTCAGGGATCAAAGATTAAAGATAAAAACTAAAAGATCAAACTGTATCTTTTAGATCTTTAAGTGCAGATTTTTCAGGAGAATGATAGATCTTATCCAGCGCAAGATGTTGCAGCCCAGATACGCACAC
>NZ_BTTW01000058.1 GCF_036245865.1 Corallococcus caeni | reverse complement strand
ATCGTGATTGTCTTTCTAAGACCGCTTGGCCGCCGACTTAAATGCTTGAAAAAAACAAATGGCAACGTAAAATCTTAACATTAATAAACAATAAGCTATATGGGTGGCAGGCTGGTCTGTGAGTTTGCGTTTATAAGACAAGGGAGAGACTGAAAGCGATGAGGTAAATCGCTCTCCCTTCGGGCAAACTCATGTAGGCTTCGCCAATTTATATTTTAGGTGTTTAGCGGCGACGGAAGAGAGAAGTTCTCCGGGGAATTGCTTACGCGTTGCAGACGTCAAGCTTAAAGGATGGCAGTACTATAGCCTTCGGCTCTGATTTCAGTCCTAACGTCCCGAAATTCAGTAGGTGTATAACCACGCTTCGCGCGGTTGCCAGAAGTTACTCCAAAAAAACAAAACCCGGCGCGTATCACTACGAACCGGGACAAAAAACTATAAACAAATACTAACGCTTAGAAGAAATAACCCTATGAGGCAAGAAATTACCTATA
>NZ_BTTW01000057.1 GCF_036245865.1 Corallococcus caeni | reverse complement strand
GACAAGCCCTTCCTGATGCCGGTGGAAGACGTCTTCTCCATCGCCGGCCGTGGCACGGTGGCCACCGGCCGCGTGGAGCGCGGCATCATCAAGGTGGGCGAGGAAGTGGAAGTCGTCGGTCTGCGCGCGACGCAGAAGACGGTGGTGACGGGCGTGGAGATGTTCCGCAAGCTGCTGGACGAGGGCCGGGCGGGCGACAACATCGGCGCGCTGGTGCGTGGCCTCAAGCGCGAGGACATGGAGCGCGGCCAGGTGCTGGCGAAGCCGGGCAGCATCACGCCGCACACGAAGTTCAAGGCGCAGATTTACGTGCTGTCGAAGGAAGAGGGCGGCCGCCACACCCCGTTCTTCAAGGGGTACCGTCCGCAGTTCTACTTCCGCACCACGGACGTGACGGGCACGGTGAAGCTGCCGGACAACGTCGAGATGGTCATGCCGGGCGACAACATCGCCATCGAGGTGGAGCTCATCACCCCGGTCGCGATGGAGAAGGAGCTCCGGTTCGC
>NZ_BTTW01000056.1 GCF_036245865.1 Corallococcus caeni | reverse complement strand
GGTGAAGTAGAAGGTGCCCACCCAGCGCTGCTGGCTGCTCCAGGTGCCCGTGCCCGCGTCGAAGACGCGCGTCCAGCCAGAGCGGAGGGTGGCCGAGAGGCGGCCAGAGGAGTCGTAGCGGTTGAAGATGCGCGCCTTCTGGCCGGCTGCACCCAGCACGCTGGCCTTCTCCGAGGAGGCCAGCAACTGCTCCCCGTTGGGGCCATAGGTGTAGCTGAAGGTCTCCTCCTCCAGCGCGCCGGTGCCCGTCATGTCCTGGGCGCCGCGCTTGACGCTCGTCTTCTCCAGCAGCGAGGCGGGCATGCCGGTGCCCACCGCCGGGGAGGCGTAGGCGTAGACCTCCCAGAAGTCGCGCTTGTCCTTCTTGGCCTTGAGGAAGCCGGGAGAGGTGCTGGTGGCGCACTCCCACTCGTTGCGCTCGTTGCCGGGGCTGCACGCGCCCGCGACGGTGCAGGAATCCACCGTCCGGTAGAGGCGGGGGCCGGTGGCCTGGCTGGCGTTGGTGAGCGTCTCGA
>NZ_BTTW01000055.1 GCF_036245865.1 Corallococcus caeni | reverse complement strand
TGGGAGGCTCATCACTTCAATTGAGATAAGGACAAATCATGTTACTTTTTAGTTGGGACTTTAGGCGGTTCTCGAAAAAAAATAGCGAAAAAAATTATCCCTAGAGTCGAGACTAAAAGGAATGTATAAACCAATGCTTCCATAAATTCGATCGAGGTTTACAATTATAGCTTTCCTACTTGTTCGTTTTTTTTTTTTTTTATTTTCTTTTTGGGAATCATCTCGAAAGAGCAAGAATCAAAAAAGCGGCGATTCAAATTAACTCCGATGCTCTATGTAAAATTCCCCCAAAAAAGGAAATAGAGGGGAAAGATACCAAAGTGGTGTTGTATCAGACTGCCTGTCTTCTTGTAGTTGGATCCCCAAGTTTTTGGAATGCTCCAAACTCTACTTGAGCATCCAAATCTGGGTCAATGCCGGCAAAAACATCTCTGAACAAGGTTCTAGCACCATGCCAAATGTGTCCGAAGAAGAAGAGCAAAGCAAACGAAGCATGACCAAAAGTAAACCAACTCCTTGG
>NZ_BTTW01000054.1 GCF_036245865.1 Corallococcus caeni | reverse complement strand
TGCACTTGTCAAAGAACGTCCCTGCGACTTCCAGGTAACTTGTGGAGCTGATCGGGTTCGAACCGACGACATCCAGCTTGCAAAGCTGGCGCTCTCCCAGCTGAGCTACAGCCCCGACTCTCGCGTCGGCTTTCCCATTCGCGTCCCTTCAATGAGGGAGAATGGTGGGCCTAGGTGGACTTGAACCACCGACCTCGCGCTTATCAGGCGCGCGCTCTAGCCAGCTGAGCTATAGGCCCAGGGGGGCTAAAGCATCGGCGAACCCTACAGCGTCCTTCATTCTCAAAGAGCCGAGCCGCCTTCGCTCGGTCCTTCAAAACCAAACAGCAAGCCCGAAGTTCATAATGGATTGTTTACCGGAAACATTGACCTAGTTAGACCTGACAACCCGAAGGTTGCTGGTGTTGCCTACTCTCCCGAAGGATGAGTCCAACACCCGGTCTCCTTAGAAAGGAGGTGATCCAGCCGCAGGTTCCCCTACGGCTACCTTGTTACGACTTCACCCCAGTTACCGAGCACTCCT
>NZ_BTTW01000053.1 GCF_036245865.1 Corallococcus caeni | reverse complement strand
GACGAGCACCCGACGGGCAGCACCACGACGCGCACGTGCTTCAAGCACGACGCGCACGGCAACGTCATCAGCGTGGACATGGGCCTTGCCGCCACCGCCAACTGCGCGACGGCGACGCCTTCCGCCAATGCCTCCCGCTATCAGTACGACGACTTCGGCAACCTCGTGGAGGCGACGCTCGCGGCCATCGGCGGCGGCAGCACCGCGGGCGCGACTCGCTTCGCGTTCAACGCCCAAGGCAACACCCTGGTGAAGCAGACGCCCGCCATGGTCTCAGCCCACGTCCGCGACCACCTGGCGTATGCATATGACGCCATGGGGCGGCTGCTCTCCGTCTCCCACGTCTCGCCGCTGGTTTCCGGCGGCGCCGAGACGCTCTACGCGCAGGGCTACGACGCCTCCGCCAGCCCCGACGCCTCCTGCGGCACCCTGGCCAACACCCTGGGCCGCCTGCGCTACCAGGACGACTCCTTCGGCCGCACCTGGTTCAGCTACGACGCCTGGGGCCGCATGGTGAAGCAGGT
>NZ_BTTW01000052.1 GCF_036245865.1 Corallococcus caeni | reverse complement strand
CCCAAGGCTGTCGCCATCAGCCACCGCAGCGCTGCCGCCATGCTCTTCTGGGCTCGCGACTGCTTCTCCCCCGAGGAGCGCTCCGGAGTACTGGCCAGCACCTCCGTCTGCTTCGACCTCTCCGTCTTCGAGCTCTTCGTCCCCCTCTGCTTCGGCGGCAGCGTCGTCCTCGCCGACAACGCCCTCCAGCTTCCGTCCCACCCCGCCGCTTCTCACGTCACCCTCCTCAACACCGTCCCCTCCGCACTCTCCGAGTTGCTTCGCGGCGCGGGCCTTCCACCCTCCGTCCGCACCGTCAACCTCGCGGGCGAGCCGCTTCCTCGCGCCCTGGTGTCTCGCGCCTTCCAGGTGCCCACCCTCCAGCGCCTCTTCAACCTCTACGGCCCTTCCGAGGACACCACCTATTCCACCTGGGCCCTCCTCGATGCCGACGCGACGGGCACCCCTCCCATTGGGCGCGCCATCGCCAACTCCCAGGTGTACCTGCTGGACCGCTTCGGCCAGCCGACTCCCTTCGGCGTCCCGGG
>NZ_BTTW01000051.1 GCF_036245865.1 Corallococcus caeni | reverse complement strand
GATCAAACTCTCCAATTGTATTCTTGGTTTGCTTGAACCGGCGTTCCCCGAGACCCGGCTAAGGAGTCTCGGCTCGCTGATTCGTCGGCACTTCCCTCTCGCTGCGCTTTTCAGCGCTGCTCTTGAGATGAAGCGCCCTCAAAAAATTGACTGCGGGTTTCCGCAATCCATTACTACTTGGGCTTGCTATTTGGTTTTCAAAGACCGAACCGCTGTTGCGGCTTTGTTGCTTGCCGGCTTCTTTCCAACCGGCGGGGTTGCAGCTTCTATTTCAGTTCGCAGTCAGCGTCAACTTCGCTTTTGCGTCCTGCGGGCTGCTTCGAAGTTCGTCGGCGCCGTCCAGTGACTTTCGCCGCTTCTTTTCGAAGGGGAGCGGCTTCTACTTCAGCGCCGCGTTCCCTGTCAACCTGCTTGCTGTCAGCTTCCTTCACCGCTTGCCGTCCGTGTGTTGCCTGCCGGACTGCTTCTCTTCGGTGGGGGCGCGGCTTCTATCTCTTCGCCGCGTTCGCTGTCAACCCGCTCGTTGACTGCCCTATTT
>NZ_BTTW01000050.1 GCF_036245865.1 Corallococcus caeni | reverse complement strand
GAAGCGGAGACGGTGCGGCTGGCCACCCGGGAAGCCCGGCAGCCCTTCCACCTCGTCCAAGGGCCGCTGCTGCGCACTGCCCTGCTGCGGCTGGCCGAGGAAACGCACGTCCTCCTCGTGACGATGCACCACATCGTCTCCGACGGCTGGTCCATGGGCGTCCTCGTGAAGGAATTGGCCTCGAGCTACGCCGCCTTCACCGCCGGCCGCGAGCCTTCACTCGCACCGCTGCCGGTGCAGTACGCGGACTTCGCGCTCTGGCAGCGCCAGTGGCTGCAGGGCGAGACGCTGGACGCGCAGCTCGGCTACTGGAAGCGCCAGTTGGCCGGTGCGCCTTCCGCGCTGGAGTTGCCCACGGACCGCCCGCGTCCGCCCGTCCAGTCCCGGCGCGGCGCCACGGTGCCCGTGCACTTCCCTTCGGAGCTGACGGACTCGCTGCGGGGCCTCGCCCAGCGGGAGGGCGCCACGCCCTTCATGCTGCTGCTCTCCGCCTTCCAGCTGCTCCTCTCCCGCTACTCCGGCCAGGACGACATCAGCGT
>NZ_BTTW01000049.1 GCF_036245865.1 Corallococcus caeni | reverse complement strand
GTTGTTTTTACGCACGGGGAAGGTATTGGCACCCCACGCATCTGTCATAAAGGACGGAAGCCTTTAATCAAATGTGCAATATCATGTCTTCAATTTGTTTTATTTTCCCTTTTTTATGTTTTTTTTTGCGTTTTTATGCTTTTTATGTTTTTAATTTTGGTGTGGTCAACAAGGGTGTTTCCCTTGCTCCTACGTATCCTCAATTGCGATGAGGAAATCAGACCTACGTAGTTCTTTCTTAAGAGTGAATCAAGCGATTCTTTTTAGTTGAAAGGTGATCATTTTAAGGCGTTGGACCTTAAAATGATCCATTTTTACTTGGTGAGAAAAAACTGAGGTATCGACCCTTAAAATCCTTTTTAGTGATTTTTTGCGGACGAGCTTGACTAGGCGAGTTGATTTTAGCCTTAGTTTCACTTTAGTTATTAGTCAATTCAATTAAGAATGAGAAATCCCAAAGAGAAAACGTCCGATTGATTTTCCGCTTTATTTTACTAAAAGATATTTTTTGATTATTATATTATTATTTTACATCCTTGTGATTTCCAACGTGGTTACGGCACGACCGAACG
>NZ_BTTW01000048.1 GCF_036245865.1 Corallococcus caeni | reverse complement strand
TCGGAACGATTGGGCACGTGGACCACGGCAAGACGTCGCTGACGGCGGCCATCACGAAGGTGCTGGCGAAGACGGGCGGCGCCACGTTCCTGGCGTACGACCAGATTGACAAGGCGCCGGAAGAGCGCGAGCGCGGCATCACCATCTCCACGGCGCACGTGGAGTACAAGACGAAGAACCGCCACTACGCGCACGTCGACTGCCCGGGGCACGCCGACTACGTGAAGAACATGATCACGGGCGCGGCGCAGATGGACGGCGCCATCCTGGTGGTGTCGGCCGCGGACGGCCCGATGCCCCAGACGCGCGAGCACATCCTGCTGGCGCGCCAGGTCGGCGTGCCGTACATCGTGGTCTTCCTGAACAAGGTGGACCTGCTGGATGACCCGGAGCTGCGCGAGCTCGTGGAGATGGAGGTGCGTGACCTCCTGAAGAAGTACGAGTTCCCGGGCGACACCATCCCCATCGTCCCCGGCTCCGCGGTGAAGGCGCTGGAGGGTGACACCAGCGACATCGGCGAGCCGGCCATCCTGAAGCTGATGGAGGCGGTGGACAGCTACATCCCGACGCCGCAGC
>NZ_BTTW01000047.1 GCF_036245865.1 Corallococcus caeni | reverse complement strand
GCACGAGCTGGTCCGCCTGCCACGTGTACACCTGCTTGAGGACGGCGCCGTTGCCGCTGCCGGGCGTGAAGTTGGTGCCCGAGGCGAGCGTGGACACCCAGAGGGCGCGCACGCGGCCCGTGGCGTCGCCCGTGCCCACGCTGGGAATGGCGGTGGGGCAGGACGAAGGCGCCGCGGCGGCGTTGTCGCCCAAGGCGTACTCGACGCTGCCGGTGGTGCCCGCCGACGCGTAGTGGGTGCGGTAGCCACGCACGCCCCCGTACGGCTCCCAGGCCACCTGGGAGAGCAGCACTTCCGTGGTGGGCGCGCCGCTGGCGTACTTCGAGACGGAGACGCTCTCAACGCGGTCGGCAAGGGCACCCGTCCCGTAGGTGTAGGTGACGACGCGGCCATAGGGGTACGTCACCTGGGTGAGGTTGCCATTGGGGCTGTAGGCGTAGAGGGTGTGGGGATTCTGGAAGGGCGTGCCGGTGCAGGTGGTGGTGCCGGTGCGCAGACGGACCTGCTTCACCATGCGGCCCCAGGCGTCGTAGCTGAACCAGGTGCGGCCGAAGGAGTCGTCCTGGTAGCGCAGGCGGCCCAGGGTGTTGGCCAGGGTGCCGCAGGAGGCGTCGGGGCTGGCGGAGG
>NZ_BTTW01000045.1 GCF_036245865.1 Corallococcus caeni | reverse complement strand
GTATTACCAATACTAGTACCATAATCAACCCATTTATCAACATCAAAATACTGGTACCTTTTCTTTTCATTTCTAGAGCGATACCATTCCTCAATATTCTTGCTTCGAGCATTGTCCTGAGGAAGACGAAGTCTTAGCTCCTCGTTATGATAAGAGGCAGCAGATTCATTAGCCGCAATATTAGCGGCAATTTGAGACTTAGCAATACGAGAGGCAACTTTGTTAGAGATATTCTGACCACGAGTACGAGCAGCTGCCAAAGCTACTTCGGCTCAAGCCTTTTTAGCTTCAGCATAAGAAAGATAGCCAGAAGACATGCGTTGATAATAATCCGCAGCCCTAACGTTCAAACCAAGCTGTTGCTGTTGGCCAAGATACCTATTCATAATACCTTTAGCCTCATTGTCAAGAAGCATACCAGAACGTTGAGCACGCATAATAAGACCTGTCATAGCCATATTATCAGCTTCCTGCTGCTCCTTAGCATAACCGAGCTGAGCACGCGCCAAACCGGTAGACTTCAAATAATTACGAGTCTCGTCAGTAAGTTTACCCCAATCAATATTAGAAAGGGTCTCCATAGCTTTAGCATCAGAGAGTTGTCTACCACCTTGCAATTGACATTTCTCAGGTTCCATCAACTCATATCGTACAATATTCCCAATAGAAGAACCAATATCAGAATAATCAGCCTGACAAGGTCGCATGACAGCAGTTC
>NZ_BTTW01000044.1 GCF_036245865.1 Corallococcus caeni | reverse complement strand
CATCCGCTTCACCATCTGTAGCTTGAATCCATCCGTGTACGGCACGGCGTCCTGCCTGCTCTCGCCCCCAAGGCGTGGTCATCCCGGCCATTCAGCCGAGGCGACAACTTCCCTGACACAGGGGGGTCGCTGGCGTCTGCGCTCTGGCCAAGGGCAGCGCACCACGGGGCACGGACGCCTTCTGAGTGCACCCACCGAGGCCAAGGCGCGTCCCATCGTCGCGGGCGAGACACGTACCCGGCCTCGCCTCTCTACCTCTCGCACCAGCAACTCGCGCGTCCACGTGGTGCGGCGCCATCCGGATTGCTGGGGCGTGCCCTTCAACACCCGGCGCAGCGTCTGCCGGAATCGCTCGTTCACTTTGCGTCGCCCATTCTGGGCACGCCAGTCCAAGAGGCCTACGCGGCCTGACTCCTGGTAGCGCTGGACCGCGGAAACCACCGTCGAAGGTGCGCAGAGCAACTCGCGCGCGGCCTGCGCTCGCGACTGGCCACTGGCGACCTTGGCCACCGCCATGCACCGCCGCAGGGTGAGCGGGCAGCCAGTCCACTCTCCCCAGCGAATCAGCCGCCTCCGGTCATGACTTCGCAGACGCAGCTGTTGCCTTCCCTGATTCACGGCTCGGATGAATCCGTCGGTGGTCGCGGGTTAAACCTGCATGAGCCGGCTGGAGCTGAGTGAGGGGCAGAGGAGCGAGCTGGAAACGTGCTTCCGAGCGACGGAGGACCGCCGATTGCGC
>NZ_BTTW01000043.1 GCF_036245865.1 Corallococcus caeni | reverse complement strand
TGCGCCTGAATGCGGTGCCTCCAGGAGTGCGCGTCGTCAACCTCGCGGGCGAAGCCCTGCCGGAGACGCTGGCCAGGCAGGTCTACGCCGTCCCTACGGTGCAGAAGCTCTACAACCTCTACGGGCCTTCCGAGGACACCACCTACTCCACCGCCGCACTCGTCGGCCGTGACGAGGTGCCCCTCATTGGACGTCCTCTGCCCGCGACGCGGGCCTACGTGCTGGACGCTTCGTTGCAGCCGGTGCCCGTGGGCGTTGCCGGTGAGCTGTACCTCGCGGGCGAAGGACAGGCGCGCGGCTACCTGCTGCGGCCGGACCTCACCGCGGAGCGCTTCGTGCCCGAGCCGTACGGCCCGCCGGGTGGCCGCATGTACCGCACGGGCGACCGCGTCCGCTACCGCGTGGATGGGCGCCTGGAGTACCTCGGCCGCATCGACTTCCAGGTGAAGGTGCGTGGCTTCCGCATCGAGCTGGGTGAAATCGAAGCGGCGCTTCGCCGCGCTCCGGGACTCAAGGACGCTGTCGTCGTCGCCAAGGGCGAAGCCGCAGACAAGCGGCTGGTCGCCTACGTCGCACCCAAGGCGGATGCCTCGCTGGAGGCGGAAGCCCTCAAGGCGCAGCTGCGTCAGGGGCTCCCTGAGTACATGGTGCCCTCCACCTTTGTGGTGCTGGAGGCCCTGCCCCTCAACTCCAACGGCAAGGTGGACCGCAAGGCCCTGCCGGAGCCGGAGGCGCCACAGTCAGGCAGCACCTACGAGGCACCTCGCACGGAGACGGAGGCGAAGCTGGCGTCCATCTGGGCGGAGGTGC
>NZ_BTTW01000042.1 GCF_036245865.1 Corallococcus caeni | reverse complement strand
GCCCCGCCGCAACCAGTTGCAGAAGGTGGCCCAATACCCGGCCGGCCTCACCAGCACGCCCATCGAGACGCTCTACAACGCCTATGACGCTGGCGGGCACGTCACCGAGCAGGTGGATGCCAACGGCATCACCACGTCCTTCGTCTACCAGGACACCAACCTCATTTCACAGACAGTCCACGTTACTGGCCAGCCAGACGTGGTGACGACTCATGGCTATGACGGCGCGGGGCACCGCACCTTCACGCAGCTCCCCGAAGGCAACTTCGAAGTCTATTGCTACCGGCAGGGAGCGACAGCAGGGTGCACGGGCGGCACCTTCACCGACAAGCTGCAGTGGAAGGCGAAGTCCTCCACCGCGACCGCCGCCACCTGGTCCGAGAAGGTGACGTACACCTACTGGCCCGACAGCACGCTGAATGAGGAGCGCTACTTCGACGCTTTGGGCAACACGCGCAAGGTGCTCTCCTACGCCGCCGATGCCCACCGACGCACCACATGGGAGAAGTTTGGGACGAGCACGGGCAGCTTCGTCGCCACGAAGAGCTACGACGCGGCCAACAACCTCACGGGCGAAGGCAAGCCCTTCAACGCGCCTCCAGCATGGTGTGCCGTGGGTACGGATGGCCAGCCGACTTCCGCGGCCTGCAATGCCATGCAGTATGACGCCGTGAACCAGCTGCAGCGCGTCGACGAGCACCCGACGGGCAGCACCACGACGCGCACGTGCTTCAAGCACGACGCGCACGGCAACGTCATCAGCGTGGACATGGGCCTTGCCGCCACCGCCAACTGCGCGACGGCGACGCCTTCCGCCA
>NZ_BTTW01000041.1 GCF_036245865.1 Corallococcus caeni | reverse complement strand
GAGCCCAGCATCCCCGCGATGGTGGAAGCCCAGGTGCGCCGCACGCCAGACGCGCTCGCTGTCATCACGCCGGAGCGGCAGCTGACCTACCGCGAGGTGGACTCGAAGGCGAACCAGCTCGCCCATCGCCTGCGTGGCCTGGGCGTCGGGCCCGAAGTCCGCGTGGGTTTGTGCGTCGAGCGTACCGAGGACCTCGTCATCGGAGCCCTTGGCATCCTCAAGGCCGGTGGCGCCTACGTGCCGCTGGACCCCAGCTACCCGCGCGAGCGTCTGGGCTGGTTGCTGGAGGATGCACAGGGCCCCGCCCTCGTCGCCCACTCGCATCTGCTGTCCGCGCTGCCTGAAACCTCCGCGACGCCCGTGTGCCTCGACTCGGATGCGGAGCTGGCGAAGCAGCCCACCACGGCACCCCAGGTGGACATCCACGCCGGGCACCTCGCCTACCTCATCTACACGTCCGGCAGCACCGGCCGTCCCAAGGGCGTCGCCATCTCCCATGGCAACGCTGTCTCCTTCCTCCACTGGGCCCTGGCGACATTCACCCCGGAGGAACTGAAGGGCACCCTCGCCGCGACCAGCCTCAACTTCGACCTCTCCGTCTTCGAGCTCTTCGCCCCGTTGAGCAGCGGTGGCGCGGTGGTGGTGGCACGCAACGCCCTGCATCTGGCGGAGCTTCCCACCGCCTCCCACGTCACCCTCGTCAACACGGTGCCCTCCGCCATGGCGCAGTTGCTGCGCCTGAATGCGGTGCCTCCAGGAGTGCGCGTCGTCAACCTCGCGGGCGAAGCCCTGCCGGAGACGCTGGCCAGGCAGGTCTACGCCGTCCCTACGGTGCAGAAGCTCTACAACCTCTACGGGCC
>NZ_BTTW01000040.1 GCF_036245865.1 Corallococcus caeni | reverse complement strand
CCGCCTCGCCCTCCGCGTGGAGGAAGCCTTGCAGGCCGCGGAAGGCACCGCCCTGCCTCCGCCGGGCGCCATCGCCCGGGGCGACGAAGCGCCCCTCTCCTTCGCGCAGCAGCGGCTGTGGTTCCTGGATCAACTCCAGCCGGGAACCGCCACGTACAACATCCCGAGCGCCCTGCACCTGGAAGGGCCGCTGGACTTCGCGGCGTTGGAGCGCTCCTTCCGCGAGCTCCTCCAGCGTCACGAGTCCCTGCGCACCACCTTCCACGCGCACGCGGGTGAACCCGTCCAGCGCTTCCACGCCACCGCCGACTTCGCCCTGGACGTGCGGGACCTGGAGCACCTCGCCCCGGACGCGCGCGAAGCCGAGGCCCGGCGTCTCGCAGGCGCCGAAGCCCTGCGCCCCTTCGACCTCGCGAAGGGCCCGCTGCTGCGCGCCTCCCTGCTGAGGCTCGCCGAGCACCACCACGTGCTGCTCGTGACGATGCACCACATCGTCTCCGACGGTTGGTCCATGGGCATCCTCGTGCGTGAGTTGGGCGCCCTCTACCGCGCCTTCTCCGCTGGCCTTGGCTCTCCCCTGACGGCACTGCCCCTCCAGTACGCGGACTACGCCCTCTGGCAGCGCAACTGGTTGCAGGGAGAGGCCCTGGAGCGGCAGCGCTCGTGGTGGCGCCAGCACCTGGCCGGTGCGCCGCGTGCGTTGGAGTTGCCCACCGACTTCCCTCGTCCCGTTGTCCAGTCCTTCTCCGGCGCCTCCGTCCCTTTCCTGCTCCCGCTGGAGCTTTCGCAGGCCTTGCAGACGCTGGCCCAGCGGCACGGCGCCACGCTCTTCATGGCCCTGCTGGCCTCCACGCAAGCGCTGCTCTCGCGTCACTCCGGCCAGGATGACGTCGTCGTCGGCTCGCCCATCGCGGGCCGTCGCTTCGCGGAGCTGGAAGGCCTCATCGGCTTCTTCATCAACACGCTCGCCCTTCGCTCCCGCCTGGATGACGGCCCCACCTTCGTGGAGCTGCTGGGCCGCGTGCGTGAGGCCACCCTCGGGGCCTACGCGCACCAGGACATTCCCTTCGAGAA
>NZ_BTTW01000039.1 GCF_036245865.1 Corallococcus caeni | reverse complement strand
CTAACCCCCTTCAGGGAAGTTGGGTAAGGGACCGGCGGTTGCTCCATGGAGGGGGCGCTTCCATGGCGTGGCAGCCGAGGCGTTGGACGACCCAGCAACTGGAGGAGCGGCGGCTTGCGGCCGGACGACTCCTGCGACAGGGGCATCTGTCGCAGGCGGAGGTGGCACGCCGCATGGGCGTCAGCGAAGCCTCTGTCAGTCGTTGGGCGCGGCGTCTGCATGAAGCGGATGGCAGTGCGCACGGGCTGAAGGCGAGGCCACGCACGGGCCGGCCGTCAAAGTTGAGTTCGAAGGAATGGGAGCAGGTGGCGGGGCTGGTGAGGGCAGGGGCACGCACCTGCGGTTTTCCTACTGAGCGCTGGACGCTCACGCGGGTGGCTCGCCTCATTCATCGAACGTTTGGAGTGCGCTACCACCCCAACTACCTGGCGGAGCGCCTCCACCGGCTGGGATTGAGTCCGCAGCAGCCCCGCACGCAGGCCAAGGAGCGTGACGAGGTGCTGGTGGAGGCATGGTTGAAGCGCGATTGGCCACGCATCAAAAGGGGGCTCGAAGAAGCGGGCGGGCCATTGCCTTCGTGGACGAGACGGGTAGTTCGTTTCGGGCCCGCGTAGCCTCTACCTGGGCACCCGTTGGGCATCCACCCACCTTGCGCCGTCGTGACAAGCGGCGCGAAGTCTCCAGCATCGTCGCCCTTGTTGCCCCATACGGGCGTAGCCCGGCGCGCTTGTACTCACGTCACCGGGAGGGAAGCTTCACCAGCGAGGACATCATCGCAGTCCTACGCTATTTCCGCAGGATGGTGGGCCGTCCACTCACTATTGTGTGGGATGGCCTCAATCAGCATCACAGCGCCGAGACGCTCGCTTTCGTCGCCCGACACCCCGAGGACTTCCGTCTCGAACGACTGCCAGGCTATGCGCCAGACCTCAACCCCGAGGAAGGCTGCAACAGCGTGGTAAAGGCTGAGTTGCGTAACGCCACGCCTGACTCTGTCGCCGAGCTGCGCGCCCAGGCACGCGCTTCATTTGTGCGCCTGGGCTACCGTCACGATGTCCTCGCCGCCTTCTTCGATGACGCGGGCCTGCGCCTTACCGGACTTCCCTGAAGGGGTTTAGGCCC
>NZ_BTTW01000038.1 GCF_036245865.1 Corallococcus caeni | reverse complement strand
ATTCACGGCTCGGATGAATCCGTCGGTGGTCGCGGGTTAAACCTGCATGAGCCGGCTGGAGCTGAGTGAGGGGCAGAGGAGCGAGCTGGAAACGTGCTTCCGAGCGACGGAGGACCGCCGATTGCGCGACAGGTGCCAGGCGGTGCTGATGACCGCCCGGAGCCGTCCTCAGCAGCAGATTGCCGAGGACCTGGGGACCACGACGCGCAATGTGCAGCGCTTCCTGGCTCGCTACCGCGCTGGCGGCTTGGAAGGGCTGAAGATTCAGTGGGCGCCAGGCAAGACGCCCCTCATTCCCGAGCACCTGGCGCCCACCCTGCTGGATTGGATTCGCCAGGGCCCTCGGGCCTGCGGCCTCAAGCGCGCTAACTGGACGCACGTCGCCCTGGCCGACTTTCTCCACCAGCAGACAGGCATTCGCGTACGTGAGACGGCCATGGGCGACTTCTGCCGCCGCCATGGCGTCCGGCTCTACCGGCCCACCTACCGCTTCCTGCGCGCAGACCCGGCTCGGCAGCAGCAAGCCCAGCAGGAGTTGAGCGA
Source organism: Corallococcus caeni (assembly GCF_036245865.1). Classification (NCBI taxonomy): domain Bacteria; kingdom Pseudomonadati; phylum Myxococcota; class Myxococcia; order Myxococcales; family Myxococcaceae; genus Corallococcus; species Corallococcus caeni. The sequence continues at coordinate 617 of NZ_BTTW01000038.1, read as the reverse complement.
AAAAAACGCCAGGCGGCAGCAGGGGAGCTGGTCCTTCTGAGCCAGGACGAGGCGCGGTTTCCCATGGTGCCCACGCTGACGGCCACCTTGGGCCTCAAGGGCGAGCGCCCCGTTATCGGCACCCGCGACTGCAAGGACGTGGTGCACACGTTTGCCTCGGCCAACGTCACCACCGGCGAGGTAACGAGCCGACTGTACGGCAGTCGCACCCAGAAACGCCGCAAGGATGGGCTGTCGAAGACGAAGCGGATGCAGGTGGCCTTTGCCCACCACTTGCTCGACGTCGCTCGGACCTACCCAGCCGACGCGTACCCTGAAGTCATCCTCGTCATCGACAACGCGCCTTGGCACCGCGGACGTCCGGTGGACTGGGCTTTGGGCCGCTACCCACACCTGACGCTGTACCGGCTGCCACCCTACAGTCCGCAACTGCAGCCCATTGAGCGACTGTGGCGCCCTCTGCGCCAGCGTGCCACGCACAATGTCCTCTTCGACGAGATGACCGAGCTTCAGAATGCTCTGCGCTCGGGGCTGGGCTACTACCGCGCCCGGCCCCAAGCAGTGCTCAGTCTTCTCGGCTCACTCTGGAGCCCGACTCAATCAGCCGAGGCGTGAAT
>NZ_BTTW01000037.1 GCF_036245865.1 Corallococcus caeni | reverse complement strand
CCGGTGGTGGTGCAGTTGCAGGAGGGGACGCAGTAGAGGTCGTTGCAGGTGGCGCCCCCGGTGCAGTAGGCGAGGCCGGAGTTGAGGATGGCGGCGCGGACACCGGAGGCGCCGGGAGTCACCCAGGCTGTCCATCCGCGGCCGTCCTCCCACGCGCCGCGCGTCGTCAAGTCGGCGCTGGAGGCCTCGTCGCGGATGGCGACGGAGTCACTGCGGTCGGCGGAGCCGGCGGTGCACTGCTCGGACTCATTCCAGAGGTCGAGGCCGTCGAAGAGGACGCGCTGCTGGAGGGTGGTGCCGGCGACGGCGGGCTGCTTCATGACGCCGCCGAAGGTGGTGGTGGTGACTTTGTAGGGGTGGGGCGTTTCGATGTCGACGCTGACGCGGTTGACGTGGCCGAAGGCGTCGTACTCACCGGTGCCGGTGACGCGACCCTGGTTGTCCAGCATGAGGACGGGCTTGCCCAGGTAGTCGGTGACGAGGTGGTAGGTGCCGCAGGCGGCGGCCTGGCCATCGCGGGCGCAGTCGGCGGTGGCGTCGGAGAGGTGGGCCCAGGAGGCATCCAGCTTGCCACGCAGCAGGGCGATGGGCCTGCCGTCCAGCCAGACGTACTCGTCCACCGGGTGGGTGGTGGCGGTGAAAGCAGAGGCATTGCCCTGGTCCACCAGGAGGCCCTGGGACGCGTTGTAGAAGTACTCGTCCTTGAGGCCGGTGGGGGAGTCCTTGAGGCGGCGTCGGCCCTGGGCGTCGTAGAAGTAGTTGAACGTCAGGCCATTGACGCTGACGGCCTTGAAGACAGTGTCTGCGCCGCCGTTGGAAGACGGGCCGGAGGTGAAGTCGAGGTGGAAGGCGTTGCCGAAAGAGTCGGCGGGGCGCCAGAGCTTCTGGGAGACGCGGCCGTCGGCGTCGTAGGTGAAGGAGTGGCCGAGGGTGGCGCCCGTCTGGGTGGAGTTGCGGGAGACGAGCTGGTCGGGGTGGCCCGAGGTGGAATAGGCCAGGGCCCAGGCGTTGGCCTCGCCGGACTCGGAGGTGCGATTGCCGCGGGCGTCGTAACCGAAGCCGCGTGAGGTGAAGGCGCCGCCGGCAGTGGAGAGGGTGCCGGAGGCGGACGTCAGGCGCAGCAGGCCGTCGTAGCCGTAGGTTTCGGTGAGGGGCGAGGTGGCGCCGAGCAGGCACGAGTCAGAGCGCACGAGCTGGTCCGCCTGCCACGTGTACACCTGCTTGAGGACGGCGCCGTTGCCGCTGCCGGGCGTGAAGTTGGTGCCCGAGGCGAGCGTGGACACCCAGAGGGCGCGCACGCGGCCCGTGGCGTC
>NZ_BTTW01000035.1 GCF_036245865.1 Corallococcus caeni | reverse complement strand
GTAACCGTTCACCGGCTGATGCTTGGTTGAAGGGACAGCCGGGCAGCGGATGGTGGACGGGACGGCACTCGACGGCGGGGGCCGCAGAGTGGCACACCGCCACTCGTGGCGGAACTCGACCCCAGAGACGTGCGAATTGCAAAGCTGGAGGCGCTGCTGGAAGCGGCGCTGGAGCGCATCGCGCACCTGGAGGAAGAGAATCGGCAACTGCGCGAGGAGAACCGGCAGTTGAAGGAGCGGCTGAATCTCAATTCGAGCAACTCCTCGAAGCCCCCCCCTCCTCGGATGGCCCTGGTACGCCGCGCCCGCCAAAGAAGCCCACGGGGCGCAGCCCCGGTGGCCAGCCGGGACACAAGAAGCATGAGCGACGGCTGCTGCCGCCCGAGGCCGTGCAGCACGTTGTCGAGTTGCTCCCCAAGCATTGCAAGGGCTGCGGGCACCGGTTGGTGGGCAGGGATTGCGAGCCGCGTCGGCACCAGGTGGTGGAGGAGCCGCCGCTGTCTGCCGTCGTCACCGAGTACCGCAGCCACGCCTTGGAGTGCACGGCGTGCGGCACGCTGACGCGGCAGCCTGTGCCCGCGCATGCCCGCGGCGCCTTCGGAGACAGGCTGGGCGCGCTGGCCAGTCTGCTGGTGGGCAAGTACCGGCTGTCCAGACGGCTGGTGAAGGACGCCCTCTCGGACATGCTGGGCGTGGACGTGTCGGTGGGCAGCGTGGTGAATCTCGAAGGGGAGAGGACTGACGCGCTGGCCCCAGCAGTGGCCGGGGCCCGCGCGTATGTGCAGGCCGCCGACAAGGCCCACGCGGACGAGACGGGATGGGTGGAGGGACGCAAGGAGGGCCGGGGCCAACGCGTCTGGCTGTGGGTAGCAGCCACGGCCCGGGTGGTGGTGTTCCACATCGCGCGAAATCGTAGCGGCAAGGTGGCCCAAGCCCTGCTGGGGAAGGACTTCCTGGGCATCCTCACCACGGACAGGTGGAGCGGGTATGACTGGTATGACAAGGGCTTGCGCCAACTTTGCTGGAGCCATCTCACCCGCGACTTCCAAGGCTTCATTGACCGCGGAGGCGAGGGCGGCCGTCTGGGCACGCGGTTGATGCGTGAGCGCAACCGCTTCTTCAAGTGGTGGCATCGGGTGCGCGATGCCACCCTGGCTCAAGGGGATTTCGAGCAGCGGATGAAGAAGGTGCGGCGCAAGGTGGGCAGGCTGCTGCGTCAGGCCGAGGTGCGCGCGGAGAAGAAGACGGCGGGCATGGCGCGAGAAATCCTCCAGTTGGAGGAGTGCCTTTGGACGTTTGTCGATGTGCCCGGCATCGAGCCGACGAACAACTTCGGTGAGCAGTGCATCCGCCACGCCGTCATGTACCGCAAGACGTCATTCGGAACGCAAGGACCCGAAGGCAGTCGCTTCATCGAGCGCATCTTCACCGCGGTCTCCACGCTCAAGCGACAAGAGCGGGGTGTGCTGGACTTCCTGACGGACACGCTGCGCATGCACCGTCGGAGCCTACTGCCACCCTCGCTGCTGCCTCTCGCGGAGGCCCCTCAGTTCGCAAACGCAGCATGAGCCGGTGAACGGTTAC
>NZ_BTTW01000034.1 GCF_036245865.1 Corallococcus caeni | reverse complement strand
ATGACCCGAAGCTTCGGCACTAGTCTTGAGCCCCGTTACATTTTCGGCGCGGCCTGTCTTGACCAGTGAGCTATTACGCTTTCTTTAAAGGATGGCTGCTTCTAAGCCAACCTCCTGGTTGTCAATGACCTGCCACATCCTTTCTAGTGTTCACTTAGACTAGATTTGGGGGCCTTAGCTGTCGGTCTGGGTTATTCCCCTCTTGCCAATGGACGTTATCACCCACTGACTGCGTCCCGGGATAACAATTGCCGGCATTCGGAGTTTGGTACGGTTTGGTAATCTGGTGAGACCCCTAGCCGTTCCAGTGCTCTACCTCCGGCATTGAATTGCCCGAGCCGATACCTAAATATCTTTCGGGGAGAACCAGCTATCACGGAGTTTGATTGGCCTTTCACCCCTACACACAGCTCATCCCAGAAATTTTCAACTTTCATGAGTTCGGTCCTCCATGCGGTGTTACCCGCACTTCAACCTGGCCATGTGTAGATCACCCCGCTTCGGGTTATAATACACGCAACTTAGCGCCCTATTCGGACTCGCTTTCGCTCCGGCTCCACCTATCGGCTTAGCCTCGCTACGTATATTAAGTCGCCGAATCATGATGCAAAAGGTACGCTCTCGCACTGGCTTGCGCCGTAGTGCTCGAACTGCTTGTAGACATGCGGTTTCAGGTTCTTTTGACTCCCCTCACCGGGGTTCTTTTCACCTTTCCCTCGCGGTACTTGTTCACTATCGGTCGCCAAGGAGTATTTAGGCTTACCGGATGGTCCCGGCAGATTCAGACAGGATTGCACGTGTCCCGTCTTACTTGGGTAACCCGCTCAGCTCCAACTGGCTTTCGTGTACGCGACTATCACGCTCTTTGGTGCGTCTTTCCAGGACGCTTCCACTAGCCTGTCAAAGTCCTACCGCGGACCCGCTACCCCACCGCCATTTGCATGACGTTGGTTTGGCCTCTTCCCATTTCGCTCGCCACTACTTTGGGAATCACTCGTTGTTTTCTCTTCCTCAGGGTACTGAGATGTTTCACTTCCCCTGGTTTGCTCTGCAAACCTATGGATTCAGTTTGCAGTAACGCAGCTATTCGCCGCGCTGGGTTTCCCCATTCGGACATCTCCGGATCAACGTTTGGTTGGCAACTCCCCGAAGCTTTTCGCAGCCACCCACGTCCTTCATCGCCTCTTGGCACCTAGGCATCCACCGCACGCCCTTAGTAGCTTACTTGCCCTGATCTCTTGTCGTCACGCCCGCCTCCCGGCGGATTGTCGAAACTCGTGACCAAGGCCCAGACCCCTGCTCTTCGCAGCAGGCCCGGAAGACTTACTTTCTTTGCTGTTCTCTTACTGCTTCTTCTTGTGTGGGAGACTTCGCTTTTGCCTCACTCGGCTGCCTCGCGGCGCCTGGTGAAGCTCATGGCGAAGTCGGCACTTCTGTTGAGAACTTCACTCAGCAGAAATTGCAACTTACCCTTCGTATGCACTTGTCAAAGAACGTCCCTGCGACTTCCAGGTAACTTGTGGAGCTGATCGGGTTCGAACCGACGACATCCAGCTTGCAAAGCTGGCGCTCTCCCAGCTGAGCTACAGCCCCGACTCTCGCGTC
>NZ_BTTW01000033.1 GCF_036245865.1 Corallococcus caeni | reverse complement strand
GCGGTGAGCGTCAAGGTAGTTGTCGCGTGAAAGGGTTCAGCCGATGCGCTTCAGCTCCTGCACTTGCGGTGAGGGGTTGAGGCGCACGGGGCCCGCAGGTGTCCAGTCGCGGGTGTCGCGGCTCCATCGCTCGGGGTGACGTGCGCGGGCGCGCTGGTACACCTGGTGGCGCTGGGCGAGCAGCGCGGCGTCGAGGCCGAAGTGCCTGGCTTCCGGCGTGACGAAGCGGATGGCGGAGTGCCGGTGCTCGGTGTTGTACCAGGCGACGAAGCGCGCCACCCACGCGTGCGCGTCCTGCCTGGAGGTGAAGGGGCGCTGGGGGAAGGAGGGGCGGTACTTCAGCGTGCGGAAGAGGGCCTCGGAAAACGCGTTGTCGTCCGAGACGCGGGGCCGGCTGAAGGAAGGCGCCACGCCCAGCCATTGCAGCGTCGAGAGCATCGTGGCGCCCTTCATGGGACCGCCGTTGTCCGAGTGCAGCACCAGGCCTTCGGGACAGCCCGCCTCGTGCCAGCTTTGGCGGATAAGGGCCGCGGCATGCGCGGACGACTCCTCCTCGTGGACGCGCCAGCCCATGATGCGGCGGCTGAAGACGTCCACCACGAGGTACAGGTAGAGGAAGGTGCCCTTCACCGGTCCCTTCAAGTAGGTGATGTCCCAGCTCCATACCTGGCAGGGCGCGCTGGCCGTGTGCTCGGCCCTGGGGCGCGGCGTGGGAGGCTTCGCGGGGCCTCGGTGGGCCAGCTGGCCCGCTTCGCGCAGCACCCGGTAGAAGCTCGCCTCGCTGGCCACATACTCGCCCCGGTCCGCGAGTCTCGGCACCAGTTGCTTGGGTGAGAGGTCGCGGAACTCCTCGCTGTTGGCCACCGCCAGCATGCGGCGCTTCTCGACTTCGGAGAGGCGGTTGGCGGGCCGGGTGCACGGTCCGCACCGCCCGTCCTGCGCGGTGGCCGGCTTCCTCCAGCGTTGAATGGTGCGAGGGGCTACCCCGAGCCGCTCGCAGACGGCCTCCAGCCGCACGCCCTGCTGGAGGGCTTCCTCGACGTGCGCGAGCGTCATTTCTCGTGCTTCTCGTCCGCTGCGTCGTCCTCGTCGTCCAGGTGCCGCTCGTCCCAGCCCGTCGCCTGAAGTTTTTTTTCGAGCACCAGCAGCGCCGCCGTCTCCGCCAGCGCCTTCTCCTTGCGGCGCAACTCCCGCTCCAATTCCTTCACTCGCTTCTCGGCCGCCGCCAGCCGCCTGCGCTCCTTGGCCGGCAGGGCTTCCGTGGCCGCTCCTCCGAGGGCCTGCTGCCACTCCTTCAGCTTCTCCTCGTGCAGCCCCTCTCCTCGCAGCAGCGCCCCCAACGCTTCGCCCGTCAGCCCCTGCGCCGCCACCAGCACGCGCAGCTTCTCCTCGGGCGTCCACTTCTTCGGCGCAGCGGGCACGGCGGGCTTCTTCTCCTCGGGCGGGTGCGTCATCGCCGCCAACTTATGCGCCTCCCGCAACCACTGCGACAGCGTCGGCTGCGATACGCCCACCTGGCGGGCCAGCGCCGCGGCACTCACCGCCCCCGGGCCTACCATCCGCTTCACCATCTGTAGCTTGAATCCATCCGTGTACGGCACGGCGTCCTGCCTGCTCTCGCCCCCAAGGCGTGGTCATCCCGGCCATTCAGCCGAGGCGACAACTTCCCTGACACAGGGGGGT
>NZ_BTTW01000030.1 GCF_036245865.1 Corallococcus caeni | reverse complement strand
TCTCCGCCTACGAGTACCGCCGCTTCCAGACGGGCGCCTCCCCCTTCTGGACGCCCCTTCGCTTCCCCGGCCAGTACCACGACGCCGAAACCGACCTCTTCGAGAACTGGAACCGCTTCTACGACCCCAGTATTGGCCGGTACCTGCAGCCGGAGCCGCTGTTGCATAGCCCCAAGTACATGCTGGATATGGCCAAGGCCAGCATGGCTGTACCGGCATACTCCTATGCCGTGAACAATCCTCTCGCGTTCATCGACAGAAACGGCCTGAAGGTCGTGGGAACGGCGGACCGTAACGACTGGTGGAATATCTTGCAGGACGTGCTGTGGGATCTGAGTGCCAGCACCGAGGTCCACAACTGGTTCATGGAGTGCTTCGGCTCGGATCCCTTCACGGATGCGCTCGAACACAACGTGCACGCGGTCAAGGACGACTGGTGGTGCAAACTCGTCGGTGGAAAGGCCGTCACGAACGGCCTCACCGGCGAGACCACGCTCTGCCCGGGGTCGAACTTCGAGCATCCGCCAGCAGGTCCGCCAGGGACACAGCGGAGGGCGATCGCCTCGACGGTTATGCACGAGCTGGCCCACCAGATGGGACCGGTGAAGACGAACGACGCGCAAACCTACTGTGGCGGCTCAGGTCCTGTCGGGGCTTGCTCCGCTGATGCGGCCGGGGAGATTGGCCGAAACGCGGTCCACTGAGCGAACATGGGCGCCAAAGTCCTGCCAACTGAAAGACAGTGCCTGGTAACAGGCTCCGCGGCGCTTGGGTTGTCCACGACGGCGTACCTGATCTTCATGCTCAGGTACGCCGCCGGTGCCCGAACGGGCCTCGGCTTGTGGGCGACGCTCGTCTACACGCTGCTCGGGGTAGCAGCGATCTGCGCTGTCTACGCGGCAGTGCGCCACCGCTCCAATCCAGCACTCGGCCTGCTCGTCGGATGCGGAATCGCATTGGCGGTGTTCGTCTTCTTCAGCGCGTCCTGACACCGCGGCACGGCAGCTCCAGACAGGCTGTCCCGGCTCACCACCTGGACTCCGTGGTCACAGTTCGCCACGGAGCGCAGCCAGCCGATGCGCGTGTGCGCCCGCGCCTCGCAGTTCTCCATCCGGATGTCGGGGACGGCCAGCAGCAGGTCGATGATGCCCTGCCCTTCTCCTGCGAACGTCGCGTCCGCGAACGCACTACGACTTTGACGGCAGCATTTTCAAGCCCTACCTGGATGTCGCTGTCATCGCGTCGGCGCTTGTGTTCGGGCTTTGGATGCGCCGCGAGCAGTGCGGCTCGCCGGCTTATGGCTCTGGTTCGGGCCTCATCCCAGACAACTTGCGCAGCGCAAGGTTTTCCCATGAACTCCAAAATGTCTTCTTGACAACGTCTGACGGGATCAGGTTTAGGACTTCGGGAATAGGAGAAGTCCGACATGAAGGTGTGCGTTGGGGGAAGTCGTTTCTGGGGGATCCTGGGCCTGCTGGCGCTGGCAGGGTGTAGCGAAAGCGGGACCTCTCGCGAGAGCGCACCGGCGGCTTTGGCTCCGGTATTGACCGAGCACCGGCCCCAGGGGAGCGGGACGGGGCGTATGGCTTTGGGTGAGGATTGCACCCAGGGCTCGCACTCGGATTGCGCGTCCGGACTGTGCCTGCACGCCGCACCGGGCGGCGCCGCCCGCGCGGAAGCGGGCTATTTCTGCAGCCGCACCTGCCAGAAGCCCACGGACTGCCCCACCGACTGGCGTTGCCAGCAACTGCTGCCCACCACCC
>NZ_BTTW01000029.1 GCF_036245865.1 Corallococcus caeni | reverse complement strand
CGAATGACGGTGCATACGAAGGGTAAGTTGCAAGCTTCTGCTTGAATGAAGCCTCTTCAGAAGATGAAGAAGCAATTGAGAATAGCTGATGTCTTCCGGGCGGACGCACATGGTGGCGTCCTGGCCTCGGCCTTGGCCCCGAGTCCCTTACTCCCCGCGTGGGGGCATGCAAGAGAAGGGGGGAAGTAAGCCGCTCGACTTATTAGTACTGGTTAGCTTAACGCGTTACCGCGCTTACACACCCAGCCTATCAACGTGGTAGTCTTCCACGAGTCTTCAGGGGCTTGCGCCCGGGATACCTGGTCTTGAGGTCGGTTTCCCGCTTAGATGCTTTCAGCGGTTATCCAATCGGCACATGGCTACCCAGCGATGCCTCTGGCGAGACAACTGGTACACCAGCGGTGCCTCCAACCCGGTCCTCTCGTACTAAGGTCAGAGCCTCTCAAGTATCCTACGCCCACAGCAGATAGGGACCAAACTGTCTCACGACGTTTTGAACCCAGCTCGCGTACCGCTTTAATTGGCGAACAGCCAAACCCTTGGGACCTGCTCCAGCCCCAGGATGCGATGAGCCGACATCGAGGTGCCAAACCTCCCCGTCGATGTGAACTCTTGGGGGAGATAAGCCTGTTATCCCCGGAGTACCTTTTATCCGTTGAGCGATGGCCCTTCCATTCAGGACCACCGGATCACTATGACCTGCTTTCGCACCTGCTCGACCTGTCGGTCTCGCAGTCAAGCTCCCTTATGCCATTGCACTCGCCGCCCGGTTTCCAATCGGGCTGAGGGAACCATCGCGCGCCTCCGTTACTTTTTGGGAGGCGACCGCCCCAGTCAAACTACCCACCAGACAGTGTCCCAGTCCCGGCTGACGAGACGTGGTTAGACACCAGAAATCAACAGGGTGGTATTTCACCGTTGCCTCCACCGAACCTAGCGGCCCGGCTTCAAAGGCTCCCACCTATCCTACACAGTCAATCCCTAGTGTCACTGTCAAGTTGTAGTAAAGGTTCACGGGGTCTTTCCGTCTTGCTGCGGGTAAACTGCATCGGCACAGCTATTTCAATTTCGCTGAGTCCCTCTCCGAGACAGTGCGGAAGTCGTTACTCCATTCGTGCAGGTCGGAACTTACCCGACAAGGAATTTCGCTACCTTAGGACCGTTATAGTTACGGCCGCCGTTTACTGGGGCTTCGGATCATCGCTTCGCCTTGCGGCTGACGAATCCCCTTAACCTTCCAGCACCGGGCAGGAGTCAGACCCTATACGTCGGCTTGTCGCCTTCGCAGAGTCCTGTGTTTTTGGTAAACAGTCGCTACCGCCATTTCTCTGCAACCTCTCTCGGCTTCGGCTGTACGCCTACACCTACCAGAGGCCCACCTTCTTCCGAAGTTACGGTGGAAATTTGCCTAGTTCCTTGGAGGAGAGTTCTCTCAAGCGCCTTAGGATTTTCTCCTCACCCACCTGTGTCGGTTTGCGGTACGGACACCCTGCAGACTCCCTGCGGGACTTTTCTTGGAAGCCGAGCATCAGCGACTTACCCCTTGCGGGGCGCCATGGGGTCTCGGGGATGACTGCCGCGCCTTTATTCGTACGCGACACCCCTACGCCTTTAGACTGACACAACCACCGGTCAGCTCGCCTAGCTTTCTCCGTCCTCCCTCAGTTCAACGTCTGCAAGATGGCGCAGGAATATTAACCTGCTTGCCATCACCTACGCCTTTCGGCCTCGGCTTAGGACCCGGCTAACCCTGGGAAGATTAACTTGACCCAGGAAACCTTGGGTTTACGGCGAGGGGGTTTCTCACCCCCTTTATCGCTACTCATTTCGGCATCAGCACTCCCAGTCGCTCCAGCGGCCTTTTCAGTCCACCTTCGCTGCAACTGGGACGCTCCCCTACCGCCATAC
>NZ_BTTW01000027.1 GCF_036245865.1 Corallococcus caeni | reverse complement strand
TTTTGCGATTGCGCAAGTGTCTGGAAGCTGCGGCACCAGGAAAGTCCCTCGGGACTCCCAGCGCCGTCCCCGGCGGGCTTCAACGGAGCATCAACTCGCTGACCGGAAGAGGGGGATTGCTCTTCCCTGACGTGTGAGCCACGCGTTGTCCGGGCGCCCAGACAACGACTGCCGGAATCCCTGCCCACCAGGACCGTGAGTGCACCGGGGTCGGCCCAGGCCCGCCCTTCCCTCCACCTGCCACTGGGCCCCTTTCCCGCACATGTCTGCGACAAGTTGGGCGCCCGCCAACGCAGGCGCCCAGTGGATCTTTGGTTTACGTACGCCGCAATCACCACTATCGCCACGCGGTCATTGGTCGTTCGTTAGAGAGCGAACCCTACGCGTTCGGCCCCCAGGCCCAGAGGGTGCGGCTTTTGCTCCCTACCAGTATAAAAGTCGGTTCGCGCTCCAATTGATGTACCAACCGTGGAGGTTGGCATCGGTGGCGGTCATGCTTGGTAAGGTGACGTAGATGCGGAAACCAGTATCCGTCGGAGAGTAGATGGCCGTTGCTCCGGAACTTGACCCGTGCGCCGCCAAACCTCCGATAGACGTGAAATAATGCGTCGAGTAGCCGAGGCCGCATGGGGCGGTGTTGACGTCCAAGTAGATGACATTGGCTTCCGCCTGTTGCCATGCCGTCGCGCCCTGCTGCGTCTGGCCGGTACAGAGATCCGGCCCGCGCAGATCTTTTGCTGCGGCCTGCCATTTGATGTGCCAACTGTACATGTTCGCCCGGGTGGCCGAGACTGTGGTTGTGAGATAGACACGGAAGCCCGTAGGCGTCGGCACGGAGATGGCTTCGCTGCCTTTCGCATCCCTGTGCCCGGCAGCGCCTCCGAGAGAAGTGAAGTACAGCGGCGTCTCGGTGAAGCCACACGCGGCCGTGTCCACATCCAGGCTGATACGGTTGTTGTCGACCTGCTGCCATGGCGTCGAGGCCCAGTACGTTTCGCCGGAGCAGAGTGCCGACGAGCGCAGATTTTTTCGTACAGCCTGCCATTTGATATGCCAGCCGTACAGGCTCGCGTAGTAGGCTGAGACTGCGGTTTTGAGATAGACGCGGAAACCCGCAGACGACGGAGAGTAGATGGCTGTGACTCCAGACGCTGCCATGTGCCCGACGGCGCCTCCGAGAGACGTGAAGTATAGAGGCGTTTCGGAATAACCGCATTTCACCGTGCTCACGTCCGCATATATGGTGTTGTTGTCGAGTTGGTGCCAATCCTGGAAGAATACCGTGTTGCCGACGCACACGGCAGGGTTTGCCTCCCTGGGTTTGAACAATGCAAGCAACGCCTCAGGGTCGCCTGTGAGCCACCTGCCCGTTTCCACCGCGCGGAAGCAGGAATTCATGACGGAGCCACCTACGTTAGCAGTTGTCGACGTGCCCTGGATGGCGATCGCGCCGACGTCGGCTTCACCCTCATTGCCTCCGACGCCGCAGCTGATGCTGCGGTTGTAGTAGTCCGCGTGCCGAAACCCGAGAGTGTGGCCAATTTCGTGTGTGATGACGTGTGCGATGACGTTGACGCCGAACTGGCTGAGCTGGCCGCCGATAGTGATCTGTCCGTACGGATTGCCGTTTGAGGGGAACCCGGCGCTACCCCCATTCATGCTTGGGTCGATCACGGCATTGATGGTGAAGCTACAGTCAGTGCTTGGCGTCCGCGCCATGGAAAATGTCAGGTCCATGGCATCATAGTTTTGGATTGCCATATCGAGCGCCGCGCTGAATGCACCCGTGAATGTCGAGCCGTTGATGCAAATCTTCGACAGCGACCTGCTGACGACGTTCTTGGTGTGGTACTGCTCCTTGGTTGTGCCGTCGGTCTCAAGCATCTCGCGCGACGCGGCTAAGGTCACTTCTGCGTCCCGACCGACGTAGACCTTCCCCTCCACCACGATGACGTCGTCAGCGGGGAACCCCGCCTCGACCAAGTTGCCAAGAATCTCCTGCGTCTCATCGGGCGGAGGAGTGCATCCGACTGCTAAAGCAATCCAACCCACCGCAAGGATGTGACGTCTCGCAAGCACGGCTAGTCTTTTCATTGTTTTCTCACCTGCGCATGGGGCTGTGGTGTCATCGGCGAGGCGACGCCCCTGTCGCCACCCGCAATGAGGCTCGCTGGGAAAGGAACCTCTGGCAATGGGGCTCAGTCAGTTCCAAACGCCGTAGCTCTCGTTCACCTCGGAGGGGTGCCCTCGGACCCTCCTGTCTGTCAATGCTCTCCAGTTGAAGGAATGGTGCAAGACTGTATTTC
>NZ_BTTW01000026.1 GCF_036245865.1 Corallococcus caeni | reverse complement strand
GCTTCTTCATCAACACGCTCGCCCTTCGCTCCCGCCTGGATGACGGCCCCACCTTCGTGGAGCTGCTGGGCCGCGTGCGTGAGGCCACCCTCGGGGCCTACGCGCACCAGGACATTCCCTTCGAGAAGCTCGTCGAGGAGCTGCAACCCCAGCGCGACCTGAGCCGCTCACCTCTCTTCCAGGTGATGCTCACGCTCCAGAACGCACCTCGCGCGGAGGAAGATGCACGGGCTCATGCCCTGTCCCTGCGCCCCGTTGGCCAGGACGGCAGCACGGCCGCGAAGTTCGACCTCAGCTTCGTCTTCACACACTCGCCCCAGGGGCTGGCTGGCTCCGTCACCTACAGCACCGCCCTGTTCCGCGAGGACTCCATCCGCAGGCTCGTTAGCCACCTGCGCGTGCTGCTGGAGGCCATCGTCCTGGATGCCGGGCAGCAGGTGTCCGCGCTGCCGCTCATGGAAGAGGCCGAGCGTCGGCAGGTGCTGGTGGACTGGAACGCGACGGCGACCGACTTCCCGCGCGATGCCACGCTGCATGGCCTCATCGAGGCGCAGGTGGAGCGCACGCCGGATGCGGTGGCACTTGAGTTCGAGGGCCGCACGCTGACGTACCGGAAGCTGGACGCGCGGGCCAACCAGCTTGCGCATGCCCTCATCGCGCAGGGCGTGGGGCCCGAGGTCCGCGTCGGCCTCCTGCTGGAGCGCTCCCTGGAACTCGTCGTCGCCCTGCTCGCAACACTGAAAGCCGGCGGCGCCTACGTCCCCTTCGACCCCGCCTACCCCGCCCAGCGCCTCACCTGGATGCTGGAGGACGCGCGTCCCGCCGTCCTACTGGCTCAGGAGCACCTGCTCTCGCGCCTGCCCGCGCATGAGGCTCGGGTGCTGTGCCTGGACACGCAGTGGGAGGCCCTCGCCCTCCAGCCCCGGCACGCCCCGCCGCCGCGCGCCACCGCCGACGGTCTGGCCTACGTCATCTTCACCTCCGGCTCCACCGGCCGCCCCAAGGGCGCCATGAATACTCATGGCCCCGTGGTGAACCGCCTGCGGTGGATGCAGTCCGCTTACGACTTGCGTCCTCACGACGTCGTCTTGCAGAAGACGCCCTTCAGCTTCGACGTCTCCGTCTGGGAGTTCTTCTGGCCCCTCATGACGGGAGCGCGCCTTGTCGTCGCTCGACCCGGTGGACACCAGGAGCCCGCCTACTTGGCGCGCCTCATCTCCGAGGCGGGCGTCACCACGCTGCACTTCGTGCCCTCCATGCTCCAGGTGTTCCTGGAGGAGCCGGGGCTGGAGGCCTGCACGTCGCTGCGTCGCGTGGTGTGCAGCGGTGAAGCCCTGCCAGTGGAGCTGGCCGAGCGCTGCCTGCGGCGGCTGCCGTGGGCCGGACTGCACAACCTCTACGGACCCACCGAGGCCGCCGTCGACGTCACCTTCCACCAGTGCCTGCCGGGTGAGTCTCGTCGCTCGGTGCCCATTGGCCGGCCCGTGGCCAATACCCAGATTCGCCTGCTGGACTCCCGCATGGAGCCCGTGCCCGTGGGCGTCCCTGGAGAGCTCTTCATCGGCGGCGTGCAGGTGGGGCGCGGCTACCTGGGACGTCCGGAGCTGACGGCCGAGCGCTTCATCCCGGATGCCTTCAGCGACACGCCGGGCGCGCGGCTGTACCGCACGGGCGACGTGGCTCGCTGGCTGCCCGACGGCGCCATCGAGTACGTGGGGCGTGCGGACTTCCAGGTGAAAGTGCGCGGCCTGCGCATCGAGCTGGGGGAGATTGAGGCCTCGCTGGAGCAGCACCCCGGCGTTCAGCAGGCGGTGGTGGTGGCCCGTGAGGATGCGACGGGCGACAAGCGACTCGTCGCCTACGTCGTTCCCGCCTCCGCGAGCCTCGACATCCCCACCGTGCGCGAGGCCCTGCGGCAGCGGGTGCCCGAGTACATGGTGCCATCCGCCTTCGTCGCGCTGGAGGCCCTGCCGCTGACTCCCAGCGGCAAGCTCGACCGCAATGCGCTTCCCGCGCCGGAGGTATCCGCGCGGGACCAGGCGTCTTACTCGCCCCCAAGCACGCCCACCGAGGAAGTGCTCGCCACCCTCTGGTCCGGCGTGCTCCGTGCGGATCGCATTGGACGTGAGGACGACTTCTTCGCGCTCGGTGGCCACTCCCTTCTCGCCACGCAACTCGTCTCTCGGATCCGCTCCGCCTTCAGTGTCGAACTGCCCCTGCGCGCCCTCTTCGAAACCCCCACGCTCTCCCGCCTCGCCCTCCGCGTGGAGGAAGCCTTGCAGGCCGCGGAAGGCACCGCCCTGCCTCCGCCGGGCGCCATCGCCCGGGGCGACGAAGCGCCCCTCTCCTTCGCGCAGCAGCGGCTGTGGTTCCTG
>NZ_BTTW01000025.1 GCF_036245865.1 Corallococcus caeni | reverse complement strand
CGAGGGCGTGAAGCTGGAGGCGATGGAGCTCGACACCTTCTCCGCCAAGTTCGACTTGACGCTTCAGGTGCTGGAGTCGGACGCGGGCCTCAAGGGCTACCTCGAATACACCACCGACCTCTTCACCCCATCCACCGCCGCCCGCATGGCCGAGCACCTGCGCGTGCTCCTGCAGGAAGCCGTCGCGCAGCCGAATGAGTCCGTTGCTCGATTGCCGCTGCTGACCACAGCTGAACGGCACGAAATCCTGGTGGCGTGGAACGCCACGCGGGCGCCGTTCCCGGAAGCGTGCGTGCACTCGCTCTTCGAGGCGCAAGTGCGCAACGCGCCCGAAGCACTGGCCGCGGTGTTCGAGGGGACGGAGTTGACGTACGCGCAGCTGGAGGCGCGCGCCAATCAGCTCGCCCATGCCCTTCGCCGTCGTGGCGTGGGACCCGAGGTCCGCGTCGCACTCAGCGTCGAGCGTTCGCTCGATATCGTCATCGGCCTGCTTGGCATCCTGAAGGCTGGTGGTGCCTGGGTGCCTGTGGATCCACTGCTGCCCCGGGAGCGTCTGGCCTTCATGCTGGAGGACAGCGCCGCGCAGGTGCTTGTCACCCAGCAGGGGCTGGTGGACCGCTTCCCGGAAGGGCTGCGGGGCCGAGCGCTCTGCCTGGACACCGCGCGCGGCGCTCTCGCCGAGGAGTCCACGGAAGCGCCCATGGCGGGAGTGACGCCCGCGAACATGGCGTACCTGCTCTACACGTCGGGCAGCACGGGTACCCCGAAGGGCACGGCGGTGGAGCACCGCAGCGTCGCCAACCTCGTCACGCATGAGGCAGTGGCGTACGGCATCGGGCCGGGCAGTCGCGTGCTGCAGTTCGCGAGCCTCAGCTTCGACCTGTCGGTGGAAGAAGTCTTCACCACGCTCTGCAACGGCGCCACGCTGGTGCTCGCTCCGCTGGAGAAGCTGATGCCGGGCGCCCCCTTGCCCGTGCTGCTTCGGGAGCAACACCTCTCCGTCGTCAGCCTCACGCCCGCTGCACTCGCGGCCACGTCCTCCGAGGGATTACCGGAGGTGCGCACTGTCATCTCCGGTGGTGAGGCCCTGCCCGCGGACGTCGTCGCGCGCTGGGCTCCGGGGCGGCGTCTGCTCAATACGTACGGCCCCACGGAGGCCACCGTCATCGCCACATTCGGCGAGGTGGTCGCGGATGGGAACGTGCCCTCCATCGGCAAGCCGCTGGCGAACGTTTGCGTCTACGTGCTCGACCCGTATGGGCAGCCGGTGCCGATGGGTGTTCGCGGTGAACTGCACATCGGTGGCGTGGGCGTCGCGCGTGGGTACGCAGGGCGCCCGAACCTCACCGCCGAGCGCTTCATCCCGGATGCCTTCTCCTCCACTCCGGGCGCTCGCCTCTATCGCACGGGCGACGTCGTGCGCTGGCGCGCGGACGGCCAGTTGGATTTCGTTGGCCGCATCGACGCCCAGGTGAAGGTGCGCGGCTTCCGCATCGAACTGGGCGAAGTCGAGAACGCCCTGCGTGCCGCTCCGGCCGTGAAGGACGCCGTTGTGCTCGCCCGCGAGGATGCTCCGGGCGACAAACGACTGGTGGCCTACGTCGTGGGTGAAGCGCTCGACGTCACCGCCCTCCGCGCCCACCTCAAGCAGCACCTGCCTGAGTACATGGTGCCCGCCGCCTTCGTCTCCATGGAGGCACTGCCACTGACGTCCAATGGCAAGGTGGACCGCAAGGCCCTCCCTGCCCCGGACGCGGGCCTGCTGAGGGCCTCGCACGCCTACGAAGCGCCTGTGACGCCACTGGAGGAGAAGCTCGCGGCGCTCTGGAGCGAAGTGCTGCGCGTCCCCACGGTGGGCCGCACGGACAACTTCTTCGAATTGGGTGGCCACTCGCTGCTCGCCACCCAGCTGGTGGCCCGCGTGCGCGCCGCGCTCGATGTGGAGCTTCCCCTCCGCGCGCTTTTCGAGGCCCCTACCATCGCGGCCCTTGCTGAACGCCTCCAGCGCTCGGCGACGGGCACGCGCCTGCCGCCCCTCACTCGCACGCGCGCTGAAGGCCCCCAGCCTCTCTCCTTCGCCCAGCAGCGTCTCTGGTTCCTCGACCAACTGGCTCCGGACGATGCGTCCTACAACTTGCCTGTCACCCTGCGCCTGCTCGGGCGCCTGGACGTCGAAGCCCTGCGTCGTTCCTTTGAAGCGCTGGTGGCGCGCCACGAAGCCCTGCGCACCACCTTCTTCGAGCACGAGGGCCAGCCCTTCCAGCGCATTCATGCTCCAGGCTCCTGGTTCCTTCCCGTG
Organism: Corallococcus caeni; assembly: GCF_036245865.1. Lineage (NCBI taxonomy): Bacteria > Pseudomonadati > Myxococcota > Myxococcia > Myxococcales > Myxococcaceae > Corallococcus > Corallococcus caeni. The sequence goes on along the minus strand of NZ_BTTW01000025.1, from coordinate 160 downwards.
GAGGACTTGTCTGGGTTGGAAGAGTCCGCGCGTGAAGCGGAGACGGTGCGGCTGGCCACCCGGGAAGCCCGGCAGCCCTTCCACCTCGTCCAAGGGCCGCTGCTGCGCACTGCCCTGCTGCGGCTGGCCGAGGAAACGCACGTCCTCCTCGTGACGATGC
>NZ_BTTW01000024.1 GCF_036245865.1 Corallococcus caeni | reverse complement strand
CCTGGGCGTTGACGAAGAGGCCGATGAGGCCTTCCACCTCTCCACGCGTGCGGCCCGCCATGGGAGAGCCGACGGTGACGTCCTCCTGGCCGGAGTAGCGGGCCATCAGCAGCTGCCAGCCCGTCAGTAGCGCCATGTAGAGGGAGGCGCCCTCCTGCTGCGCCAGGGCCTTGAGTGCGTCCGTCAACTCTCGGGGCAGCAGCACGTCATGCCGAGCCCCCCGGCCGTCGCGAATGGCGGGACGCGGGAAGTCGGTGGGCAACTCCAGCGCGGAGGGCACCCCGGCCAACTGCTGCTTCCAGTAGTCGAGTTGCTTCTCCAGCCGCGGGCCCTGCAGCCACTCGCGCTGCCAGACGCCGAAGTCCGCGTACTGCACGCCCAGGGGCGGCAGGGGCACGGGCTGGCCTCGCGCGAAGGCGCCGTAGAGCAGCGCCACCTCGCGCACCAGCAGCGTCATGGACCAGCCGTCGGAGACGATGTGGTGCACCACCACGACGAGCAGGTGCTCTCCGGGCGCCGACGTCAGCAGCAGGGCGCGCAGCAGTGGGCCCTTCGCGAGATGGAAGGGCTGGGCCGCGGCTTCACGCGCCAGCCGCCACGCCTCCTCCGGCGATGAGCCCGTGAACTCCCTGCGCTCCAGGGTGAGCACGGGCTCCGGCGACACCACCTGCACGGGCCCGGAGGCGTCCTCGCGGAAGGTGGTGCGGAGCACTTCGTGACGGCGCACCACTTCGCGCAGCGCGCGCTCCAGCACGTCCACGTCCAGCGCGCCCTCCAGCCGCACCGCCATGGGCACGTTGTAGAGAGGGCTGCCGGGCTGTAGCTGATCAATGAACCACAGGCGCTGCTGGGCGAAGGACAACGGCAACGGACGCGAGCGGTCCTGCACCGGGATGAGCCCTTGAGCAGCGCTCCCTGTGGCGGCTTTCTGTGCGGCCACCTTCCTGAGCAACTCGGCGCGCTTCTCTGGTGAGAGGTTGGCGATCCGCTTCGACAGCTCGTTGCTCATCTCGTGTACTCCGCGCTCGGGGACGCCAACGCGAGCGACACCCGGGGCGGTGGCGCTCGCGAGAACTCAGACCTGCTGCTGATTCCGGAATGACCCCCTTGCGCCGCTCTCCCGGGAGAAGCGCGAGGGTGGGTCAAATCCATTTGGGTAAGATTATTCTGCCTACGGAGGCCCTGTCATGAGGGCGGCGGAGAACCCTCTGAATGAATTCAGGTATTTGCAGGATTGCTCTGGCTCCCGGAGTTCAGGGAGGGAAGGACGTCAGATGTCCTCCGAGGTGGGACCTGCTCCTGGAGTCTCCTCCCTGAGGTCGGACGAGACAGGCCCCGGGCTTCGCGCCCGAAACGGCCGCGAGCCACCTTCGCAACCGGACGGCGCATGGCTTGAGCCATGGATCAGGGACGCCGCGCGAACGGACCCACCGTCGCGATGATCCGCGACGGCGGGTCTCCCATTTCACTCCAGGCTCGGAGTCAGCGCCCCGTGGCCTGACGGGGGGCGCTGCCCGACGCCTGCGTGAGCGCAGCCCGCAGGCGCTCGACGACGGGCGCGAGGTGCGGGTCCTGCATCAGGGCGTGGTGGCCGCCGGGGACGGTGTGCACCTCCAGGCCTCCACGGACGAGGGGCTCCCAGCCGCGGTGACGCGGGAGGGTGGCGGGGGCCTCGCCAGCGCTCAGGAGCAGGGCGGTGCCTTCATACGGCCGGGGCACGTACTTCTCCTGGGCGAAGAGGTTGGCGCGGAAGACCTGGAAGAGGGCACGCAGCTGCGTGGGGCCGGAGTGCACGTCGAGGATGCGCGCCCGGATGCCTTCCTGGAGCAGGTGGTCCAGCATGGCTTCGTCACTGCCTTGGGCCAGGACGTCGTCGGAGAGGGAGAGCGCCTGGCCGAAGGCGGTGGCCGTGGCGTGGGCGAAGGCGAGCCGCGCGCGGGTTTCCGCGTCGAGGCGCGCGGTGTCCTGCGAGGGCTTCGTCAGGCCGGGGACGTGGGTGTCGATGAGCGCGAGCAGGTCCACGGCTTCGCCGGCTTCGCGCAGCCGCTGGGCTATTTCGTAGGCGACGAGTCCGCCCAGGGACCAGCCTCCGAGCTGGTAGGGGCCATGAGGCTGCACCGTGCGGATGGCTTCGATGTAGAGGCCGGCCATCTCCTCGATGGATTCGGCGACAGGGCGTCCGTCGAGGCCACGGGACTGGAGGCCGTAGACGGGCAGAGAGGGCCCGAGGCGACGCGCCAGCTCCGAGTAGGCGAGGACGTTGCCGCCGCCCGGGTGGACGAGGAAGAAGGGCCGGTGGCCGGGCTCTCCGCGCTCCAGGGGGACGAGGGGCGTCCACGCCTGCGAGTCATCGCGGAGCACCCGGGCGAGCTGCTCGACGGTGGGCTGCTGGAAGAGGACGGAGAGGGGAATGGACTGGCCCAGGCGCTCCCGCACGGCGGCGACCATGCGCACGGCGAGCAGGGAGTGGCCGCCGAGCTCGAAGAAGCTGGAGCGGACACCGACGGAGCGGACGCCGAGGACGTCCTCCCAGATTCGGGCGAGTTGCATCTCCAGGGCATCGCGAGGCGCGACGAAGTCCCGGGTCTCGCTGGCGTGGGCATCAGGCTCCGGCAGTGCCTTGCGGTCGACCTTGCCGTTGGCGTTGAGGGGCAGGGCCTCCAGAACGAGGAGTGCGGAGGGCACCATGTACTCGGGAAGCCGCTGCTTGAGGCTTGCCTTGAGTGCTTCGGAGTCCAGCGCATGGCCCTCACGCGCGGTGACGTAGCCGATGAGGCGCTTGTCCGCGTCCGTGCCCCGGGCCACGACAACGGCTTCGTTGACGCCAGGGAATGCACGCAGCGCTGCTTCGATTTCACCCAGCTCGATGCGGAAGCCGCGCACCTTCACCTGGAAGTCGACGCGGCCGAGGAAGTCGAGGGTGCCATCGGCCAACCAGCGGGCCTTGTCGCCGGTGCGGTAGAGGCGCTCGCCCGGAGTGGAGGCGACGGGGTGGGGAACGAAGCGCTCCGCGGTCAGGTCCGGGCGGTGGAGGTAGCCCCAGGCGAGGCCCTGGCCACCGACGTACACCTCACCGGCGACGCCCACGGGCACGGGGCGCAGGTGCGCGTCGAGCACGTAGGCGGTGGAGTTGGAGAGCGGACGGCCAATGGGCACCGCGCCATTCACCACCGAGTCGCGACTCAGGGTGAGCGTCGCGGAGAAGGTGGTGTTCTCCGTGGGGCCGTAGCCGTTGAGGAAGGTGGTGCCTTCGGGGATGCGGGCGAGGTGCTCTCGGACGCGCGCAGCGGGCAGCACATCACCACCGGCGAGCACCTGGCGCACCCCCGCGAGGGCCTCACCCTGGTGCAGCGCCATCTGCTCGAAGAGGGCCGCGGTGAGCCACAGGGACGTCACGCGGTGGTGGCGCAGCTGCGCGGCCAGCTCCTCCAGTGAGAGGGCATTAGGCGGAGCGAGGACGAGCTTCGCGCCGTGCAGCAGCGCGCCCCAGATTTCGAGCGTGGAGGCGTCGAAGGCAACGGGAGCGGCCTGGAGCCAGACTTCGTCCGGCCCGAAGCGCATGAAGGAGTTGCCGAGCACCAGGCGGGTGATGCCTCGGTGAGGGACGCAAACGCCCTTGGGGCGGCCCGTGGAGCCCGAGGTGAACATGACGTAGGCCAGGGCCTCGCCGTCCACTCGGACATCCGGCGCATGCGTCGGCAGCGAGGCGATGATGTCCTGCTGCGCATCCAGCCAGACGCGTTCGCCAGAAGCGGGCAGCCGGGAAGCGAAGGGCTGATGGGTAACGATGAAGTGGACGTCGGCGTCCTCCAGCAGGGCGGTGACGCGCTCCACGGGCGCATTGCGATCCACCGGGACGAAGGCCGCGCCCACCTTGAGGATGGCGAGCAGCGCCGTCACCATTTCGAAGGAGCGCTCAACGGCGAGGCCGACGCGCGCACCCGGGACGATGCCCAGGGCGCGTAGGTGGTGGGCCAGTTGGTTCGCGCGGGCTTCAAGCTGGGCGTACGTCAGCGAGCCATCCCCCAGCACCAGGGCGACGGCATGAGGCGTACGCTGGGCCTGTCGGGAGAAGTGGACGTGGACGGGGACGTCCGTCGGACTGGCAGCCGCCGTGTCATTCCACTCCACGAGGATGCGCTGACGCTCGTCGCGGGAGAGGAGGGACAGCTCCGCCAGGGACTGTTCAGGCTTCGCGGCCACAGCCTGCAGCAGCGTGCGCAGGTGGCCCGCCATCCGCTCGACGGTGCTCTGCTTGAAGAGGGCGGTGCTGTACTCCAGCGTGCCGCGCAGACCCTCAGTTCCTTCGGTGAAGAAGACGCTCACGTCGAACTTCGACGTCGAGTGGGTGGCCTCCAGGCCTCGCAGCCGCAGGTCCGGCAGTCGCACATCCTCCGTGGGCACGTTCTGGAGTGCCAGCAGCGTCTGGAAGAGGGGCGTATGGCTGAGGCTGCGCGTCGGCTGGAGGGCCTCCACGAGCTTCTCGAAGGGCACCTCCTGGTGCTCGTAGGCCTCCAGCACCGTGGCGCGCACCTGCCGAAGCAGCGACTGGAAGGACTGGCCCTCCTCCACCTTCGCGCGAAGGACGAGCGTGTTGACGAAGAAGCCAATGAGGCCCTCCGTCTCCGCGCGAGTGCGACCGGCGATGGGCGAGCCGACGGTGAGGTCCTGCTGGCCCGTGTAGCGCGCAAGCAGGCCCTGCCAGGCGGCCAGCAGCACCATGAAGAGGGAGCCGCCTTCCCTGTGGGCGAGGCCACGCAAGGCTTCCGTCAATTCACGCGACAGGGCGAAGCTGAGGGTTGCGCCCGCGGTGCTCCGGACAGCGGGGCGGGGGAAGTCGGTGGGCAACTCCAGCACGGCCGGAGCACCAGCGAGCTTTCTCTCCCACCAGGCCACCTCCTGCCGCAGCGTCTCGCCCGAAAGCGTGCGGCGCTGCCAGTCAGCGTAGTCCGCGTACTGCACCGGCAGCGCGGGCAGGGGCGACGGTTGGCCGGCGGAGAAGGCCGCGTAGAGGGCGGCAACTTCTCGCACCAGCACGCCCAGCGACCAGCCGTCGGAGACGATGTGGTGCATCGTGACGACGAGGACGTGCTCGGTTTCGTTCAGCTTGAAGAGGAGGGTGCGCAGGAGGGGGCCGGTGCGCAAGTCGAAGGGCCGGCGCATCTCCGTCTCCACGCGGGCCCGCGTCTCGGGCTCGCGCTGCGCTTCGGGCACGTCCGTGAGGTCCACGAGGGCCAGGGGTTGGTGGCTGTCAGGATGGATGACCTGGACAGGCGCTCCCTCCACCTGGGTGAAGGTGGTGCGCAGGGCGTCGTGACGGCGCACGACTTCCTGCAGGGCGCGCTCCAGCACGTCGGCGCGCAGGTGGCCTTCCAGCCGGACGGCGACGGGCACGTTGTAGAGGGCGCTGCCCGGCTCCAGTTGGTCGATGAGCCACAGCCGCTGCTGGGCGAAGGACAGCGGCAGCGGGCCGTCGTGCGAGACGCGGGTGAGTGGCGAGGCGCTGGTGCGGGTGAGTCCCTTCAGGCGAATGGCAAGGGCCTCCACGGTGGGCGACTCGAAGAGGGCGCGCAGGGGCAGTTCCACGCTGAATTCAGCGCGCACGCGGGACACCACCTGGGTGGCCAGCAGGGAGTGGCCACCCAGTTCGAAGAAGGAGTCCTTCACGCCCACCTGGGGCAGGCGAAGCACCTCCGCCCAGATGGACGCCAGCTTCGCCTCCGTCTCCGTGCGAGGTGCCTCGTAGGTGCTGCCTGACTGTGGCGCCTCCGGCTCCGGCAGGGCCTTGCGGTCCACCTTGCCGTTGGAGTTGAGAGGCAGGGCGTCCATCACCACGAAGGTGGAGGGCACCATGTACTCAGGGAGCCCCTGACGCAGCTGCGCCTTGAGGGCTTCCGCCTCCAGTGAGACGTCCGCCTTGGGAGTGACGTAGGCGACCAGCCGCTTGTCGGCGGCCTCACTCTTGGCGACGACGACGGCGTCCTTGAGGCCTGGAACTCGCCGGAGGGCCGCTTCGATTTCACCCAGTTCGATGCGGAAGCCACGCACCTTCACCTGGAAGTCGATGCGGCCGAGGTACTCCAGGCGCCCGTCCACGCGGTAACGGACGCGGTCGCCCGTGCGGTACATGCGGCCACCTGGAGGGCCGTACGGCTCGGGCAGGAAGCGCTCCGCGGTGAGTTCCGGACGCAGCAGGTAGCCGCGCGCCTGGCCTTCACCGGCGAGGTACAGCTCACCGGCGACGCCCATGGGCACAGGCTGCAACGAAGCATCCAGCACGTAGGCGCGCGTCGCAGGGAGCGGACGTCCAATGAGGGGCACCTCGTCACGGCCGACGAGTGCGGCGGTGGAGTAGGTGGTGTCCTCGGAGGGCCCGTAGAGGTTGTAGAGCTTCTGCACCGTAGGGACGGCGTAGACCTGCCTGGCCAGCGTCTCCGGCAGGGCTTCGCCCGCGAGGTTGACGACGCGCACTCCTGGAGGCACCGCATTCAGGCGCA
>NZ_BTTW01000023.1 GCF_036245865.1 Corallococcus caeni | reverse complement strand
TCGACGAGATGACCGAGCTTCAGAATGCTCTGCGCTCGGGGCTGGGCTACTACCGCGCCCGGCCCCAAGCAGTGCTCAGTCTTCTCGGCTCACTCTGGAGCCCGACTCAATCAGCCGAGGCGTGAATGAGGCAGGGCTCGCTTCTTCATCCGGTTCTTGCGCACACAAGGCCGAACGAAGCGAGCTCCTGCCCTTCCTCCCTCTGCCTGCGCCTGCCTACTCTCCGAGCCGTTCGAGATTCATGAGCGGTCGTTTAGACAGGGAAGCCGAACGAACGTCAGTTGCCTAATAAGAAATATCCGTACGATGCGCAGCTTTCCCGGCCAAGAGAGAACTATGACTCGACGAACGTGCTTGTCGAGCAATAGGCTAAGGATTGTTGATGCCTTGCCTGGGAATGCCAGCACCTACTCCTTCAATTGCTGGCGAGGATGGTGGTAAGCCTTCCGGAACAGTCTCCTGCGGTCGCGCTCCAGGCAGAACGGATCGTACGGGGGTGTCAACTAGGTAGGTCGCATAATTCCATCCCCATGGCTTACCGTTTCGTGTGTCGAAGATCTCTCCCCCGTCGTGAACACCCACAATGCGCAATGTCTCATCATCTAAAACCGCACTTCCGCTGCTGCCTGGCTCGGTGTCGCACTGGTGAGAGAAGAAGTATTGGGATAAGAATTTCCCCTCTGTCCCCAAGTGAAGAACGCAAGTGCCTGACCACTCAAGCGGACGACCTTGAGGATGGCCGAAAATTGTAAGGCGCCTCTCTTTCATAGGGCGCTGCCCCGTCTCCACTTCAACAGTCGCCGGAGGGGCGGGTTGTACAAGTATAAATGCGTAATCACGATCTTTGCTGTATTCGCCGTCAACAACCTTGATGCAGCGCGATGTTAAGTATGGCATCACGCCAAATCGATACCCCCATTCGACCTCTACGTCATCGCACATGCCTTCTTTCATCGTGCCGGGGGTTCTCGACAAACAGTGCTGGGCAGTCAAGACAATGCCGCCCCCAAGATGTGTGCCAGTGCAGCCCATGGGCATGATGTGTCCAATGGCGTCAAGGACGGGACGATATCGTTCGTTGAAGCCAGGCTTTACACGTTGTAGATTGTTCTCGCCAATAGGTCGCTCTTCTCTTACAACTGTGCCATACAGGGAGTGCTCCATTGTGCGCTTGACTGACGTGTATGTGGCCTCTGCAGTTGTTTCCGTGACAGGAGAATAAGTCCCGTCGCGAGCACTGAGTTTTAGTCCCGTTTCCCGGGGAGTGGATTCGTCGGCCCGCGCGGGTAACGTCTCAATGAGTGCAATGCCGAGAAGCAGAAATGGTAGCGCAGTGACGGTTTTTGAATTTGTCATTTTGAGTTGACCATTGACACGGCCAGGGTGACAGGTCCGAATTGGTTTCGAATGGCTTTGGGGCCCAGTAGAACGCCTTGAAACGAGAACCTGATCGTGTCTCGTATTGAGACGCCTGCGATCCACTGGCCGAACCAGAATCCCTGCCTTCCAAAACCGTTGTCTGAAAATGTCCGATTGCCAACAACCCATCCAGCCCGTGCTTGGCCAAAAAATGAGAAAACGCTTTTCTCTGAACCATACGAGCCATGGATTTCGACCCCCAGATCAGAGTTGATGGCGAACTGGTTTGAGTCTGTGCCAATATAGGGCGTATCTATTGCCGCCTTGGGAAGCGCATAAAGAATGAGGTGGTCGCTTTGTCCTGAGCCCAGTTTAGCAAAGACAAGGGGAAGAGCTGCGGACAGGACTGCATTGCCTCCACCTCCAAAAAAACGCTGAAGGTCTTTCGTGTTCCCTGTTGTTCCTGTGTTGTTGATGGTTTCCCCTCCATCTGGAGCATTTGAAGGGTCTTCTTTTCCAGCAGCAATCGTGCTGCCCAGGCTGACTCTCAAAACTCCAAGTCGATCAGCAAGCACTTCGGCATAAATCGACCCCCTGTCCGACCAGCCAGATACAACGATGTTTCTTAGGGTTGAGAGCTGGTCAGTGTCGTAAAATGAAGCGGCTTCCTGTCTAGTTTTAATTGGAAGGAAATAACGGTAGCCGCTGTTTGGCTTTTTGTTGCCGTCGCTTAAGCTTTCGGGTCCACCTGGGTCAATGGCGTCGGCTTTTGGCGGTGGTAGCAGTTGAGCGTTTGCGGAAGGTCCAGCTAGTCCAGTCAGCAAGCAGAACAGGATCCAGAGTCTCAAATTGCTATGCATTTGCCCCCCTCCCAAGGTTTACTCAGGTCGGCTAAGCAATGGTCTCCTAGGTGACATGTGGGTTTCAATCCCACGTGTCCGGATTGTGGTGCTATTCAGCTGCGCGGGAGTCCTTGCGGCTCAAAGCAAATGTCGTGGCGGGGGCGGAGCGCGACGGTGCAGTCGCGGATGAAGTAGCCGAATTAGACACTGTCCCTTGTCGCGGACGCAAAGGCTGTGTGGTTGATTTTTCCATGGCGGCACACGATTGATGCCTGTGTTTATGTCGCCAATTGGTTTAGGCGCATGGGTATGCAGTGTGGGTATTGTGTTGAGTAGGTGCGGCACTCGTTGGTGCCTGAAGGAGAGGTGGGATTTGGGATTTCTTGTTGAGGAACATCGCGGCTCGAAATCTTGATTGTGTTGAGTGTGTGTTCTCGGTTCAGGCATGGGGTGAGGGTGGCGTCATGCGTGTTGCTGGCCATCGCGGACACGTTCGGTGATGGACCGTGCGACTTTATGAAAGAAGTTTGCGGTCCGCCTTTGCTCTGTCCGCTGGGGAAGTGTTTTTGGGCTAGGGAAGCGAGTATGTCGGTTGGTCATGGGATGCACAGTCTGGCTTGGCTCTCTGAGGGCTTATTTCGGTAGGAAAGAAGGTCGGCCGCCTGCCGGGTTGAAGAGGTAGGAGGACACGCCATGGGGGTAGTGAAGAGGGATGACGGCTGTCGGGTGCCGGACGAGCTGTGGCGCCGCATCGAGCCGCTGCTTCCGGCCCGTTCAGGGCACCCACTGGGGTGCCATAACCCGAATGTGCCCGACCGGCAGGCCCTGGATTGAATTCTCCTGGTGCTGCGCACGGGGATACAGTGGGGCGCGTTGAAGGCCACGGGCCTGTGCGATTCATCCTCGGCCTACCGACGCTTCTGGGAATGGTTAGCTGCGGGCGTCTTCCGTGAGTTCTGGCGTCAGGGGCCCCTGGCCTATGACGGCTTGGCGAAGTTTGATTGGCAGTGGCCACTGGATGGCACCCAGGGCAAAGCGCCGCTGGCCGGGGGAAAACTGGACCCAATCCCACCGACAGAGCGAAGCGGGGCACCAATCGCAGCCTGCTGACAGGCTCGCGGCGTCTCCCACGGCCTCGTGGCCGCAGGGAGACTTTCAAGCTCTCCAAGGCCCCCTCTCCGTTGACATCGATGACCAGCCCACGTAGTCGGCGCCGACCAGTTTTGCTAGGCTGAGGCTGCGAGTAATGCGAGGGTACGGCGCATGGCGGCCGCTCTCCTGGTCAACTTTTTCACGAGGACCGCGGCCCTGTCACCGGCGGCGGTGTGAGGATCTAGCGTGTTGGCCCGCTGGACGCTCCGACGCCGCGGACTCACGGCGCCTGGACGCCTTCCGGGCTCGCGGCCTGCGCACGCGGAGGTTGGCCCGTGGGCGGCGTCATCGGCTTCGCGCGCGGAACCTCCTGGCCGGTGACACGCGCGACCTCCTTCGGCTCCGGCCCCCGGTTCCAGTATCCCTCGCGGGCCACCACGTGCTCGCCCACGGGCTGCGTCTGGCGCATCAGCTCCTGGACCCGCGAGTCCGGGAGGCGATGCGTGCCCACGTCCGGCCGCACGAAGTCGTTCGCACCCACGAAGGTCCAGCTCAACCCGGTGCTGATGCCCGGCGGCGCGAGGGGCTGCCAGCCAACGAGGCCATCCCCCCATCGCCAATCCACCCAGGCCGGCGCCCACTCACTGTCGGGCCACCACACCCAACCCGCCGACGGCTCGGTGAACCACCGGCCATAGTGGAAGGGCGCCTGGCCCCAATCCCAATCACTCTCGAAGGTCCATCCCCAATCGCTGGACACCCACCGGCCACCGGTGGTGTAGGGGACGAAGTCCGCGCCGACGACGTTCGGATCCGGGTGCCAGACCCAGCCGACGTCCGGCAGGTTCATCCAGGTGCCGTAGGGAGCCAGCACCTCCCGGAACTGGGACATGGGGTTGTCCAGGGGCGTCGAGCTCGACGTCACCTGTGGCCCGAATTCATCCGCCGGGCCCAGCGCGCAGCCGCTGGCTGACAGGATGGCGAAGACGGTCACGCCGCCGGTCCGAAACCAGCGCACCCGGAGGCGCCAGGGGGCCATGTCCGGTTCCTTTCGTGGGGGTTCTGCCCTGGAAGGTGCGGATGACTTCACGCAACTTCACGAGCCAGCACCGCAAGGGGGGCGTATGAACGCCTGAACGGAGGTTCCAATGGCATCCGCGAAGGCCATGCTGGGGAGCATGCTGGGCCGCTTCCTCTTCACCGACGCCCGGGTGGCGCAGGTGCGCGAGGTGTCGCGCGCCTTTCGCCAGATTGACTGTGAAGGGCCGGCGCTGCGGGGGCAGGGCTGGACCCCTGGCGACAAGGTGCAGGTGTTCCTGCCAGGGCTGGGCATGCGCACGTACACGCCGCTGTCGTGGGACGAAGCGCGCGGCGCCACGGCCTTCCTGGTGTACCTGCACGGCGACAGCCCGGGAGCGAAGTGGGGCCGCGACGTGCGCGCGGGGGACACGGTCCAGTTCTTCGGGCCCCGGCGCTCGGTGGCGCTGGAGGCCGGTGACGCGCCGGTGGTCCTCTTCGGTGACGAGACGTCCTTCGCGGTGGCGCACGCGTTGCGGACCGGAGCGAAGCGGGACGTCACGCCGCTCTTCGAGGTCACGCGCAGGGAGGACTGCGCGCCCGCGCTGCGCGAGTTCGGCTTCGAGGGCCAGGACGTGGAGCGCACCCCAGGGGACGCGCACCTGGCGCAGGTCCATGAGCGGCTGCGCGAAGCCCTGCGCGAGAAGCCCGGCGCGACGCTGGTGATGACGGGCCGGGCGCAGTCCATCCAGGCCCTGCGCTCACGGCTGCGCGGCGACGGCGAACGCACCACGCCCAGGGTGAAGGCCTACTGGGCGGTGGGCAAGGCGGGGCTGGACTGATTCAGGCCGGAGCGAACTGGAGGCCGCGCAGGAAGTCGTCGCGGTCCCGGGTGACGCCCGCGGGGCGACGCTTGGACTTCTGCCGCAGGAACCGCGAGGCGTCCTGGCGGCGGTAGCAGGTGAGGAGCCGGTCCTCGTCATTGAGGATGAGGATCCACCCGCGCGCCTGCCGGGCCAGTGACGACTCGCGAAGGGCCACGGGCAGGTCGCGCTCGTGCACGGTGAGGTGGGTGGCACCGCACGCGCGGGCGGGAGTGCCGAACTCGAGGATGAACGCGATGACCTCCTCGCGCAGCCTCCAGCGGGCACACTGCTCGACGAAGAGGCGGGTGAGGGAGAACACGGACGACGCGGGGCTCTGGCGCATGGCGGGCTATCTCCTTGCGCGCTTCCCAATACACACGGCGTTCCAACCCCTCGCGCACGCGATTCCGCGCACTTGCACGAAGCCCCGGGGGCCCCATAAGGACATTCCGTCAAACGCGCCAGCGGCCCGTGTCACCGAGGCACGGAAGCCTTCATGAAGGCCGCCGTCCCCCACGCCGCGTGACGGCGCCGTGCACTCCCGGGCCGAACCGTTGTGAAGAAATCCTTCACAGGCCATTGGGCTTTTTGACACGCTCGCGAAGGGCTGGATCCGGGCATCATGCACCGTCCGGTCTGGTGGCGCCGCGCATGAGGCCGGGCGACCTCTGGCTGAAGGGATGGACGGGGCACGATGAGTCTTCGCTCGAAAGCACTGGGAGCCGTGCTGGGCGCGGGTGCGGCGGGGTTGTCGCTATCGCTCCTGTTCGGCGCGGGATGTGGAGGCCGTGCGATGCATGTCGCCGCGGTGCCGCCGCCCGAGAATCCGCAAGCGCTCCGGACGCCGGAGGCCTTCGCGAGCATCGGCGACAAGAAGGAGCGCTCGCGGGCGCTGTTCCTGGAGGCGAGCCGGGTGATGCTGCATCCGCGCTGCGTCAACTGCCATCCCGTGGGTGACAGCCCCCTGCAGGGGGAGAAGAGCCAGGTTCATGATCCGCCGGTGGCCCGGGGCCCCGAGGACCAGGGCGTGCCCGGCCTGGAGTGCACCTCCTGTCACCAGGACCGCAACGCGCAGCTGGCGCGGGTCCCCGGAGCGCCCAAGTGGCACCTGGCGCCCAAGGTGATGTTCTGGGAGGGGCGCACGCCGCGCTCGCTGTGCGAACAGCTGAAGGACCCGTCGCGCAACGGCGGCAGGAGCCTGGCGGAGCTGATTGAGCACTCCGCGCATGACGAACTGGTGGGCTGGGGCTGGAAGCCGGGCGCGGACCGGGTGCCGGCGCCGGGAACGCAGGCCGGGTTCGGGGCCTTGATGGCCGCGTGGGTGAAGGACGGCGCGGAGTGCCCGCGCGAGGAGAGCCGACCGTGAGCATCCGTCTGCGAGTGAATGGAACCGAGCATGTGCTCGACGTGGATCCGGAGATGCCGCTGCTCTGGGCGCTGCGCGACGTGCTGACGTTGACCGGGACGAAGTACGGCTGCGGCCAGGCGCTCTGCGGGGCGTGCGTGGTGCACATCGACGGCGCGGCGGTGCGCTCGTGCGTGACGCCGGTGCGCCGCGCGGAGGGCCGCGAGGTGATGACCATTGAAGGGCTGTCGCCGGATGGCTCGCACCCGCTGCAGAAGGCCTGGGTGGACCTGGCGGTGCCGCAGTGTGGCTTCTGTCAGGCGGGGCAGATCATGACGGCGGCGGCGCTGCTGGCGAAGAAGCCGAAGCCCACCGACGCGGAGATCGATCAATCCCTGGCGGGCAACCTCTGCCGCTGCGGGACGTACACGCGCATCCGCACCGCCGTGAAGAAGGCGGCGGGACTGCCGACGGAGTGAGGACCCCCACCATGCAAGACATCCGCATCCGTCTGTCGCGCCGCTCGGTGCTCGCGGGAATGGGCCTCGTGGCCGGGGGCCTGGGGCTGGAGGTGGTGCTGCCCAACAGGGCGCACGCCGCGCCCATGCCCACGTCCCTGCCCGCGGTGCCCACGGAAGGGCTCCGCGCCAACGTCTTCGTGCACGTGGCGCCGGACGGCGTGGTGACCATCGTCTGTCACCGCTCGGAGATGGGGCAGGGCGTGCGCAGCTCGCTGCCGGTGCTCATCGCGGACGAGCTGGGCGCGGACATGGCCCACGTGAAGGTGGTCCAGGGCGACGGCGACGAGGCCTACGGCGACCAGAACACGGACGGCTCCAGCAGCGTGCGGAAGATCTTCGACGACCTGCGCTACGCGGGCGCGACGGCGCGCACGATGCTGGTCGCGGTGGCGGCGAAGCGTTGGAAGGTGGCGCCCACGGAGTGCGAGGCGCGCGACCACGCGGTGTTCCACAAGGGCACGCAGCGGACGCTCAGGTTCGGCGAGCTGGCCAGCGACGCGGCGAAGCTCAAGGTCCCGAAGAAGGAGGCCGTGACGCTGCGGCCGCGCAGCGAGCTCAAGAACCTGGGCAAGGAGCTGCCGCTCTTGGACGGGCCGGACATCGTGACGGGCCGGGCGGTGTTCGGCGCGGACGTGGTGCTGCCGGGGATGCGCACGGCGGTCATCGCACGTCCGCCCGTGGCGGGAGGCCGGGTGGCCCGCTACGACGCGGCGAAGACGCTGGCGGTGCCGGGCGTGCGGCAGGTGGTGGAGCTGCCCGCGGCGAAGAAGCCCTTCCTGTTCCAGCCGCTGGGCGGCGTGGCGGTGGTGGCGGACAACACCTGGGCGGCGATGAAGGGCCGCGCGGTGCTGGACGTGACGTGGGAGGGCGGGGACAACGTCGTCTACGACTCGGCGGCGTACCGCGAGCAGCTGCTGGAGGTGATTGGCAAGCCGGGCAAGGTGGTGCGCAACGTCGGCGACGCGGAGGGCGCGCTGGCGAAGGCGGCGAAGCGGGTGCAGGCCACGTACAACACGCCGCACCTGGCGCACGCGCCCATGGAGCCGCCAGCGGCGGTGGCGAAGGTGGAGAACGGCACCTGCGAGGTGTGGGCCACGACGCAGAACCCGCAGGCCGCGCGCAGCGAGGTGGCGAAGGCGCTGGGCCTGGACCCGTCGAAGGTGACGGTGCACGTGACGCTGCTGGGCGGCGGGTTCGGCCGCAAGTCGAAGCCGGACTACGTGGTGGAGGCGGCGCTCGTCGCGAAGGCGGTGGGCGCGCCGGTGCGCCTGCAGTGGACGCGTGAGGATGACGTGCGCCACGACTACTACCACTCCACGAGCGCGCAGCGGCTGGAGGCGGGCCTGGACGCGAACGGCAAGGTGGTGGCGTGGCACCAGCGCATCGCGTTCCCGCCCATCGGCTCCACGTTCGCGGACGCGACGTTCGCCGGAGACGGGGAGATGGGGCAGGGCATCCTGGACCTGCCGCTGGCCATCCCGGACATCCGGATGGAGAACTGCGAGGCGCGGGCGCACACGCGCATCGGCTGGCTGCGCTCCGTGGCGAACATCTACCACGCGTTCGCGGTGCAGAGCTTCATCGACGAGCTGGCGCACGAGCGCGGCACGGATCCGCGCGACACGCTGCTGGAGGTGCTGGGGCCGTCGCGCATCGTGACGCCGAAGGACCTGGGCGTGGCGAAGGTGCCGAACTACGGCCAGCCGATTGAAGAGCACCCGGTGGACACGGCGCGGCTCAGGCGTGTGATTGAGCGAGTGACGGGTCTGTCGCGTTGGGACGAGCGCAAGCAGCAGGGCAGGGCGCTGGGGCTCGCGGCGCACCGCAGCTTCCTGACGTACGTGGCGGTGGTGGTGTCGGTGGTGAAGGACGCGGACGAGCGCATCCGGGTGGACGAGGCGTGGATCGTCGCGGACGCGGGCACCATCGTGAACATGGAGCGCGTCCGGGCGCAGATGGAGGGCGCGGTGGTGTTCGGCCTGAGCCTGGGGCTCTACGGCGCCATCACGATGAAGGACGGCGCCACGGTGGAGAGCAACTTCCGCGACTACCGTCTGGCGCGCATCGCGGAGACGCCGAGGAAGATCCACGTGGACATCATCCCCAGCGACGGCCGCCCGGGAGGCATTGGAGAGCCCGGAGTGCCGCCCGTGGCCCCGGCCCTGGCCAACGCCGTGTTCGCGCTCACGGGGACCCGCGTGCGCGAGCTGCCGTTGGTGAAGACCGTGAAGGTGTGAGCGGAAGCTCCGCCTTCACGGCAGCAGCACTCATGATGAGGAGGCGAACGCCGTCGCGCATCGGACTGAAGCGAGCGATCTGATGCTATTCGGAACCGGCCGGCCGCGCTGCTCCGGCGGCGTTTCCCACGCTCCGTACCGCCTTGCCTTCAAATGTGCTCAACCAGACTCGCTGGCCGCCTTCCATCCCAGGATGGGCCCAATTCAAAGTGAACCGGATGCAGTCGGGCCCCCCTTGTGGATCCACCTCTTGCGTGAAGAGAAGGAAAGACTCTTCCTTGCCGAAGAACTCACTCGGCCGCAGTGTGATCACGTCGGTGGGGTCACGTGCTTTCCATAGATAGTCGACGTGTGCGACAGGCAGAGCGGCTTCGTCACTGCAAGTTCGGACACGAGTCAGTGCAATGGTCTCGTCATTGAGCCGTCGGTCGACAAAAGTATTGCTCCGTCCTTCGATGAGAATGCGTCCGGTCAGTTGAAAGCCATCGTAGCTGACCTGATCCATCCAAACCGCAGGAGGAACCGACGGAAGGACCAACTCCGGCTGCAGCCGAGCGCAGCCCATGGTGCAGCATGCTCCGATAGTCAGGATGGCATGCTGCACCAGTGGAAAAGTGCATCGGCGCTTGGATTCTATCGAACCTCGCATCCCTGAAGCTTACCATCGGGGCCGGGAACGCCTTGCGCGAATCGCTTCTGTTCAGGCGTTACGCCGGGGTCGTCGGTGTGCACGAACCCACAGGCATGTGCGAATTCGTGAACGAGAGCGTCAATCCTGCATCGGTCGAAGAAGTTCGGCGACTTCAGATGATGCTTCTCACGGTCGCACCACATGACGATTTTTTCGCCAGGGTCTGAGCACGTGCCAATCCGAGGCACGTAGCCGAGAACATTCGGCTTGCCCTTCATGTTGCAGCCGGCCCGCTTGTCACCGTCGCAATACACGCTGCCCTTGTCGCATGCCGCAATGACGCAATCGCGAAGACACGAGTCCTTGATGCTGGCTGCCCGCTTCTTGCATTCGTCTTCCGTGGCGATGGCCTTGCACTGTTTGCTGTCGGGAGCCTTGACGTCGTAGTTGCCATCGGTATCGACGCTCGTGATCGGGTCCTGACTGGCGTAGGAGTAGGCAAGTGGAGGCCTGCTGTTCGCAAAGCGCTTCTCCATGGCCAGTGGCGAATAGAGCATTGGATCTGGCTGAAGGAAGTTGCCTGTCGTCGGGTCGTAGAAGCGGTTCCAGTTCTCGAAGAGGTCGGTTTCGGCGTCGTGGTACTGGCCGGGGAAGCGAAGGGGCGTCCAGAAGGGGGAGGCGCCCGTCTGGAAGCGGCGGTACTCGTAGGCGGAGATGACGGCGCCCTTCTCCTGCTTGGAGTCGTGGGGGAAGCCGGTGGTGGTGCAGTTGCAGGAGGGGACGCAGTAGAGGTCGTTGCAGGTGGCGCCCCCGGTGCAGTAGGCGAGGCCGGAGTTGAGGATGGCGGCGCGGACACCGGAGGCGCCGGGAGTCACCCAGG
>NZ_BTTW01000022.1 GCF_036245865.1 Corallococcus caeni | reverse complement strand
CCTATTCCACCTGGGCCCTCCTCGATGCCGACGCGACGGGCACCCCTCCCATTGGGCGCGCCATCGCCAACTCCCAGGTGTACCTGCTGGACCGCTTCGGCCAGCCGACTCCCTTCGGCGTCCCGGGTGAAGTCTTCCTCGGCGGTGAAGGCCTGGCTCGCGGCTACCTCGGCCAGCCCGCGCTCACCGCGGAGCGCTTCGTCCCCAACCCCTTCAGCACTTCGCCCGGCGCGCGCCTCTACCGCACCGGCGACCTCGCCCGCTGGCGCGCGGATGGCCAACTGGAGTTCCTCGGCCGCAATGACAACCAGGTGAAGCTGCGCGGCTTCCGCATCGAACTGGGCGAGATTGAGGCCACGCTGGCCCGCCAGCCTGGGGTGCGGGAGGTGGCCGTCCTCGTCCGTGAGGATGTGCTCGGCGACAAGCGTCTCGTCGCGTACCTCGTCCTTGCTCCCGACGCGCCCTCCGTCAGTGAGCTGCGCCGCGCGTTGCAGCAGCAGTTGCCCGGCTACATGGTGCCTGCGCACCTGCTGCCCTTGGACGCGCTTCCGCTCACGCCCAACGGCAAGCTGGACCGGCGTGCTCTGCCCGCGCCGGATGCGCGGCCCTCGCTGGACACGGGCTTCGTCGCTCCGCAGAGCGCGCTGGAGGTGCAGCTCGCCTCCGCGTGGCAGGCCGTCCTTCGCCTCGACAAGGTCGGCGTCCACGACAACTTCTTCGACCTCGGCGGCAACTCGCTGCTGGCCACCCAGGTGGTCTCCCGGCTGCGTGACCAGTCCGCCATCTCCGTGCCGCTGCACGTCCTCTTCCAGGCACCAACCCTCTCGGGGCTCGCGCGGCATCTCCAGGCCCACGCGCCCGAAGCACGGTCGCTCCAGCCCTCCTTCAAGCCTCGTCCCGACGGCCCTCTTCCCCTCTCCTTCGCCCAGGAGCGGCTCTGGTTCATCGACCAACTGCTGCCGGGGAATCCGCTCTACGTCATGCCGCTGGCGGTGCGCCTGACGGGGACGCTGGATGCGACGGCTCTCGCGCACAGCCTGCGCGCCCTCGTCGAGCGCCATGAGAGCCTTCGCACCACCTTCGGCCTGCTGGACGACAAGCCCGTGCAGCTCATCGCGCCGGCCCTGGACGTTCCGCTGCCGATCATCGACCTGCGATCGCTTCCGGCCGACGAGCAGTCCGCCGCGGTGACCCAGCACACGCAGTCCTTCGCCGTGCAGCCGTTCGATTTGCACACAGGGCCGCTGCTGCGCTCCTGCCTGCTTCGGCTCGCGGACGACTCGCACCTGTGGTTGCTGTCGCTGCATCACATCGTCGCTGATGGCTGGTCCCTGGGCGTGCTCGTCCAGGAGGTCGCCGCTCTCTACGCTTCCGCATCGCGTGGTGAGCTGGCCTCGCTGCCCGCGCTGCCCATCCAGTACGCCGACTACGCGCTCTGGCAGCGGGAGTGGCTCCAGGGCCCGGCCCGTCAACCGCTGCTGGACTACTGGACGCGACAGCTCTCAGACGTGCCTACGGTCCTTGAGCTGCCCACGGACTTCCCGCGTCCCGCGATCGCTTCGAGCCGTGGCGCGCTTCAGCCGCTTCAACTCCCCGTGGAGCTCACGGCGGCCCTGAAGGCGCTCAGCCGGGAGGAGGGAGTCACCCTCTTCATGACACTGATGGCTGCCTTCCAGGTCCTCCTTCAGCGCTACTGCGCCAAGGATGACTTCGTCGTCGGCACTCCCATCGCCAACAGGACCCTCGGTCAAACCGAGGCGCTCATCGGCTGTTTCGTCAACACGCTTCCCATTCGCGCGAACCTCTCCGGTCAGCCTTCTTTCCGCGCCCTGCTGCGTCGCGTGCAGGCCACCTGCCTGGAGGCCTACGCGCACCAGGAACTGCCCTTCGAGCACCTTGTCGATGCGCTCCATCTCGCGCGTGACCTGAGCCACACGCCTCTCGTCCAGGTCCTCTTCGTCCTCCAGAACGCGCCCATGGCGGCGCCTGCACTTCCCGGCCTGCACCTGGAGCCGCTGCCTACCCGGAGCACCACCGCCAAGTTCGACCTCACGCTCAACCTGGAGGAAACCTCCGGTGGACTGACGGGCTGGTTCGAGTACCGCACCGAACTGTTCAGGCCCGAGACGATCGAGCGCCTGACGGGCCAGCTTCAGACGTTGCTCGAAGGCATCGTGGCCGCGCCGAACCAGTCGCTCACGGTGTTGCCGGTGCTATCGGAGCGCGAGCGTCAGCAGGTGCTGGTGGAGTTCAACGCCAACACCACTGCGTATCCGTCCGACTCCATTGCTTCACTCTTCCACGCGCAGGCCGCCAGCACTCCGGACGCGCTCGCACTGCTCACCGCCGACGCCTCCCTCACCTACCGCGCCCTCTCCGAGCGCGCCAGCCGCCTTGCCCACCACCTGCGCCACCTGGGCGTTGGCCCCGAAGTCACCGTCGGCGTCTTCCTCGAGCGCTCCCCCGACCTCATCGTCAGCCTCCTGGCCATCCTCTCCGCGGGCGGCGCCTACCTCCCTCTCGACACCAGCTACCCCTCCGAGCGCCTTGCCTTCATGCTCGAGGACTCAGGCGCCTCTCTCGTCCTCTCCCACTCGGCGCTGGCTCCTCGGCTTCCGTCGGGCTCTCCGCGCACCCTGTGCCTTGATGAGGTCGCTGACGAGATCGCATCGCGGCCTTCGTTTCCGCCGCCGCTGTCCGTCTCGCCCCAGGGGCTGGCCTACGTCATCTACACGTCGGGCTCCACGGGGCGGCCCAAGGGCGTCAGCGTTCCGCATCAGGCCGTCATCCGTCTGGTGAAGGAGTCCAACTACTTCGCCTTGCGTGCTGACGACGTCGTGCTGCACCTGGCGCCCACTGCCTTCGACGCCTCCACCTTCGAGGTGTGGGCTCCTCTTCTCAATGGCGCTCGGCTGGCCCTCTTCCCCGCCTCGCCTCCTTCCGCCGAGTCCCTTGCCCACGCCGTCTCCCTCTTCAGCGTCTCCACCCTCTGGCTGACCGCGGGCCTCTTCCACCAGCTCGTCGACTCCCTCGACGACTCCCTGCTGCCTCTGCTGCGGCCCCTGCGCACCCTGCTGGCAGGGGGGGACGTCCTCTCTGCCTCCCACGTGCGGGCCTGGCTCTCACGTCTGCCTCACTGCACCCTCGTCAACGGCTACGGCCCCACCGAGAACACCACCTTCACCTGCTGCGCTCCTCTCTCCGACGCTTCCCAGGTAGGCGCCTCCGTCCCCCTGGGCCGCCCCATCTCCAACACCTCCGTCTTCGTCCTGGACCGCTTCGGCCAGCCCTCTCCCATTGGTGTGCCGGGCGAACTCTTCGCCGGTGGAGACGGACTGGCTCGCGGCTACCGCGGCCAGCCCGCGCTCACCGCCGAGCGCTTCGTCCCCAACCCCTTCAGCGCTTCGCCCGGTGCCCGCCTCTACCGCACCGGCGACCTCGCCCGCTGGCGCGCGGATGGGCAGCTGGAGTTCCTCGGCCGCAATGACAACCAGGTGAAGCTGCGCGGCTTCCGCATTGAACTGGGCGAGATTGAGGCCGCGCTGGCCCGCCAGTCCGGCGTGCGCGAGGTGGCCGTCCTCGTCCGTGAGGACGTGCCCGGCGACAAGCGCCTCGTCGCGTACCTCGTCCTTGCTCCCGACGCGCCCTCCGTCAGTGAGCTGCGCCGCGCGTTGCAGCAGCAGTTGCCCGGCTACATGGTGCCCGCGCACCTGCTGCCCCTGGACGCGTTCCCGCTCACGCCCAACGGCAAGCTGGACCGGCGTGCTCTGCCCGCACCGGATGCGCGGCCCTCGCTGGACACGGGTTTCGTCGCGCCGCAGAGCGCGCTGGAGGTGCAGCTCGCCTCCGCGTGGCAGGCCGTCCTTCGCCTCGACAAGGTCGGCGTCCACGACAACTTCTTCGACCTCGGCGGCAACTCGCTGCTGGCTACCCAGGTGGTCTCCCGGCTGCGTGACCGGTTCGCCATCTCCGTGCCGCTGCAGGCCTTCTTCCAGGCACCGAGCATCTCGAGGCTCACACGGCATCTTCAGGCCCACGCGCCCGAAGCGCAGTCGCTTCAGCCCTCCTTCAAGCCTCGTCCCGACGGCCCTCTTCCCCTCTCCTTCGCCCAGGAGCGGCTCTGGTTCATTGATCGGCTCATTCCGGACAGCGCCCTGTATGCGATCCCGCTGGCGGTGCGTCTGACGGGGACGCTGGATGCGACGGCTCTCGCGCACAGCCTGCGCGCCCTCGTCGAGCGCCATGAGAGCCTTCGCACCACCTTCGGCCTGGTGGACGACAAGCCCGTGCAGCTCATCGCGCCGGCCCTGGACGTTCCGCTGCCGATCATCGACCTGTGCTCGCTTCCGGCCGACGAGCAGTCCGCCGCGGTGACCCAGCACACGCAGTCCTTCGCCGCGCAGCCGTTCGATTTGCACACAGGGCCGCTGCTGCGCTCCTGCCTGCTTCGGCTCGCGGATGACTCGCACTTGTGGTTGCTGTCGCTGCATCACATCGTGGCCGATGGCTGGTCCCTGGGCGTGCTCATCCAGGAGGTCGCCGCTCTCTACGCTTCCGCATCGCGTGGTGAGCCGGCCTCCCTACCCGCACTGCCCATCCAGTACGCCGACTACGCGCTCTGGCAACGCGAGTGGCTCCAGGGCCCGGCCCGTCAACCGCTGCTGGACTACTGGACCCGCCAGCTCGCGGACGTGCCCACGGTCCTTGAGCTGCCTACGGACTTCCCGCGTCCCGCGGTGCCGTCACCCCAGGGGGCCCTGCACGCGCTCCGGTTCCCCCCGGAGCTCACGGCGTCACTGAAGGCGCTCAGCCGCGCAGAGGGCATCACCCTCTTCATGACGCTGATGGCCGCCTTCCAGGTCCTCCTCCAGCGCTACTGCGCCAAGGACGACTTCGTCGTCGGCACCCCTATCGCCAACAGAACGCGCAGCGAGACCGAGTCGCTCATCGGCTGCTTCATCAACACGCTTCCCATCCGCGCGAACCTCTCCGGACAGCCCTCCTTCCGCGCGCTGCTGCGTCGCGTGCAGGCCACCTGCCTGGAGGCCTACGCGCATCAGGAGCTTCCCTTCGAGCACCTCGTCGACGCGCTCCACCTGTCGCGCGACCTTCGCCACACCCCGCTCGTCCAGGTCCTCTTCGTCCTCCAGAACGCGCCCATGTCGGCGCTGGCGCTCCCCGGCCTGAACCTGGAACCGCTGCCCACCCAGAGCACCACCGCCAAGTTCGACCTCACGCTCAACCTGGAGGAGGACTCCGGTGGACTGGCGGGCTGGTTCGAATACCGCACGGGTCTGTTCGCCGCGTCTACGATCGCTCGGTTCGCCGAACAGTTCGCCACCCTGCTGGCTGGCGTCGTGGCGGCACCGGACGCAGACATCCACACGCTGCCGGTGCTGTCGGAGCGCGAGCGTCAGCAGGTGCTGGTGGAGTTCAACGCCAACACCTCCGCCTATCCGTCCGACTCCATCGCTTCACTCTTCCACGCGCAGGCCGCCAGCACTCCGGACGCGCTCGCACTGCTCAGCGCCGACGCCTCCCTCACCTACCGCGCCCTCTCCGAGCGCGCCGGCCGCCTTGCCCACCACCTGCGCCACCTGGGCGTTGGCCCCGAGGTCACCGTCGGCGTCTTCATCGAGCGCTCGCACGACCTCATCGTCAGCCTCCTGGCCATCCTCTCCGCGGGCGGCGCCTACCTCCCTCTCGACACCAGCTACCCCTCCGAGCGCCTTGCCTTCATGCTCGAGGACTCAGGCGCCTCTCTCGTCCTCTCCCACTCGGCGCTTCGCGACAGGCTGCCCACGGGCGCCCACCGGGTGCTCTGCCTCGACGAGGTGCAGTCCGAGGTGGACTCGCGACCGTCCTCGCCTCCGGCCAGCACCCTCTCATCCCAGGGCCTCGCCTACGTCATCTACACGTCGGGCTCCACGGGGCGGCCCAAGGGCGTCAGCGTTCCGCACCAGGCCGTCATCCGTCTGGTGAAGGAGTCCAACTACTTCGCCCTGCGTGCCGATGACGTCGTGCTGCACCTGGCGCCCACTGCCTTCGACGCCTCCACCTTCGAGGTGTGGGCTCCTCTTCTCAATGGCGCTCGGCTGGCCCTCTTCCCCGCCTCGCCTCCTTCCGCCGAGTCCCTTGCCCACGCCGTCTCCCTCTTCAACGTCTCCACCCTCTGGCTGACCGCGGGCCTCTTCCACCAGCTCGTCGACTCCCTCGACGACTCCCTGCTGCCTCTGCTGCGGCCCCTGCGCACCCTGCTGGCAGGGGGCGACGTCCTCTCTGCCTCCCACGTGCGGGCCTGGCTCTCACGTCTGCCTCACTGCACCCTCGTCAACGGCTACGGCCCCACCGAGAACACCACCTTCACCTGCTGCGCTCCTCTCTCCGACGCTTCCCAGGTAGGCGCCTCCGTCCCCCTGGGCCGCCCCATCTCCAACACCTCCGTCTTCGTCCTGGACCGCTTCGGCCAGCCCTCGCCCATTGGTGTGCCGGGCGAACTCTTCGCCGGTGGAGACGGACTGGCTCGCGGCTACCTCGGCCAGCCTGTGCTCACCGCCGAGCGCTTCGTCCCCAACCCCTTCAGCACTTCGCCCGGTGCCCGCCTCTACCGCACCGGCGACCTCGCCCGCTGGCGCGCGGATGGCCAGCTGGAGTTCCTCGGCCGTCGCGACAACCAGGTGAAGCTGCGCGGCTTCCGCATCGAGCTGGGGGAGATTGAGGCCGCGCTGGCCCGCCAGTCCGGCGTGCGCGAGGTGGCCGTCCTCGTCCGTGAGGACGTGCCCGGCGACAAGCGCCTTGTCGCGTACCTCGTCCTTGCTCCCGACGCGCCCTCCGTCAGTGAGCTGCGCCGCGCGTTGCAGCAGCAGTTGCCCGGCTACATGGTGCCCGCGCACCTGCTGCCCCTGGACGCGTTCCCGCTCACGCCCAACGGCAAGCTGGACCGGCGTGCTCTGCCCGCACCGGATGCGCGGCCCTCGCTGGACACGGGTTTCGTCGCGCCGCAGAGCGCGCTGGAGGTGCAGCTCGCCTCCGCGTGGCAGGCCGTCCTTCGCCTCGACAAGGTCGGCGTCCACGACAACTTCTTCGACCTCGGCGGCAACTCGCTGCTGATGGTCCAGCTGCACACGCGGCTTCGTGAAGCCTTGAAGCTCGACGTTCCGCTGGTCGAGCTCTTCCAGGCTCCCACCATCCGCTCACTCGCGAAGCACGTCACCCAGCAGGCCGAGGCGGGCTCGTTCGAGCACAGCCAGGACCGGGCCACGAATCGCAAAGCCTCGATGAAGAACCAGCGGGCACTGCGCGAGCGCAACAAGACGTCGAAGAAGTAACCCCGGGACCCGAGACCTCACGATGGACACCTCAGACAACTTCAGTCACGAAGTCGCGATCATCGGCATGAGCGGGCGCTTCCCCGGTGCGCGGAGCGTTGACGCGCTCTGGGAGAACCTCTGCTCGGGCGCCGAGTCCATCTCCTTCTTCTCCGACGCGGAGCTCGCGGCCGCGGGGGTCGACGCTTCCGTGCGTGGCCGGCCCGACTACGTCCCCGCCCGGGGCGGGCTCGCCGACATCGAGCAGTTCGATGCCTCGTTCTTCGGCCTTGCCCCTCGCGAGGCCGCCACCATGGATCCCCAGCAGCGCCTCTTCCTGGAGTGCGCCGCCGAGGTCCTCGATCGCGCGGGCCATGGGGCTCCCGCCCCTGACAACCGCACCAGCGTCTTCGCCGGGGTGAGCACCAACACGTATCTGCTCAACAACCTCTGCACCAACGCGGAGGTCATGACGACGGTCGACAGCTACGAGCTCATGCTCGGCAACGACAAGGACTTCGTGGCGACGCGCGTGGCCTACAAGCTCGGCCTGCGCGGCCCCAGCCTCACCGTCCAGACCGCCTGCTCCACCTCGCTCGTCGCCGTCCACCTCGCGGCCCAGTCCCTGGCCAATGGCGAGTGCGACATGGCACTGGCGGGTGGCGTCTGCATCCGCGTTCCCCAGGCCTCCGGCTACGTCTACGAGCCGGAAGGCATCCTGTCGCCGGATGGCCACTGCCGTACCTTCGATGCCAAGGCCCAGGGCACCGTCAGCGGCAACGGCGTTGGCGTCGTCCTCCTCAAGCGCCTCTCGGATGCGCTGAACGACGGCGACACCGTCTATGCCGTCATCAAGGGCTCGGCCATCAACAACGATGGCGCCCTCAAGCCTGGCTTCACGGCTCCCAGTGTCGACGGCCAGGCCGAAGCCATCGCCGAAGCGCTCGCCATGGCCGACGTGGAGCCTGCGTCCATCTCCTATGTCGAAGCGCACGGCACCGCCACGCCCATGGGCGATCCCATTGAGCTGGCAGCCCTCAAGCGCGCCTTCCGTTCGTCCTCGCGTGCCACGTGCGCCCTGGGTTCCGTCAAATCCAACCTGGGCCACCTGGATGCCGCTGCGGGTGTCACCGGCCTCATCAAGACGGCGCTCGCGCTTCACCACCGCAAGCTGCCCCCCAGCCTTCACTACTCCGCGCCCAACCCGCAGCTTGGCCTGGAGGGCAGTCCCTTCTACGTCAATGCCTCGCTGCAGGACTGGCAGCCTCCTGCGGGTGTGCCTCGAAGGGCGGGCGTCAGTGCCTTCGGCATCGGTGGCACCAACGCCCACGTCATCCTCGAGGAGGCTCCGGCACCTGAATCCTCCGAGCCGATGATCAGCGCGGGCACGCCGCAGGTGCTGGTGCTGTCGGCGAAGACGGCGTCCGCGCTGGAGAGCGCCACCGCCCAGCTCGCCTCGCATCTGCAGGCCCACCCCGAGCTGCCCCTGGCCGACGTCGCCTTCACCCTCCAGGTGGGTCGCCGCCTGCTGCCCCACCGCCGCTTCCTCGTCGCTTCCGACGCCCTCCAGGCCTCGCAACTTCTCCAGGCCCCCCAGCCTTCTGTCTTCGACGAGTCCGACGACAGGCCCGTCGTCTTCATGTTCCCGGGGGGCGGCGCCCAGTACGCCCTCATGGGCCAGTCCCTCTACGCCTCCCTTCCCCTCTTCCGCGACACCGTCGACCGCTGCGCCTCCCTCCTGCTGCCTCTTCTCGGCCAGGACCTGCGCGCCGTCCTCTACCCCGAGGCCTCCCGCGCCGATGCTTGCGCTTCCCTCCTGCGCCAGCCCCGCCTCGGCCTTCCGGCCCTCTTCGTCACCTCCTACGCACTGGCCCAGCAATGGCTCGCCTGGGGACTCAAGCCCCAGGCCCTCATCGGCCACTCTCTTGGCGAGTACGTCGCTGCATGCCTCGCGGGCGTCTTCTCACTGAAAGACGCGCTCGCCCTCGTCTGCCTCCGTGGCCGCCTCTTCGAGCGGCTTCCTGCGGGCTCCATGCTCAGCGTCGCCCTCTCCGAGGCTGACGTCCTTCCCCTTCTGGGTGACTCGCTCTCCCTCGCCGCCGTCAACGCTCCCTCCCTCTGCGTTGTCTCCGGCCCCTCTGCGTCAATTGCCCAGCTCGCCGAGCGCCTTCGCGCCTCCTCCATCGAGCACCGCGAAATCGCCATCGACGTCGCTGCCCACTCCTCCATGGTGGAGCCGCTTCTCGCGGAGTTCACCCGCGCCCTCTCCTCCCTCTCCCTTCAGCCTCCTTCGCTTCCCTTTCTCTCCAACGTCTCCGGCACCTGGATTACCTCCAGCGAAGCCACCAGCCCCGAGTACTGGGCCCGTCACCTTCGCCAGACGGTGCGCTTCGCCTCCGGTGTGCAAACGGCGCTCGCCTCTCTGCCTTCGCCCCTCTTCCTTGAGGTCGGCCCTGGCCAGACGCTCACCCGCCTCGCCCACCTCTCCACTCGCTCGCACCCGGACGCCGTCGTCGTCTCCTCCATGCGACACCCGCAGGAGGAAGCAGACGACGTGCATGTGCTGCTCTCGTCTCTCGGCCGCGCCTGGCTCTCTGGCGTCCCCATCTCCTGGACCGCCGTCCACTCCGCGCCTCCCCGCCGCGCTCTCCTTCCCACCTATCCCTATGAGCGCCAGCGCTTCTGGGTCGAGCCCGGACGCGCATCCCTCGCCTCGGCTCTCGCGGATCCGCTTCGCAAGCAGTCCCGCGTCGAGGACTGGTTCTATCTGCCCTCCTGGAAGCGCTCGCTTCCTCCCGCTGCATCCGTCTCCCCGTCCCGCCGCTGCCTCGTCTTCGTTGACTCGCTCGGCCTTGCCTCCGCCCTCACTTCGCGCCTCGAAGCACTCGGTCACTCCGTCGTCTCCGTCTCCATGGGCGCGGAGTACCAGCGGAACGGTCCCCGCTCCTTCACGCTGAACCCGACGATCCGCGGTGACTACGAGCGGCTGCTCACCGCCCTCCAGGTCCGGGAGCAACCCCTGGACACCGTCGTGCACTGCTGGAGCGTCACTGGCGGCGAGCCGGCGGTCCGGGAAGAACGCGCGCACTTCGAGCACACGCAGGAGCGGGGCTACTACAGCCTGCTGTTCCTCGCGCAGGCGCTCGACACGCTGGGCTTCGACAAGCCCCTGCGCTTCGAAGTCGTGTCGAACCGCCTCTGCGACGTCACCGCCCTGGAGCCGGCCTGGCCGGAGAAGGCCACGCTGCTGGGCCCCTGCAAGGTGATTCCGCAGGAGTTCCCGCACATCACCTGCCGCTGCATCGACCTCGTGCTTCCCGATGGCGGCATCTCTCCGTCATCGACGCTCGTCGGTCAGCTCCTGACGGAGCTCGAAGCCCGCGCCGCGGAGCCGGTGGTTGCCTATCGCGGCCCTCAGCGCTGGGTGCAGGCCTATGAACCGCTCCGGTTGGAAGCCGCCGCGCAGCCGGGCCCGGTGCTTCGCCAGCACGGGACGTACCTCGTCACGGGCGGGCTCGGCGGCGTCGGCCTGCTGCTGGCCGAGCACCTCGCGCGGACCGTCCAGGCCCGACTCGTCCTCGTCGGACGCACCGGCCTGCCCTCGCGGGAGCTCTGGCCGGAGTGGCTCTCCCAGCACCCTTCGGACGAGCCCACCTGCCAGCGGATCCGCAAGCTCCAGGAACTGGAAGCGCTGGGCGCGGAGGTGCTCGTGCTGAGCGCGGACGTCGCCAACGTGGACGCGATGCGCTCGGCCCTCTCCCAGGCCACCGGCCGCTTCGGCCCGCTTCACGGCGTGATCCACGCGGCGGGCATCACCCACGGCACGTCCATCTTCAGCCCCCTTCGAGACGTGGGCCTCCAGGAGTCCGCGTCCCAGTTCCAGCCCAAGGTCCACGGGCTCTACGTCCTGGACACGCTGCTCCGGGACTCGGCGTTGGACTTCTGCGTGCTGCTGTCCTCGAACGCCTCGGTCCTGGGCGGCCTGGGCTTCGTCGCGTACTCGGCGGCCAACCTGTTCGTCGACGCCTTCGCGGCCCGACAGAACAAGCGGGGCGGGACGCCGTGGATCAGCACGAACTGGGATGGCTGGCAGGTGCAGCAGCCCAATCCGCGCGCCCAGGTCAGCACCAGCATGGACCGCTACACGATGACGGCGCCGGAAGCACTCGACGCCTTCCAGCGGATCCTCTCCCGGGGGCTGGGCTGCGGGCAGCTCGTCGTCTCCACTGGAGACCTCCAGGCCCGGCTCGCCCTGTGGCTCCAACGGGACGCGGCGCTGCCCGGCGCGGCGGAGTCGGCGGCGTCCGCACCGCATGCACGCCCCCACCTGAAGACGCCCTACGCCGCGCCCTTGACGCCCGTCGAGAAGCAGCTCGCCCACATCTGGCAGGAGCTGCTGGGGGTCGAGCAGGTCGGCCTGCACGACAACTTCTTCGAGCTGGGTGGCCATTCGCTGCTGGGCACTCGAGTCGCCTCGCGGGTGCGGGATGCGTTCCAGGTCACCCTGCCGCTCCGGAGCCTCTTCCAGTCCCCCACCGTGGGACAGCTCGCCACGCTCATCCAGCAGCACCTGGCCGAGCAGGTCGACCGGGAAGCCCCTGTCGGCCCGACGGAGAAGGCCTCGACGCCCGGGAGCATTCGTCCCCGGGAACAAGGTGCCTCCGCGCTTCCCCTGTCCTTCGCGCAGGAGCGGTTGTGGTTCATCGACCAGCTGCTGCCGGACAGCCCGCTCTACGTCATTCCCCTGGCGGTGCGCCTGACGGGGGCGCTCGACGTGACCGCCCTGACGCACAGCCTGCGCACCGTCGTCCAGCGCCACGAGGGCCTGCGCACCACGTTCCAGCTCGTCGACGGGCGGCCCGTGCAGGTCATCGCCCCGGACCAGGACGTCCCGCTGCCGCTCACCGACCTGCGTTCGCTTTCGGCTGACGCCCGAGCCACCGAAATGGCGCGGCACACGCAGGACTTCGCCCTGCGCCCCTTCGACCTGAAGCAGGGACCGCTGCTGCGCTCCTGCCTGCTTCGGCTCGCGGACGACTCGCACCTGTGGCTGCTGTCCATGCATCACGTCGTGGCCGACGGCTGGTCCCTGGGCGTGCTCATCCAGGAGGTCGCCACGCTCTACGCCGCCGCGCTGCGCGGACAGCCGGATGCGTTGCCTCCGCTGCCCATCCAGTACGCCGACTACGCGCTCTGGCAACGCGAGCGGCTCCAGGGTCCGGCGCGGCAATCGCTGCTGGACTACTGGACGCACCAGCTCGCGGACGTGCCCACGATCCTCGAGCTGCCCACGGACTTCCCGCGTCCGGCCATCGCGACCACGCGCGGCGCGCTCCATCCCTTCCAGCTGCCCGCGGAGCTCACGGCTTCACTGAAGGCGCTCAGCCGGGAGGAGGGCGTCACCCTCTTCATGACGCTGATGGCCGCCTTCCAGGTCCTCCTCCAGCGCTACTGCGCCAAGGACGACTTCGTCGTCGGCACTCCCATCGCCAACAGGACGCGCAGCGAGACCGAGGCGCTCATCGGCTGCTTCATCAACACGCTTCCCATTCGCGCGAACCTCTCCGGACAGCCCTCCTTCCGCGCGCTGCTGCGTCGCGTGCAGGCCACCTGCCTGGAGGCCTACGCGCACCAGGAGCTTCCCTTCGAGCACCTCGTCGACGCGCTCCACCTGTCGCGCGACCTCAGCCACACGCCGCTCATCCAGGTCCTCTTCATCCTGCAGAACGCGCCCATGCGTTCCCTGGGCCTGCCGGGCGTGACGTTGGAGGTCGAGGGCACCGACACCGTCACCGCGAAGTTCGACCTGACCTTGTCGCTCCAGGAGACCGGAGACTCGATCCGCGGGTTCCTGGAGTACAACACCGACCTCTTCGCGACAGAGACGATCGCCCGGCTGGCGGAGCAGTTCTCCACCCTGTTGACCGGAGCCGTCGCGTCACCCGACGCACGCCTCAGCGAGCTGCCGGTACTGCCGGAGGCCGAGCGTCAACGGCTGCTGGTGGAGCTCAACGCCACCGCCACGCCCTACCCGCTGGAGCTCTCCCTCCCCTCCCTCTTCTTCGCACAGGCCGCGCGCACGCCGGACGCCACCGCCCTCTTCACCTCGCAGACGCAGCTCTCCTTCCGCTCCCTCTCCGAGCGCGTCTGCCGCCTCGCCCACCACCTGCGCCTGCTGGGCGTCGGCCCCGAAG
>NZ_BTTW01000021.1 GCF_036245865.1 Corallococcus caeni | reverse complement strand
AGAAGCTGGTGGAAGTCCTCCAGCCCTCGCGTGACTTGAGCCGCAGCCCTCTCTTCCAGGTGATGCTCGTCCTGCAGAATGCCCCCGCCGAGGCACTCCGCGTCCCGGGCATGGCCTTCCAGCCCATCCCCCTGGAGGGCAACTCCTCCCGCTTCGATTTGGCCCTCACCCTCTTCGAGGTGCCCCACGGCCTCACCGGCTTCCTCGAGTACAGCACCGACCTCTTCGACGCCTCCTCCGTCCAGCGGCTGATGGGCCACTTCGCTGTCCTCCTCTCCTCCCTCGCCGCCCAGCCCGACGCGCGCATCTCCGCGCTGCCCCTCATGACGGCCGCGGAGAGGCAGCAACTTCTCGTCGAGTGGAATGAGACGGACGTCGCCTTCCCTCGCGACACCTGCATCCACCACGTCGTCGCCCAGCAGGCCCGTAGTGCACCGGATGCCATCGCCGTGCGCATGGGCGAGCGAAGCCTCACCTACGCGGGCCTCGACGCCTGGGCCCACGGCCTTGCCGTCCAACTGCACGCGGCCGGTGTCTCCCGAGGCGACCGTGTCGCCGTCCTCGCCGAGCGCTCTCCGGAGTTGGTGGCGGGATTGCTCGCGGTCCTCAAGGTGGGCGCCGCCTACGTCCCTGTCTCTCCCGGCATCCCGCCGGAGCGTCTGGCTTTCATGCTGGAGGACTCCGCTGCCTCCGTCCTCCTCACCCAGCACCACCTGCGTTCCTCACTGCCTTCGCTCTCCGCGCGCGTCCTCTCCCTGGAAGCAGAGGCAACGCGTCAGCCGCTGCCGGTGGCTTCGGTGGGCCCGGAGGATTTGGCCTACGTCATCTACACCTCCGGCAGCACTGGCAAGCCCAAGGGCGTCGCCGTCCACCACCGCGCGTTGATGAACCTCGTCTCCTGGCACCAGCGCACCTATTCGCTGACGCCTGACGACTCCACCGCCCTCACCGCCGGCGTCGCCTTCGACGCCTCCACCTGGGAGGTGTGGCCTTCGCTCGCCTCCGGCGCCAGCCTCGTCGTCCCTCCGGACGCCGTGCGCGCGGAGCCCTCCCAACTGCTGCAGTGGATGGCCCGCGAAGCCATCACCACCTGCTTCATGCCGACGCCCCTGGCCGAGGCCGTCCTGCGCGAGGAATGGCCCCGCCCCATGGCCCTCCGGGCCCTGCTGACGGGTGGAGACGCCCTGCACCACGGTCCGCCCCCCTCGCTGCCCGCCACCCTCTTCAACCACTACGGGCCCACCGAGAGCACCGTCGTCGCCACCTTCACCCCCGTCCCGCCTTCCGCGCGCGACGACGGCACGCGGCCTCCCATTGGCCGCCCCATCGCCAACACCCGCACCTACGTCCTCGACGCCCACCTGCAGCCGGTGCCCATCGGCGTCCCGGGTGAGCTCTTCCTCGCCAGCGAGGGCCTCGCCTGGGGCTACCTCGGCCAGCCTGCCCTGAGTGCCGAGCGCTTCATCCCCCACCCCTTCTCCTCCTCCCCGGGCGCTCGCCTCTACCGCACTGGCGACGTCGTGCGATGGCGCGCGGACGGCCAGCTGGACTACCTGCAGCGGCTCGACTTCCAGGTGAAGGTGCGCGGCTTCCGCATCGAGCTGGGCGAAATCGAAGCCTCCCTCCTCGCCCATGCCTCCGTGCATGAGGCCGTCGTCCTCGCCCGTGAGGACGCCCCTGGTGACAAGCGTCTGGTGGCGTACCTCGTGCCCACCGCGGGCCAGCAGCTGGACACCAGCGCGGTGCGCGCCTTTCTCAAGGAGCGGCTGCCCGAGTACATGGTGCCCTCCGCCTTCCTCGTCCTGGAGGCCCTCCCCCTCAACGCCAACGGCAAGGTGGACAGGAAGGCCCTGCCTGTCCCCGACGCCTCGCCCCTCGCGGACTTCGTTGCCCCGCGCAACGCCACCGAGGAGAAGCTCGCCGAAGTCTTCGCCCACGTCCTGCGCGTGGAGCGCGTGGGCATCCACTCCGACTTCTTCTCCCTCGGCGGCCACTCGCTGCTGGCCACCCAGCTCGTCTCCCGCGTCCGCGCCGCCTTCGGCGCGGAAGTGCCCCTGCGCGCCCTCTTCGAGGCCCCCACCGTCGCCGCCCTCGCCGAGCGTCTGCGCACCGCCACCTCCGGCCCCCGTCTGCCGCCGCTGACTCGCGCCACCCACGAAGGCCCCCCGCCTCTCTCCTTCGCCCAGCAGCGGCTGTGGCTCCTGGACCAACTCCAGCCGGGCAGCGCCGCGTACAACATCCCCGCGGCCCTCCGCCTGAAGGGCCAGGTGGACGTCGAAGCCCTGCGCCGCGCCTTCGAGGCCCTCGTCGCCCGGCATGAGACGTTGCGCACCACCCTCGTCCAGCACCAGGGCCAGCCCGCTCAGCGCGTCCACTCGCCCTCGGCGTGGACGCTGCCTGTGCTCGACGTGTCCTCTCTGCCTGAAGCGCAGCGGGACGAAGAGGCGCGGCGCCTCGCGAACCTCGAAGCACGCCGGCCCTTCGATTTGGAAGCCGGTCCGCTCCTGCGCACGTCCCTGGTGCGCCTGGGCGACGTGGAGCACCTGCTCCTGGTGACGATGCACCACATCGTCTCCGACGGCTGGTCCATGGGCGTCCTCGTCCGGGAGCTCACAGCTCTCTACGCGGCGTTCCACGCGGGGCAGGTGCCCACTCTCGCGCCGCTGTCGGTGCAGTACGCGGACTTCGCCATCTGGCAGCAGGAATGGCTCCAGGGTGAAACGCTGGAGACCCAGCTCTCCTACTGGAAGGAGAAGCTCGCGGGTGCGCCTTCCGCACTGGATCTGCCCACGGACCGCCCGCGCCCGCCCGTGCAGTCGCACCGGGGCGCCACGGTGGACGTGCGCCTCCCTCCGGAGGTTTCGCAGTCCCTCAAGGCCCTGGCGCAGCGTGAGGGCGCCACGCCCTTCATGCTGCTGCTCGCGGCCTGGCAGTTGCTGCTGTCTCGCTACTCTGGACAGGACGACATCAGCGTCGGTTCGCCGATTGCCGGCCGTACCCAGGCGGAGACCGAAGGCCTCATCGGCTTCTTCATCAACACCCTGGTCCTGCGTGCCCAACTGAACCCGCGCGCGACGTTCCGTGAACTGCTGGCCCAGGTGCGAGGTACGACGCTCGCGGCCTACGAACACCAGCACGTGCCCTTCGAGAAGCTGGTGGAAGTCCTCCAGCCCGTTCGCGACCTGAGCCGCAGCGCGCTCTTCCAGGCGATGTTCTCCCTGCAGAACACGCCCATCGAAGCCCTGCGTGTGCCGGGCTTGTCCTTCGAGCAGCTTCCGCTCGAATCGAACTCCGCGAAATTCGACCTGACGCTGACGCTGCAGGACTCTCCCCAGGGCTTCATCGGTGTCCTGGAGTACAGCAGCGACCTCTTCGACGCTTCGACCGTGCAGCGCATGGTGGGCCACCTCGGCGTACTGCTGGAGGCCATCGCCGCGAAGCCGGACGCGACGCTCGCGAGCCTGCCGCTGCTCACCGCTCCGGAGCGTCAGCAGCTGCTAGTCGAGTGGAACGGCCCCAGCGCGGAGTTCCCCCGCGACCTCTGCCTCCATGAGGCCTTCGCCGCCCAGGCCCTTCGCACGCCTGATGCCCTCGCCGTCATCTGCCGCGAAGAGCAGCTCACCTTCCGTGAGCTGGACACGCGCGCCAATCAGCTCGCCCATCGGCTGGTGAAGCTGGGCGTCGGCCCCGACGTACGTGTGGTGCTCTGCGTGGAGCGCTCCGTCGAGGCCCTCGTTGGCATCCTCGGTACCCACAAGGCCGGGGGCGCCTACGTCCCCATCGACCCCAGCTACCCCCGTGAGTGGCTCTCCCACGTCCTCGTGGACACGGGTGCTCCCGTCGTCCTTACCCAGCAGCGCCTGCGCGACTCGCTGCCTCCGCACGCCGCGCACGACATCTGCTTGGACTCCGACGCCGCGGACCTCGCGCTTGAATCCAACGAGGCTCCGGTAACGTCCGTCACTCCGGAGCACCTCGCGTACATCATCTACACCTCCGGCAGCACCGGCCGTCCCAAGGGCGTGATGATTCAGCACCGCTCCGTGCTGAACCTGCGCGTCGCCCTTGCCGCCACCGTCCACGCGGACGCACAGCCGGCGGAGCGCGTCAGCGTCAACGCGCCGCTCTCCTTCGACGCCTCCGTCAAGCAGCTCATCCAGGTCCTCGACGGCCACACCCTCTGCATCGTCCCCGACGAGGCCCGCGCCGACGTACGCGAGCTCGTGAATCGCATTGGCCAGGACGGGCTGGACGTCCTGGACTGCTCCCCTGCGCACCTGCGTCTGCTGGTGGATGAAGGGCTTCTGGCGAGCCAGTCCATTCCCCGCCGCGTCCTCGTGGGCGGTGAGGCCGTGGACCCGGCCACCTGGCGTCACCTCGCCCAAGTCCCGCGCCCCCGTGTCTTCAACGTCTACGGACCCACCGAGTGCACCGTCGACGCCACCGCCTGCGCCTTCGACGCCTCGCCCACGCCCACCATCGGCAGGCCCCTGCCCAACGTGCGCGTCTACGTGCTGGACCGCACGCTGCGCCCCGTGCCTGTCGGCGTCGCGGGTGAGCTGTTCATCGGCGGCGAGGGCGTGGCTCGCGGCTACCTCAACCGTCCCGAGCTGACAGCCGACCGCTTCATCCCGGATGGCTTCGCCTCCACCCCGGGTGCCCGCCTCTACCGCACCGGAGACGTGGTGCGCTGGCGCGCGGACGGGATGCTCGACTACCTGGGCCGCGCTGACTTCCAGGTGAAGGTGCGTGGCTTCCGCATCGAGCTGGGCGAAATCGAAGCGGCCCTCCTCAAGCACTCGGGGGTCCATGAAGCCGTGGTGCTGGCGCGCGAGGACGTGCCCGGGGACAAGCGGCTCGTCGCCTACGTGGTGCTCTCGGACGGCGAAGTGGAGACCGCACCGTCGGCGGACGACCTCAAGGCCTGGCTCAAGCAACACCTGCCCGAGTACATGGTGCCCTCCGCCTTCCTCGTGCTGGAGTCCCTGCCGCTGAACACCAACGGCAAGGTGGACCGCAAGGCCCTGCCCGCGCCGGTGAGTTCGGAACTGGCGAACCGCTACGTCGCGCCGCAAACGCCCACCGAGGAACGACTTGCCCCGCTCTTCGAGCAGGTCCTGCACGTAGAGCGCGTGGGCATCCACGACGACTTCTTCGCGCTCGGCGGCCATTCGCTGCTGGCCACCCAGCTCGTCTCGCGCGTGCGCGCCACGTTCCGCAGGGAGCTGCCCCTGCGTGCGCTGTTCGAGGCACCCACCATCGCCGCCCTCGCCCGGCGCATCGACTCCGAGAAGACCACCGCGCCATCGGTTCCCCTGCGCAAGGCCGCGACCCGCAGCGCCTCCGAGCCGCTGTCCTTCGCGCAGCAGCGGCTGTGGCTGTTGGATCAGCTCCAGCCGGGGGACGCGTCCTACAACCTGCCCACCGCGCTCCAGCTCTCCGGCCACCTGGACCTCGAAGCGCTGCGCCGTGCCTTCGAGTCGCTCGTCCAGCGCCACGAAGCCCTGCGCACCACCTTCCACGAGCACCAGGGCCAGCCCATCCAGCGCATCCATGCCCCGGCGGATTGGACATTGCCTCTCGTGGACCTCTCCTCCCTGCCGGCTGCCCAGCGGAAGGAAGAGTCCCGTCGGCTGGCCGACGAAGAAGCGCGGCGGCCGTTCAACCTCGCCACGGGCCCGCTGCTGCGCAGCACGCTGGTGCGCCTGGAGCAGAATGAACACCTGCTGTTGGTGACGATGCACCACATCGTCTCCGACGGCTGGTCCATGGGCGTCCTCGTCCGCGAGATGGTGGCCTTCTACGAGGCCTTCACCTCGGGAAGCACTCCGGCCCTCTCGCCGCTGCCCGTGCAGTACGCGGACTTCGCGGCGTGGCAGCGCAACTGGCTCCAGGGTGAGGTGCTCGACGCGCAACTGGGTTACTGGAAGCAGCAGCTGTCGGGAGCCCCTTCCGCGCTCGAGCTGCCGACGGACCGTCCGCGTCCGCCCGTGCAGTCGCACCGTGGCGCAACCGTGGAGGTGCGGATCCCCGCCAACATCGCGGAGGCCCTCAAGGCCCTGGCGCAGCGGGAAGGCGCCACGCCCTTCATGACGCTGCTGGCGGCCTTCCAGCTGCTGCTGTCTCGCTACTCCGCGCAGGACGACGTCAGCGTCGGTTCCCCCATCGCGGGCCGCACCCAGGCGGAGACTGAAGGCCTCATCGGCTTCTTCATCAACACCCTGGTCCTGCGCGCCCAGCTGAATCCACGCGTGACGTTCCGGGAGCTGCTCGCCCAGGTGCGAGGCACGACGCTCGCGGCCTACGACCACCAGCACCTGCCCTTCGAGAAGCTCGTCGAAGCCGTGCAGCCCACGCGGGACCTGAGCCGCAGTCCGCTCTTCCAGGCCATGTTCGTCCTGCAGAACACGCCAGCCCGGGCACTGCACCTGCCGGGCCTGTCGTTCCAGGCCGTGCCGCTGGAAGCCCACTCCGCGATGTTCGACCTCTCCCTCTCGCTGCAAGAGGTCCCGGGAGGGCTGGTCGGCTCATTGGAGTACGCGACGGACCTGTTCGATGCAGCGACCATCCAGCGGATGGCGGGCCACTTCGGTGTGCTGCTAGAGGCCATCGCGCAGAAGTCCGACACGCGGCTGAGCGATTTGCCGTTGCTCACTGAAGCCGAGCGCCAGCAACTCCTCGTCGACTGGAACCCGGCGGCCACTGAAAGCCACCGTGAGCCCAGCATCCCCGCGATGGTGGAGGCCCAGGTGCGCCGCACACCGGATGCGCTGGCTGTCATCACGCCGGAACGGCAGCTGACCTACCGCGAGGTGGACGCGAAGGCGAACCAGCTCGCCCATCGCCTGCGTGGCCTGGGCGTCGGCCCGGAAGTCCGCGTGGGTTTGTGCGTCGAGCGTACCGAGGACCTCGTCATCGGAGCCCTCGGCATTCTCAAGGCCGGTGGCGCCTACGTGCCGCTGGATCCCAGCTACCCGCGCGAGCGCCTGGGCTGGCTGCTGGAAGACGCGCAGGGCCCCGCTCTCGTCGCCCATTCGCATCTTCTGTCTGCACTGCCCGAAACGCCGGCCACAGCAGTGTGCCTCGACTCGGATGCGGAGCTGGCGAAACAGCCCACCACCGTGCCCCAGGTGGACATCCATCCGGGCCACCTCGCCTACCTCATCTACACCTCCGGCAGCACCGGCCGTCCCAAGGGCGTCGCCATCTCCCATGGCAATGCTGTCTCCTTCCTCCACTGGGCCCTGGCGACGTTCACCCCGGAGGAGTTGAAGGGCACGCTCGCCGCGACGAGCCTCAACTTCGACCTCTCCGTCTTCGAGCTCTTCGCCCCGTTGAGCAGTGGTGGTGCAGTCGTGGTGGCACGCAACGCGCTGCACCTCGCGGAACTACCTACCGCCTCCCACGTCACCCTCGTCAACACGGTGCCCTCCGCCATGGCGCAGCTGCTGCGCCTGAATGCGGTGCCGTCCACCGTGCGCGTCATCAACCTCGCGGGTGAAGCGCTGCCCGAGACGCTGGCCAGGCGGGTCTACGCCGTCCCGACGGTGCAGAAGCTCTACAACCTCTACGGGCCCTCCGAGGACACCACCTACTCCACCGCCGCACTCGTCGGCCGTGACGAGGTGCCCCTCATCGGCAGGCCACTCCCCGCGACGCGTGCCTACGTGCTGGACGCTTCGTTGCAGCCGGTGCCCGTGGGCGTTGCCGGAGAGCTGTACCTCGCCGGTGAAGGCCAGGCGCGCGGCTACCTGCTGCGCCCGGACCTCACCGCGGAGCGCTTCGTGCCCGAGCCCTACGGCCCTCCGGGTGGCCGCATGTACCGCACGGGCGACCGCGTCCGTTACCGCATGGACGGGCGCCTGGAGTACCTCGGCCGCATCGACTTCCAGGTGAAGGTGCGTGGCTTCCGCATCGAGCTGGGGGAAATCGAAGCGGCGCTTCGCCGGGCTCCGGGCCTCAAGGACGCCGTCGTCGTCGCCAGGGGCGAAGCCGCAGACAAGCGGCTGGTCGCCTACGTCACCGCGCGCGACGGCCACTCGCTGGACTCCGAGTCACTCAAGGCCCACCTCCGGCAGCAGCTGCCCGAGTACATGGTCCCCTCCGCGCTCCTCGTCCTGGAGGCCTTGCCGCTCAACTCCAACGGCAAGGTGGACCGCAAGGCTCTGCCCGAGCCGGAAGCGTCGCAGGCACGCAGCACCTACGAGGCACCTCGCACGGAGACGGAGTCGAAGCTGGCGTCCATCTGGGCGGAGGTGCTTCGCCTGCCCCAGGTAGGCGTGAAGGATTCCTTCTTCGAGCTGGGCGGCCACTCACTGCTGGCCACGCAGGTGGTGTCACGCGTGCGCGCTGAGTTCAGCGTGGAACTCCCTCTGCGCGCCCTCTTCGAGTCGCCCACCGTGGAGGCCCTTGCCATTCGCCTGAAGGGACTCACCCGCACCAGCAGCCCA
This sequence comes from Corallococcus caeni, assembly GCF_036245865.1. NCBI lineage: Bacteria > Pseudomonadati > Myxococcota > Myxococcia > Myxococcales > Myxococcaceae > Corallococcus > Corallococcus caeni. Next base: position 7,469 of record NZ_BTTW01000021.1, on the reverse strand, counting down.
CAACTCACCCACGTCTCGCATGAAGGCACGCGGCCTCTGTCCTTCGCCCAGCAACGGCTGTGGCTGATGGATCAGCTTGAGCCGGGCAGCTCGCTCTACAACGTCCCCGTCGCCGTCCGGCTGGAAGGCCACCTGCACGCCGACGTGATGGAGCGCGCCCTGCAGGAAGTCGTGCGCCGCCACGAAGCGCTGCGCACCACCTTCGTCCAGGTGGAGGGGACGCCCGCCCAGGTCATCCACCCTGCCAACATTCTGCCGCTGAGCCTCGTCGATCTCACGGACGTCCCCGAAGCGCAGCGCGAACCCGAGACACGGGCCCGCGTGGAAACGGAGATGCGCCGGCCCTTCGACTTGCGCACCGGCCCCCTCCTGCGCACCCTCCTCTTCAAGCTGAGCGAAACCGAGCACGTCCTCGTCGTCACGATGCACCACATCGTCTCCGACGGCTGGTCGCTGGGCGTGATGGTGCGAGAAGTTGCCGCCCTCTACGCGGCCTTCTCCGCCGGACAACCGTCACCCCTGCCCGCGCTGCCCGTGCAGTACGCCGACTACGCCGACTGGCAGCGCCGCACGCTCTCAGGTGAGACGCTGCGGCAGGAAGTGGCCTGGTGGGAGACGAAGCTCGCTGGTGCTCCGGCGGTGCTGGAGTTGCCCACCGACTTCCCCCGCCCCGCTGTCCGGAGCACCGCGGGCGCAACCCTCAGCTTCACCCTCTCTCGTGAATTGACGGAAGCACTGCGTGGCCTTGCACACCGGGAAGGGGGCTCCCTCTTCATGGTGCTGCTGGCCGCCTGGCAGGGCCTGCTTGCGCGCTACACGGGCCAGCAGGACCTCACCGTCGGCTCGCCCATCGCCGGTCGCACTCGCGCGGAGACGGAGGGCCTCATCGGCTTCTTCGTCAACACGCTCGTCCTGCGCGCGAAGGTGGAGGAGGGCCAGTCCTTCCAGTCGCTGCTTCGGCAGGGGCGCGCCACCGTGCTGGAGGCTTACGAGCACCAGGAGGTGCCCTTCGAGAAGCTCGTGGAGGCCCTGCAGCCGACGCGCAGCCTCAGCCATACGCCTCTCTTCCAGGCGCTGCTGGCGCTCCAGAACGTGCCCACGGAGGACGTGCGACTGCCGGACCTGCGGCTGCGAGGGCTTGAGGCTACCCACTCGACGTCGAAGTTCGACGTGAGCGTCTTCTTCACCGAAGGGCCCGAAGGCCTGCGCGGCACGCTGGAGTACAGCACCGCTCTCTTCAAGCAGGGCACCGTCGAGCGGATGGCGGGCCACCTGCGCACGCTGCTGGAGTCCGTGGCCGCCAAGCCCGAGCAGTCCCTGGCCGAGGTGCAGTTGCTGACGGCAGAAGAACGTCAGCGCATCCTCGTGGAGTGGAATGACACGGCGGCCGTCAGCCCGACCGACGTCCCCGTCCACGTGCACTTCGCCCAGCAGGCCCAGCGCACGCCTCACGCCGTCGCCCTGGTGATGGGGGATGACTCGCTGACGTACGCCCAAGTGGACGCACGCGCGAACCAACTGGCCCACCACCTGCGCGCCCTGGGCATCGCCTCGGGTGCGCGCGTCGGTCTCGCCGTCGAACGCTCCTTCGAAATGGTGACGGCGCTCCTCGCCATCCTCAAGGTGGGCGCGGCCTTCGTCCCGGTGGATCGCAATGCGCCCGTGGAGCGCGTCACCGCCCTGCTGGAGGACGCCGACGTCCACTTCATCGTCACCCATCAGCCCTTCGCTTCCCGGCTGCCCGCTTCTGGCGAACGCGTCTGGCTGGATGCGCAGCGGGACGTCATCGCCTCACTGCCGACGCATGCGCCGGATGTCCGCGTGGACGGCGAAGCCCTGGCCTACGTCATGTTCACCTCCGGCTCCACGGGCCGGCCCAAGGGCGTCTGCGTCCCTCACCGAGGCATCACCCGCCTGGTGCTCGGAAACGCCTTCATGCGCTTCGGGCCGGACGAAGTCTGGCTCCAGGCCGCTCCCGTTGCCTTTGACGCCTCCACGCTCGAAATCTGGGGCGCGCTGCTGCACGGCGCGAAGCTCGTCCTCGCTCCGCCTCACTCCCTCTCGCTGGAGGAACTGGCCGCGCAACTGCGCCACCACCGCGTGACGTCCCTGTGGCTCACCGCGGCCCTCTTCGAGCAGATGGCCCTGCACCAGGGTGAAGCCCTCGCCGGTGTGCACCAGATGCTCGCCGGTGGTGATGTGCTGCCTGCGGCTCGAGTGCGCGAGCACCTCGCTCGCATTCCCGAAGGCACCACCTTCATCAACGGCTACGGCCCCACGGAGAACACCACCTTCTCTGCCACCTTCACCATGCATCGCGACTCGGTGATGAATGGTGCAGTGCCCATTGGTCGGCCCCTCTCCAACTCCACTGCCTACGTACTCGACGCGCACCTGCGTCCGGTGCCCGTGGGCGTCGCGGGAGAGGTGTACGTCGGTGGCCAGGGCCTCGCCTGGGGCTACCTCCACCGCCCGGACCTGACCGCGGAGCGCTTCGTCCCCCACCCCTTCGCCTCCACTCCGGGCGAGCGCCTCTACCGCACGGGCGACAAGGCTCGCTGGAGGGAGGACGGCACGCTCGACTTCCTCGGCCGTGTCGACTTCCAGGTGAAGGTGCGTGGCTTCCGCATCGAGCTGGGTGAAATCGAAGCAGCCCTCCGCTCCACCACTGGCGTCAACGAAGCCGTTGTCGTGGCCCGGGGCGCGGACGCCGACAAGCGCCTCATCGGCTACGTCACCGCGCGTGAGGGCCATGCGCTGGACTCCGAAGTACTCAAGGCAAGCCTCAAGCAGCGGCTGCCCGAGTACATGGTGCCCTCCGCACTCCTCGTTCTGGAGGCCCTGCCCCTCAACGCCAACGGCAAGGTCGACCGCAAGGCACTGCCGGAACCCGTGGACACGCCTCGCGCCTTCGTTGCGCCTCGCACGCCCACCGAGGAACAGCTCGCGGCCCTCTTCGCCGAAGTCCTCCGCGTGGAGCGAGTCGGATTGCAGGACGACTTCTTCGCCATGGGAGGCCACTCCCTGCTGGCCACCCAGCTCGTCTCACGCGTTCGGGCCACGTTCGCGGTAGAGCTGCCGCTGCGAGCCCTCTTCGAAGCCCCTACCGTCGAAGGGCTCGCGCCGAAGCTCGTGGGCGCGCAGTCCTCCGCGCTTCGTGCTCCGCCCCTGCGGCCCTGGCCGCGCTCGGGCGTCATCCCGCTGTCCTTCGCACAGCAGCGCCTATGGCTGCTGGATCAACTCCAGCCCGGTGACATCTCCTACAACATCCCCACCGCCCTGCGGCTGACGGGACAGGTGGACGTGGAGGCCCTGCGCCTCGCCTTCGAGGCGCTGGTGGAGCGCCACGAATCGCTGCGCACCACGCTCTCCGCCGAGCACGAAGAACCGTCGCAATGCATCCAGCCGCCCTCCGGCTGGCAGCTGCCCCTCATCGACCTGAGCGCCCTCCCCGAGTCGCAGCGCGAGGAGGAGGCGCAGCGCGCGGCGGCCACGGAGGCACGGCGTCCCTTCCACCTCACCACGGGGCCGCTGCTGCGCAGCACGCTGGTGCGGCTGGGACAGGACTCGCACCTGCTGCTGGTGACGATGCACCACATCGTCTCCGACGGCTGGTCCATGGGCGTCCTCGTCCGAGAAGTGGCCGCCTTCTACGAAGCCTTCAGCGCCGGCCGCGCTCCCACTCTCGCGCCGCTGCCCGTGCAGTACGCGGACTTCGCCATGTGGCAGCGAGGCTGGCTCCAGGGTGAGGCCCTGGACGCGCAGCTTGGCTATTGGAAGCAGCAGCTTTCGGGGGCACCGTCCGCGCTGGACCTGCCCACGGACCGTCCGCGTCCGCCCGTCCAGTCACGCCGAGGCGCGACGGTGGACGTACGTATCCCGTCGCAGGTCTCCCAGGCACTCAAGGCCCTGGCCCAGGGTGAGGGCGCGACGCCCTTCATGGTGCTGCTCGCGGCCTGGCAACTGCTGCTGTCTCGCTACTCCACGCAGGACGACATCAGCGTGGGCACGCCCATCGCCGGCCGCACCCAGGCGGAGACCGAAGGCCTCATCGGCTTCTTCGTCAACACGCTGGTGCTGCGCGCCCGGCTGCAGCCGCAGGACTCGTTCCGCCAGCTGCTCTCCCAGATGAAGGCCACGACGCTCGCGGCCTACGAGCACCAGCACGTCCCCTTCGAGAAGCTGGTGGAGGTCCTCCAGCCTTCGCGAGATCTGAGCCGCAGTGCGCTCTTCCAGGCGATGTTCTCCCTGCAGAACACGCCCACTGAGACGCTGCGACTGCCGGGACTGTCCTTCCAGCCCGTCCCGGTGGACACGCGTTCCTCCAAGTTCGATCTCACGCTGACATTGCAGGAGTCGCCCCAGGGCTTCGTCGGAACACTGACCTACGCCACGGAGCTCTTCGATGCCTCGACCGTGCAGCGCATGGTGGGCCACCTGGGCGTACTGCTGGAGGCCATCGCCGCGAAGCCGGACGCGACGCTCGCGAGCCTGCCGCTCCTCACCGCTCCGGAGCGTCAGCAGCTGCTAGTCGAGTGGAACGGCCCCAGCGCGGAGTTCCCCCGCGACCTCTGCCTCCATGACGCCTTCGCCGCCCAGGCCCTTCGCACGCCTGATGCCCTGGCCGTCCTCTGCCGCGATGAGCAGCTCACCTTCCGTCAGCTGGACACGCGCGCCAATCAGCTCGCCCACCGGCTGGTGAAGCTGGGCGTCGGCCCCGACGTGCGCGTGGTGCTCTGCGTGGAGCGCTCCGTCGAGGCCCTCGTCGGCATCCTCGGTACCCTCAAGGCCGGTGGCGCCTACGTCCCCATCGACCCCAGCTACCCCCGCGAGTGGTTGGCCCACGTCCTCGTGGACACGGGTGCTCCCGTCGTCCTTACCCAGCAGCGCCTGCGCGACTCGCTGCCTCCGCACGCCGCGCACGACATCTGCTTGGACTCCGACGCCGCGGACCTCGCGCTTGAATCCAACGAGGCTCCGGTAACGTCCGTCACTCCGGAGCACCTCGCGTACATCATCTACACCTCCGGCAGCACCGGCCGTCCCAAGGGCGTGATGATTCAGCACCGCTCCGTGCTGAACCTGCGCGTCGCCCTCTCCGCCACCGTCCACGCGGACGCCCAGCCGGCGGAGCGCGTCAGCGTCAATGCGCCGCTCTCCTTCGATGCCTCCGTCAAGCAACTCATCCAGGTGCTCGACGGCCACACCCTCTGCATCGTCCCCGACGAGGCCCGCGCCGACGTGCGCGAGCTCGTCCACCGCATTGGCCAGGACGGGCTGGACGTCCTGGACTGCTCCCCTGCGCACCTGCGCCTGCTGGTGGATGAAGGCCTGCTGGAGAGCCAGTCCATTCCCCGCCGCGTCCTCGTGGGCGGTGAGGCCGTGGACCCGGCCACCTGGCGTCACCTCGCCCAAGTCCCGCGCCCCCGTGTCTTCAACGTCTACGGACCCACCGAGTGCACCGTCGACGCCACCGCCTGCGCCTTCGACGCCTCGCCCTCGCCCACCATCGGCAGGCCCCTGCCCAACGTGCGCGTCTACGTGCTGGACCGCACGCTGCGGCCCGTGCCTGTCGGCGTCGCGGGTGAGCTGTTCATCGGCGGCGAGGGCGTGGCCCGCGGCTACCTCAACCGGCCCGAATTGACGGCGGACCGCTTCATCCCCGACGCCTTCTCCTCCACTTCGGGTGCCCGCCTCTACCGCACCGGCGACGTCGTGCGCTGGCGCGCGGACGGGATGCTCGACTATCTGGGCCGTGCGGACTTCCAGGTGAAGGTGCGTGGCTTCCGCATCGAGCTGGGCGAAATCGAGGCCGCTCTCCTCAAACATCCCCAGGTGCACGCCGCCGTGGTGCTGGCGCGCGAGGATGTGCCCGGAGACAAGCGGCTCGTCGCCTACGTGGTGCCCCCGGAAGGAACGGACTCCGCGCCCACTCCCGAGGCCCTCAAGGACTGGCTCAAGCAGTTCCTGCCCGAGCACATGCGTCCCTCCGCATTCCTCGTGCTGGAAGCCCTGCCGCTCAACACCAACGGCAAGGTGGACCGCAAGGCCCTGCCCGCGCCCCAGAGCAATGCGCTCGCCTCCAGCTACGTCGCCCCGCGCACCCCCGCGGAGGAGCAGCTCGCCGCCCTCTTCACGCAGGTGTTGCGCGTGGAGCGCGTCGGAATCCACGACGACTTCTTCGCGCTCGGAGGTCATTCGCTGCTGGCCACCCAGCTCGTCTCACGCGTGCGCGCCTCTTTCCGCGTGGAGCTGCCGCTCCGAGCCCTCTTCGAAGCGCCCACGGTCGCCGCCCTCGCCGAGCGCATCCAGGCGAGCAGCCCGAATGTCCATCTGCCTCCGCTCACCCGCTCGCACGCGGACGGCCCGAGGCCCCTGTCCTTCGCGCAGCAGCGGCTGTGGCTGTTGGATCAGCTCCAGCCGGGGGACGCGTCCTACAACCTCCCCACCGCGCTCCAGCTCTCCGGCCACCTGGACCTCGAAGCGCTGCGCCGCGCCTTCGAGTCGCTCGTCCAGCGCCACGAAGCCCTGCGCACCACCTTCCACGAGCACCAGGGCCAGCCCATCCAGCGCATCCATGCCCCGGCGGATTGGACATTGCCTCTCGTGGACCTCTCCGCCCTGCCGGCTGCTCAGCGGAAGCAAGAGTCCCGTCGGCTGGCCGACGAAGAAGCGCGGCGGCCGTTCAACCTCGCCACGGGCCCGCTGCTGCGCAGCACGCTGGTGCGCCTGGAGCAGAATGAACATCTGCTGCTGGTGACGATGCACCACATCGTCTCCGACGGCTGGTCCATGGGCGTCCTCGTCCGCGAGATGGTGGCCTTCTACGAGGCCTTCACCTCGGGAAGCACGCCGGCTCTCTCGCCACTGCCCGTGCAGTACGCGGACTTCGCCACGTGGCAGCGCAACTGGCTCCAGGGTGAGGCCCTGGAGGCGCAGATTCACTTCTGGAAGGAGAAGCTCGCGGGGGCGCCCGCAGCATTGGAGCTGCCGACGGACCGCGCGCGTCCGCCCGTGCAGTCCCACCGTGGCGCCACCGTGGAGGTGCGGATTCCCGCCAGCATCGCGGAGGCCCTCAAGGCCCTGGCTCAGCGGGAAGGCGCCACGCCCTTCATGACGCTGCTGGCAGCCATCCAGGTGCTGCTCTCGCGCTACTCCGCGCAGGATGACATCAGCGTGGGTTCCCCCATCGCGGGCCGCACCCAGGCGGAGACCGAAGGCCTCATCGGCTTCTTCATCAACACCCTGGTCCTGAGGGCCCGGGTGGATGCACGCGCGACGTTCCGGGAACTGCTGGCCCAGGTGCGAGGCACGACGCTCGCGGCCTTCGAGCATCAGCACTTGCCCTTCGAGAAGCTCGTCGAAGCCGTGCAGCCCACGCGCGACCTGAGCCGCAGTCCTCTCTTCCAGGCCATGTTCGTCCTGCAGAACACGCCCACCGAGGCGCTGCGTCTGCCCGGCTTGTCATT
>NZ_BTTW01000020.1 GCF_036245865.1 Corallococcus caeni | reverse complement strand
CCCTCACCCTCTTCGAGGTGCCCCACGGCCTCACCGGCTTCCTCGAGTACAGCACCGACCTCTTCGACGCTTCCTCCGTCCAGCGTCTGATGGGCCACTTCGCTGTCCTCCTCTCCTCCCTCGCCGCCCGGCCCGACGCACGCGTCTCCTCCTTGGAGATGCTCACCGCCTCCGAGCGGCAGCAGCTTCTCGTCGAGTGGAATGAGACGGACGTCGCCTTCCCTCGCGACACCTGCATCCACCACGTCGTCGCCCAGCAGGCCCGTAGTGCACCGGATGCCATCGCCGTGCGCATGGGCGAGCGAAGCGTCACCTACGCGGGCCTCGACGCTTGGGCCCACGGCCTTGCCCTCCAGCTGCACGCGGCCGGTGTCTCCCGTGGCGACCGCGTCGCCGTCCTCGCCGAGCGCTCCCCGGAGTTGGTGGCGGGCCTCCTGGCCGTCCTCAAAGTCGGCGCCGCCTACGTCCCCGTCTCTCCCGGCGTCCCTCCGGAGCGTCTGGCTTTCATGCTGGAGGACTCCGCTGCCTCCGTCCTCCTCACCCAGCACCACCTGCGTTCCTCACTGCCTTCGCTCTCCGCGCGCGTCCTCTCCCTGGAAGCCGCGGCAGCGGCAACGCGTCAGCCGCTACTGGTGGCTTCGGTGGGCCCGGAGGATTTGGCCTACGTCATCTACACCTCCGGTAGCACCGGCAAGCCCAAGGGCGTCGCCGTCCACCACCGCGCGTTGATGAACCTCGTCTCCTGGCACCAGCGCACCTATTCGCTGACGCCTGACGACTCCACCGCCCTCACCGCAGGCGTCGCCTTCGACGCCTCCACCTGGGAGGTGTGGCCTTCGCTCGCCTCCGGCGCCAGCCTCGTCGTCCCTCCAGACGCCGTGCGCGCGGAGCCCTCCCAACTGCTGCAGTGGATGGCCCGCGAAGCCATCACCACCTGCTTCATGCCGACGCCCCTGGCCGAGGCCGTCCTGCGCGAGGAATGGCCCCGCCCCATGGCCCTCCGGGCCCTGCTGACGGGTGGAGACGCCCTGCACCACGGCCCGCCCCCCTCGCTGCCCGCCACCCTCTTCAACCACTACGGCCCCACCGAGAGCACCGTCGTCGCTACCTTCACCCCTGTTGCGGCCTCTACGCGCGACGACGGCACGCGGCCTCCCATCGGCCGTCCCATCGCCAACACCCGCACCTACGTCCTCGACACCCACCTGCAGCCGGTGCCCATCGGCGTCCCCGGGGAGCTCTTCCTCGCCAGCGAAGGCCTCGCCTGGGGCTACCTTGGCCAGCCCGCCCTGAGTGCCGAGCGCTTCATCCCGCACCCCTTCTCCTCCTCCCCCGGTGCGCGCCTCTACCGCACCGGCGACGTCGTGCGCTGGCGGGCCGACGGCCAGCTGGACTACCTGCAGCGCCTCGACTTCCAGGTGAAGGTGCGCGGCTTCCGCATCGAGTTGGGCGAAATCGAAGCTTCCCTCCTCGCCCATGCCTCCGTGCATGAAGCCGTCGTCCTCGCCCGCGAGGACGTGCCCGGTGACAAGCGTCTGGTGGCGTACCTCGTGCCCTCCGCGGGCCAGCAGCTGGACACCGGCGTGGTGCGCGCCTCCCTCAAGGAGCGGCTGCCCGAGTACATGGTGCCCTCTGCCTTCCTCGTGCTGGACGCGCTGCCCCTCAACGCCAACGGCAAGGTGGACAGGAAGGCCCTGCCGGCGCCGCAGGGCACTGCGCTCGCCTCCACCTACGCCGCGCCGGAGACGGTCACCGAGGAGCAGCTCCAAGCCCTCTTCACGCAGGTGCTCCGCGTGGATCGCGTGGGGATCCACGATGACTTCTTTTCGCTCGGGGGCCACTCGCTGCTGGCCACCCAGCTCGTCTCCCGCGTGCGGGCCACCTTCCGGCGTGAGCTTCCCGTGCGCGCGCTGTTCGAGGCCCCCACCGTGGCCGGCCTTGCCCTGCGCATCGACGCCTCACGGACCTCCGCGGTGCAGGCCCCGCCGAGCATCCCCAGGGTGCGCGCTACCACGGCGCCGCTGTCCTTCGCGCAGCAGCGGCTGTGGTTCCTGGATCAGCTCACTCCGGGGGATGCGTCGTACAACATCTCCAGCGCGCTGAGCTTGAAGGGCCGGGTGGACGTGGAGTCCCTGCGCCGCGCCTTCGAGTCGCTAGTCCAGCGCCACGAGGCCCTGCGCACCACCTTCCGCGAGCACCAGGGCCAGGCCACCCAGTCCATCCATCCTCCGAGCGGATGGGCCCTGTCCCTGCATGACCTGTCCGCCCAGCCCGAAGCGCGGCGCGAAGCCGAAGCACGACGCCTGATCACCGAGGACGCCCGCCAGCCATTCCAGTTGGAGGAAGGGCCGCTCCTGCGCACCGCCCTCGTGCGGCTGGGAGCGGAAGACCACCTGTTGCTCGTGACGATGCACCACATCGTCTCGGACGGTTGGTCCATGGGGGTCCTCGTCCGCGAGCTGGTGGCCCTCTACGAGGCTTTCAGTACGGGCCGGAGCCCATCGCTCTCACCACTGCCCATGCAGTACGCGGACTTCGCGGCCTGGCAGCGACAGTGGCTCCAGGGCGAGACGTTGGAGGTGCACCTCGGGTACTGGAAGCAGCAGCTCGAGGGTGCGCCGGTCGCGCTGGATCTGCCCACGGATCGGCCGCGTCCGCCCGTGCAGTCGCACCGGGGCGCCAGGGTGGACGTGCGCATTCCCGCGGAGGTCGCCCACGCACTCAAGGCGCTGGCGGGGCGCGAGGGCGCTACGCCCTTCATGGTGCTGCTCGCGGCCTTCCAGGTGCTGCTGTCGCGTTACTCAGCCCAGGACGACGTCAGCGTGGGCACGCCCATCGCGGGCCGCACGCAAGCGGAGACCGAAGGCCTCATCGGCTTCTTCGTCAACACCCTCGTCCTGCGCGCCCACGTTGAGCCGAAGGCGACGTTCCGCCAACTGCTCGCCCAGGTGCGAGGCACGACGCTCACGGCCTACGAGCACCAGCACGTGCCCTTCGAGAAGCTGGTGGAAGCGCTCCAGCCCGTGCGGGACACAAGCCGCAGCCCGCTCTTCCAGGTGATGTTCGCCCTGCAGAACACGCCCACCGAGCCGCTCCAGCTCCCGGGCCTCTCCCTGCGGCCCCTGCCCCTGGAGGCCCACTTCGCGAAGTTCGATCTCACGCTCTCCCTGCAAGAGGTCCGGGAGGGGATGGTTGGCACGCTGGAATACGCGACGGACCTGTTCGACGCGGCGACCGTGCAGCGCATGGCCGGGCACTTCGGCGTGCTGGTGGAAGCCCTCGCGCAGAAGCCGGACACACGGCTGAGCGACCTGCCCCTGCTCACCGACGCCGAGCGCCAGCAAATCCTGATCGACTGGAATCCTCCCGCCTCGCAGACGCCGCACGAGCCCAGCATCTCCGCGATGGTGGAAGCCCAGGTGCGCCGCACTCCGGATGCGCTGGCTGTCATCACGCCCGAGCGGCAGCTGACGTACCGCGAGCTGGATGCGAAGGCGAACCAACTCGCCCACCGTCTGCGTGGCCTGGGCGTCGGCCCCGAAGTCCGCGTCGGCCTTTGCGTCGAGCGCACCGAGGATCTCGTCATCGGAGCCCTCGGCATCCTCAAGGCCGGTGGCGCCTACGTCCCGCTGGATCCCAGCTACCCGCGCGAGCGTCTGGGCTGGCTGCTGGAAGACGCGCAGGGCCCCGCTCTCGTCGCCCATTCGCATCTTCTGTCTGCACTGCCCGAAACGTCGGCCACGGCGGTGTGCCTCGACTCGGATGCGGAGTTGGCGAAGCAGCCCACCACCGCGCCCGAGGTGGACATCCACGCCAGGCACCTCGCCTACCTCATCTACACCTCTGGCAGCACCGGTCGCCCCAAGGGCGTCGCCATCTCCCATGGCAACGCTGTCTCCTTCCTCCACTGGGCCCTGGCGACGTTCACCCCGGAGGAGCTGAAGGGCACGCTCGCCGCGACGAGCCTCAACTTCGACCTCTCCGTCTTCGAACTCTTCGCCCCGTTGAGCAGTGGTGGTGCGGTGGTGGTGGCACGCAACGCCCTGCATCTGGCGGAGCTGCCCACCGCTTCCCACGTCACCCTCGTCAACACGGTGCCTTCCGCCATGGCGCAGCTGCTGCGCCTGAATGCGGTTCCTCCCACCGTGCGCGTCATCAACCTCGCGGGCGAAGCCCTGCCCGAGACGCTGGCCAGGCAGGTCTACGCCGTCCCCACGGTGCAGAAGCTCTACAACCTCTACGGGCCCTCCGAGGACACCACCTACTCCACCGCCTCTCTCGTTGGCCGCGACGAGGTGCCCCTTATCGGCAGGCCGCTGCCCGCGACGCGTGCCTACGTGCTGGATGCTTCATTGCAGCCGGTTCCCGTGGGCGTCGCGGGCGAGCTGTACCTCGCCGGTGAGGGCCAGGCGCGCGGCTACCTGCTGCGTCCGGAGCTCACCGCGGAGCGCTTCGTACCGGAGCCCTACGGCCCTCCAGGTGGCCGCATGTACCGCACGGGCGACCGCGTCCGCTACCGCGTGGATGGGCGGCTGGAGTACCTCGGCCGCATCGACTTCCAGGTGAAGGTGCGTGGCTTCCGCATCGAGCTGGGTGAAATTGAAGCGGCGCTCCGCCGCGCTCCAGGCCTCAAGGACGCCGTCGTCGTCGCCAAGGGTGAGGCCGCCGACAAGCGGCTGGTCGCCTACGTCACCGCTCGCGACGGCCACTCGCTGGATTCCGAAGCACTCAGGACCCACCTCCGGCAGCAGCTGCCCGAGTACATGGTCCCCTCCGCGCTCCTCGTCCTGGAGGCCTTGCCGCTCAACTCCAACGGCAAGGTGGATCGCAAGGCCCTGCCGGAGCCGGGAAACCTCGCGCGCTCGTCCGACTTCGTCGCGCCACGGAACGACACCGAGGAACAGCTGGCCGCCCTCTTCGCGGAAGTGCTGCGAGTGGAGCGCGTTGGCGTCCGGGACGACTTCTTCTCGCTGGGCGGCCACTCCCTGCTGGCCACCCAGCTCGTCTCGCGCGTGCGCTCCACCTTCGGCGTGGAGTTGCCGCTCCGCGTGTTCTTCGAAGCGCCCACGGTGGAGGCGCTCGCGACGAAGCTCGACGGCGCCCAGCGCTCCGAACATCGTCCACCGCCGCTGCGCGCCTCTTCGCACGAAGGCGCCCTGCCGCTGTCGTTCGCGCAGCAGCGGCTCTGGTTCCTGGATCAGCTCACGCCGGGTGACGCGTCGTACAACATCCCCACGGCGCTGCGCCTGACGGGCCGCGTGGATGCGGAGTCCCTGCGCCGCGCCTTCGAAGTACTGGTCGCCCGCCACGAATCCCTGCGCACCACCTTCCATGAGCACCAGGGCCAGGCCACCCAGCACATCCACGCGCCCGGCGCATGGACCCTGCCGCTCTTCGACGTGTCCGGCCTGCCGGAAGCGCAGCGCGAAGCCGAGGCCCAGCGCCACGTCGTGGAGGATGCCCGCCAGCCGTTCCACCTGGAACGGGGCCCGCTCCTGCGCACCGCCCTCGTGCGGCTCGCTGAGGAGGAGCACCTGCTGCTGGTGACGATGCACCACATCGTCTCCGACGGCTGGTCCATGGGCGTCCTCGTGCGCGAGCTCGTCACGTTCTACGCCGCCTTCACCCAGGGCGCCGCTCCGGCCCTCAGCCCCCTGCCCCTGCAGTACGCGGACTTCGCGGCATGGCAGCGCCAGTGGCTTCAGGGCGAGACGCTGGAGGCGCAACTCGGCTACTGGAAGCAGCAGCTCGCGGGAGCGCCCGCCGCGCTGGAGCTGCTGACGGACCATCCTCGGCCGTCCGTCCAATCCCATGCGGGCGCGGCCCTCTCCCTCCAGCTTGCGCCTGAAGCCTCCCAGGCCCTCAAGGCCCTGGCCCGGCGCGAGGGCGCCACGCCCTTCATGGTGCTGCTCGCGGGCTTCCAGCTCCTCTTGTCGCGCTACGCTGGCCAGGACGACGTCAGCGTGGGCACCCCCATCGCGGGCCGCACCCAGGCGGAGACCGAAGGCCTCATCGGCTTCTTCGTCAACACGCTCGTCCTTCGCGCGCACGTCGAGCCGAAGGCCACGTTCCGCCAGCTGCTCACCCAGGTGCGCGGCACGACGCTCGCGGCCTACGAGCACCAGCACCTTCCGTTCGAGAAGCTGGTGGAGGTCCTCCAGCCCGTGCGGGACGCAAGCCGCAGCCCGCTCTTCCAGGTGATGTTCGCCCTGCAGAACGCGCCCACCGGGGACCTGCGCGTCCCCGGCCTCACCTTCCAGCAGGTCGCCTCCGACGCGCGCTCCGCCAAGTTCGACCTCACCCTGACGCTGCAGGACTCACCGCAAGGGTTCACCGGCTGGCTGGAGTACAGCACCGCCCTCTTCGAGCGGAGCACCGTGGAGCGCATGGCCCACCATCTGCGCATGCTGCTGGAGGCCGTGGCCGCGAAGCCCGACCAGGCCCTGTCCCAGCTGCCGCTGCTCTCCCGTGAGGAGCGCCAGCGCATCCTCGTGGACTGGAACGACACCGGGGCCGTGAGCCCCATGGACATCCCCGTCCACGTCCACTTCTCCCAGCAGGCCCGGCGCACGCCCGACGCGGTGGCCCTGGTCCTGGGCGATGCGACGCTGACGTACGCCCGGCTCGAAGCCCGCGCAAACCAGCTGGCCCATCACCTGGGCGCGCTGGGCATCGTTCCCGGCGCGCGCGTCGGGCTCGCGGTCGAGCGTTCATTCGAGATGGTGATCGCCCTGCTCGCCATCCTCAAGGCGGGCGCGGCCTTCGTCCCCGTGGACCGCAATGCCCCGGTGGAACGCATCGCGATGCTGCTGGAGGACGCCGACGTCGGCGTGGTGCTCACGCATCAACCCTTCGCCTCCAAGCTGCCCGCCTCCGGCACCCGCGTGTGGCTGGACGCGCAGCAGGACGTCCTGACCACGCTGCCCACGCACGCGCCCGATGTCCGCGTGGACGGGGAGTCGCTCGCCTACGTGATGTTCACGTCGGGCTCCACCGGCCGGCCCAAGGGCGTCAGCGTGCCCCACCGGGGCATCACCCGCCTGGTGCTCGGCAGCACCTTCATGCGCTTCGGGCCCGACGAGGTGTGGCTGCAGGTCGCGCCCATCGCCTTCGACGCGTCCACCCTGGAGCTCTGGGGCGCGCTGCTGCACGGCGCGAAGCTCGTCCTCCCTCCGGCCCACACCCTGTCGCTGGAAGAGCTGGCCGGGCAGCTGCGCCGTCACCGCGTGACGGCGATGTTCATCACGACCGCCCTCTTCGAGCAGATGGCCCTCCACCAGGGCGAGGCCCTCGCGGAGGTGCGCCAGGTCCTCACGGGCGGGGACGTGATGCCCTGGTCGCGGCTGCGAGACCACCTCCCGCGGCTCGCCGATGGCACGACGCTGATTCATGCCTACGGTCCGACGGAGAACACGACCTTCTCCACCACGCTGACGTTGTACCGCGACACGCGCGTGGAGGGCCCCGTCTCCATTGGCCGGCCCATCCCGAACGCCACGGCCTACGTGTTCGATGCGAACCTGCACCCCGTGCCCGTGGGTGTCGCGGGCGAGGTGTACGTGGGAGGCCCCGGGCTCGCGTGGGGCTATCTCCACCGCCCCGAGCTGACCGCGGAGCGCTTCGTGCCCCACCCCTTCGCCTCCACGCCGGGCGAGCGCCTCTACCGCACGGGTGACAAGGCCCGCTGGCTGGAGGACGGCACGCTCGACTTCCTGGGCCGGGTCGACTTCCAGGTGAAGGTGCGTGGCTTCCGCATCGAGCTGGGGGAAATCGAATCCGCCCTGCGCGCCTTCCCGGGCGTCAACGAAGCCGTCGTCGTGGCGCGGGGCGCGGACGCGGACAAGCGCCTCATCGGCTACGTCACCGCGCACGAAGGGCACCCGTTGGACATGGAGGCGCTGCGGGTCCACCTGCGGCAGCGGCTTCCCGAGTACATGGTGCCTGCGTCGCTCCTGGTGCTGGAGGCCCTGCCGCTCAACGCCAACGGCAAGGTGGACCGCAAGGCCCTGCCCGAGCCCACCGACGCACCGCGCGCATCCGCCTTCGTCGCGCCGCGCACCGCGACCGAGGAGAAGCTCTCGGCCCTCTTCGCCGAAGTCCTCCGCGTGGAGCGGGTCGGCATCCGGGACGACTTCTTCGCGCTGGGAGGTCACTCCCTGCTGGCAACCCAGCTCGTCTCGCGCGTGCGGGCCGGGTTCGGCGTCGAATTGCCGCTGCGGGCCCTGTTCGAAGCGCCCACCGTCGAAGCCCTCGCACCGAAGCTGGAGGGGACGCCGTCCGCCGCGCTCCGTCCGCCGCCGCTGCGGCCCGCGTCACGCGAGGGAGCCATCCCGCTCTCCTTCGCCCAGCAGCGGCTCTGGCTGCTGGATCAGCTCCAGCCCGGGGATGCGTCGTACAACATCCCCACGGCGCTGCGGCTGACAGGCCAAGTGGACGTGGAGTCCCTGCGCCGCGCCTTCGAAGCACTGATCACCCGCCACGAGTCCCTGCGCACCACGCTCGCCGCGTCACACGAGGCGCCGTCGCAGCGCGTCCAGGACTCGGCGGCGTGGGAGTTGCCCGTCGTCGACCTGGCCGCGCTGCCGCGGGAGCAGCGCGAGGAGGAAGCCCAGCGCGTCGTGGCCACGGAGGCCCGTCGCCCGTTCCACCTGGCCACGGGGCCGCTGCTGCGCGGGATCCTGGTGCGGCTGGCAGCGGAGGAGCACCTGCTGCTGGTGACCATGCACCACGTCGTCTCCGACGGCTGGTCCATGGGGGTCCTCGTCCGCGAGGTCGCGGCCTTCTACGAGGCCTTCACCACGGGAAGCACGCCGGCCCTCGCGCCCCTGCCCGTGCAGTACGCGGACTTCGCGACGTGGCAGCGCAACTGGCTCCAGGGAGAAGTCCTGGAGGCACAGCTCGATTACTGGAAGCAGCGGTTGGCCGGAGCCCCCGCCGCGCTGGAGCTGCCCACGGACCGCCCGCGGCCGCCCGTGCAGTCCCACCGTGGCGCCACGGTGGACGTGCGGGTCCCCGCCAGCATCGCGGAGGCCCTCAAGGCCCTGGCCCAGCGTGAAGGCGCGACGCCCTTCATGGTGTTCCTCGCCGCGTTCCAGGTGCTGTTGTCGCGCTACTCCGCGCAGGACGACATCAGCGTGGGTTCGCCCATCGCGGGCCGTACCCAGGCGGAGACCGAAGGCCTCATCGGCTTCTTCGTCAACACGCTCGTCCTGCGCACCCAGTTGAACCCGCGCGCGACGTTCCGTGAGTTGCTTGGCCAGGTGCGCGGCACGACGCTCGCGGCCTACGAGCACCAGCACCTGCCCTTCGAGAAGCTCGTCGAGGCGGTGCAGCCCACGCGTGACCTGAGCCGCAATCCGCTGTTCCAGGCGATGTTCGTCCTGCAGAACATGCCGGGCGAGGTGCTGCGCCTGCCGGGGCTGTCCATGCAGACGCTGCCGCTGGAGACCCACTTCGCGAAGTTCGATCTCTCCCTGGGTCTGCGGGAAGCCCCCACGGGCATGATGGGCACGCTGGAGTACGCGACGGACCTGTTCGACGCGGCGACCGTGCAGCGCATGGCCGGCCACTTCGGAGTGTTGCTGGAGGCCATCGCGCAGAAGCCCGACACGCGGCTGAGCGATCTGCCGCTGCTCACTGAAGCCGAGCGCCAGCAACTCCTCGTCGAGTGGAACCCGGCTGTCACTGAAAGCCAGCGTGAGCCCAGCATCCCCGCGACGGTGGAGGCCCAGGTGCGCCGCACACCGGATGCGCTGGCTGTCATCACGCCGGAACGGCAGCTGACCTACCGCGAGGTCGATGCGAAGGCGAACCAACTCGCCCATCGTCTGCGTGGCCTGGGCGTCGGGCCCGAGGTTCGCGTGGGACTGTGCGTTGAACGCACCGAGGATCTCGTCATCGGAGCCCTCGGCATTCTCAAGGCCGGTGGCGCCTACGTGCCGCTGGATCCCAGCTACCCGCGCGAGCGCCTGGGCTGGCTGCTGGAAGACGCGCAGGGTCCCGCCCTTGTCGCCCACTCGCACCTGCTGGCCGCGCTGCCAGAAACGTCGGCCACAGCGGTGTGCCTCGATTCGGATGCGGAGCTGGCAAAGCAACCCGCCACGGCGCCCGAGGTGGACATCCATCCGGGCCACCTCGCCTACCTCATCTACACGTCCGGCAGCACCGGCCGTCCCAAGGGCGTTGCCATCTCCCATGGCAACGCCGTCTCCTTCCTCCACTGGGCCCTGGCGACATTCACCCCGGAGGAACTGAAGGGCACCCTCGCCGCGACCAGCCTCAACTTCGACCTCTCCGTCTTCGAGCTCTTCGCGCCACTCTCCAGTGGCGGCGCGGTCGTGGTGGCACGCAACGCTCTGCACCTGGCGGAGCTGCCCACTGCTTCCCACGTCACCCTCGTCAACACGGTGCCCTCCGCCATGGCGCAGCTGCTGCGTTTGGGCGCCGTGCCTCCAGGAGTGCGAGTCATCAACCTCGCGGGCGAAGCCCTGCCGGAGACGCTGGCCAAGCAGGTCTACGCCATCCCCACGGTGCAGAAGCTCTACAACCTGTACGGACCTTCCGAGGACACCACCTACTCCACGGCCTCTCTCGTCGGCCGTGACGAGGTGCCCCTCATTGGACGTCCGCTCCCTGCGACGCGCGCCTACGTGCTGGACGCTTCGTTGCAGCCGGTGCCCGTGGGCGTCGCCGGTGAGTTGTACCTCGCGGGCGAAGGCCAGGCGCGCGGCTACCTGCTGCGGCCGGAGCTCACCGCGGAGCGCTTCGTGCCCGAGCCGTACGGCCCTCCAGGTGGCCGCATGTACCGCACGGGGGACCGCGTCCGTTATCGCGTGGACGGGCGCCTGGAGTACCTCGGCCGCATCGACTTCCAGGTGAAGGTGCGTGGCTTCCGCATCGAGCTGGGTGAAATCGAAGCGGCGCTTCGCCGCGCTCCGGGACTCAAGGACGCTGTCGTCGTCGCCAGGGGCGAAGCCGCAGATAAGCGGCTGGTCGCCTACGTCGCACCCAAGGCGGATGCCTCGCTGGAGGCGGAAGCCCTCAAGGCGCAGCTGCGTCAGGGGCTCCCTGAGTACATGGTGCCCTCCACCTTCGTGGTGATGGACGCCCTGCCTCTCAACTCCAACGGCAAGGTGGACCGCAAGGCCCTGCCGGAGCCGGAGGCGCCACAGTCAGGCAGCACCTACGAGGCACCTCGCACGGAGACGGAGGCGAAGCTGGCATCCATCTGGGCGGAGGTCCTCCGTCTGCCGCAGGTAGGCGTGAAGGACTCCTTCTTCGAACTGGGTGGTCACTCCCTGCTGGCCACCCAGGTGGTTTCGCGCGTGCGCGCGGAACTTGGGGTGGAGCTGCCGCTGCGTGCCCTCTTCGAGTCCTCCACCGTGGAAGCCCTGGCGGGACGCCTGCAAGGGAGCACGAGCACGCATGCGCCGAAGCTCACCCGTGCCACGCACGAGGGCCCACTGCAGCTGTCCTTCGCGCAGCAGCGGCTCTGGCTCCTGGATCAGCTCCAGCCGGAGGACGCGTCCTACAACCTCCCGGCGGCGCTCCAGCTCTCCGGGCGCGTGGACGTGGAGGCCCTGCGTCGCGCCTTCGAGGCGCTCGTCGCCCGTCACGAAGCCTTGCGCACCACCTTCCACGAACATCAGGGTCAGCCCACACAGCGGGTCCATGCTCCGGCGGGATGGACGCTGCCGCTCACGGACCTCTCCTCCCTGCCCGAGGATCAGCGCGAGACCGAGGCCCGGAAGCTGGCCAACGAGGAAGCCCGGCGCCCCTTCCGACTCGCCACGGGCCCCCTGCTGCGCAGTGCACTGGTGCGACTGCGTGAGGACTCACACCTGCTGCTGGTAACGATGCATCACATCGTCTCCGACGGCTGGTCCATGGGCGTCCTCGTCCGCGAACTCATCTCGCTGTACGCCGCCTTCCATGACGGCAAGGAGCCCGGTCTCACGCCGCTGCCCGTGCAGTACGCGGACTTCGCGGCCTGGCAGCGGAACTGGCTCCAGGGTGAGGCGCTGGACGCGCAGATCGAATATTGGAAGCAGCAGCTCTCCGGAGCACCCGCCGCGCTGGAGCTGCCCACGGACCATCCACGCCCGCCCGTGCAGTCGCACCGGGGCGCGACGGTGGAGGTGCGCATTCCCTCGGAGGTCTCTCACGCGCTCAAGGCGTTGGCTGGACGCGAGGGCGCGACGCCCTTCATGGTGCTGCTCGCGGCGTTCCAGGTGCTGCTCTCACGCTACTCCGCGCAAGACGACGTCAGCGTGGGTTCGCCCATCGCGGGCCGCACCCAGGCGGAGACCGAGGGCCTCATCGGCTTCTTCGTCAACACGCTCGTCCTGCGCGCCCAGCTGAACCCGCGCGCGACATTCCGTGAGCTGCTCGCCCAGGTGCGCGGCACGACGTTCGCGGCCTACGACCACCAGCACCTGCCCTTCGAGAAGCTCGTCGAAGCCGTGCAGCCCACGCGGGACCTGAGCCGCAGTCCTCTCTTCCAGGCCATGTTCGTCCTGCAGAACACGCCCACCGAGGCGCTGCGTCTGCCCGGCCTGTCATTCCAGGGCCTGCCGCTGCAAGCCCACTTCGCCAAGTTCGACCTCTCGCTGGCCCTGCAGGAGGTTCAAACGGGACTGGTCGGTTCGTTGGAGTACGCGACGGACCTGTTCGACGCGGCGACCGTGCAGCGCATGGCCGGCCACTTCGGTGTGTTGCTGGAGGCCATTGCGAACAAGCCGGACACGCGGCTGAGCGATCTGCCCCTGCTCACCGACGCCGAGCGCCAGCAACTCCTCGTCGAGTGGAACCCGGCTGTCACTGAAAGCCAGCGTGAGCCCAGCATTCCCGCGATGGTGGAAGCCCAGGTGCGCCGCACACCGGATGCACTGGCTGTCATCACGCCCGAGCGGCAGCTGACGTACCGCGAGGTGGACGCGAAGGCGAACCAGCTCGCCCACCGTCTGCGTGGCCTGGGCGTCGGCCCCGAAGTCCGCGTCGGCCTTTGCGTCGAGCGCACCGAGGACCTCGTCATCGGAGCCCTCGGCATCCTCAAGGCCGGTGGCGCGTATGTGCCACTGGACCCCAGCTACCCGCGTGAGCGCTTGGGCTGGTTGCTGGAAGACGCCCAGGGCCCCGCCCTCGTCGCCCACTCACATCTTCTGTCTGCACTGCCCGAAACATCGGCCACGGCGGTGTGCATCGACTCGGATGCGGAGCTGGCGAAGCAGCCCACCACGGCGCCCGAGGTGGACATCCATCCGGGCCACCTCGCCTACCTCATCTACACGTCCGGCAGCACCGGCCGTCCCAAGGGCGTCGCCATCTCCCACGGCAACGCCGTCTCCTTCCTCCATTGGGCTTTGGAGACGTTCACCCCGGAGGAGCTGAAGGGCACGCTCGCCGCGACGAGCCTCAATTTCGACCTCTCTGTCTTCGAACTCTTCGCCCCGTTGAGCAGTGGTGGTGCGGTCGTGGTGGCACGCAATGCGCTGCATCTGGCGGAGCTGCCCACCGCTTCCCACGTCACCCTCGTCAACACGGTGCCTTCCGCCATGGCGCAGCTGCTGCGCTTGGGCGCCGTGCCTCCAGGAGTGCGCGTCATCAACCTCGCGGGTGAGGCCCTGCCCGAGACACTGGCGAAGCAGGTCTACGCCGTCCCCACGGTGCAGAAGCTCTACAACCTGTACGGACCTTCCGAGGACACCACCTACTCCACGGCCTCTCTCGTCGGCCGTGACGAGGTGCCCCTCATTGGACGTCCTCTGCCCGCGACGCGCGCCTACGTGCTGGACGCTTCGTTGCAGCCGGTTCCCGTGGGCGTCGCGGGCGAGCTGTACCTCGCGGGTGAAGGCCAGGCGCGCGGCTACCTGCTGCGGCCGGAGCTCACCGCGGAGCGCTTCGTGCCCGAGCCGTACGGTCCTCCAGGTGGCCGCATGTACCGCACGGGAGACCGCGTCCGTTACCGCGTGGATGGGCGGCTGGAGTACCTCGGCCGCATCGACTTCCAGGTGAAGGTGCGTGGCTTCCGCATCGAGCTGGGTGAAATCGAAGCGGCTCTCCGGCGCGTTCCAGGCCTCAAGGACGCCGTCGTCGTCGCGAAGGGCGAAGCCGCCGACAAGCGGCTGGTCGCCTACGTCACCGCGCGCGAAGGCCACTCGCTGGACTCCGAGTCACTCAAGGCCCACCTCCGGCAGCAGCTGCCCGAGTACATAGTGCCTTCTGCCCTTCTCGTCCTGGAGGCCCTGCCCCTCAACTCCAACGGCAAGGTGGACCGCAAGGCCCTGCCTGAACCCGACGCCCACGCCGTCGAGGCCAGGGACTTCGTCGCTCCCCGCGACGCACTTGAGATGCAGCTCGCCCGCATCTGGGAGGACGTGCTCGGAGTCCGCTCCGTCGGCGTTCGCTCCAGCTTCTTCGAACTCGGCGGACACTCCCTGCTCGCCGTGCGCATGCTCGCCTCCATCCGCGAGCGCCTCGGCCTCAGCCTTCCGCTCTCCGTCCTCTTCCAGCAGCCCACCGTCGAACAACTCGCGCGGGTGCTCCGCGACGACGCCCAGGTCTGGACGCCCCTCGTGCCGCTGGAGCATGGAGAGCCCGGCCAGCGACCCCTCTTCCTCGTCCATCCCGGCGGCGGCAACGTCCTCGCCTACTCGGAGCTGGCGCGCAGGTTGGGGCCCTCGCTGCCCGTCTACGGCCTCCAGTCGCGCGGCCTCGACGGACGCCCCGTCGCCGAATCCATCGAGGAGATGGCGGACCTCTACGTCGAAGCGATCCGCTCCGTGCAGCCGCGGGGCCCCTACCAGTTGGGAGGCTGGTCCCTCGGTGGCGTCATCGCCTACGAGATGGCCCGCAGGCTGCGCGACTCCGGCGAAACGGTGGACCTGCTCGCGCTCATCGACGCCCATGTGCCCGGCCTCACGCAGCCTTCCGGAGCGGACGCGCACTTCTCCTCCGAGGCCCGAGTGAGGATCGCCTTCGCCCAGACCACCGCCACCGCCTTTGGCCAGGAGCTCTCTCTCTCCGCCGAAGCGCTGGCACAGGGCGACGACGACGCGATGCTGGATCATCTGCTGCGGGAAGGGCTCCGGGCGCACATCCTCGACGAGCACTCCGGTCCCGCCCAGCTGCGCGCCCTCTTCCGGGTCTTCCAGGCCAACCTCTTCGCGCAGGAGAAGTACGTGCCCCGGCCGTTCGACGGCGCTGCCCTGCTGCTGAGCGCCAGCGAGGCCCCCACCGGGCTCCCGCGTCACCGAGGATGGGAGCCCCTGGTGCGTGGCGGTCTGGAGGTGCACACCGTCACCGGCAGCCACCATGAGCTGCTACAGGATCCACACCTCGGGTTCATCGTGGAGCGACTGCGTGTACTCCTCGCACATACGTCGGGCCGCGAGTCCCAAGCACCCACGGGAAGTTGAGCTCCCGCTCCCCCGCGCCTGATCCGTCAGGCGCGGGGATCCGCCTCCCGGATTCGTTGAGGGCCCCAGATCCCTGGAAGCCTCCGAGCCCTTGGCGTTGTTCCTGGGTCGGGCGGGGCTCCAACGTCGGAGCCTCCTCGTAGGATGAGGCCTGTAAACACGAGGATTTATTGAATCCCCGGGGTGCAGGGTCGCCCTCATGACACGTCACGTCGTCGCGGAATATTGTAACCACCGCGAATCGCCCAACGCCGCGCTTCACCCAGGAGCGCGGCGCGCAACGGCACCCCAGCATCAGCAGCAGATTTGAGCTCACGCGAGCGCCACCGCCCCGGGTGTCGCTCGCGTTGGCGTCCCCGAGCGCGGAGTACACGAGATGAGCAACGAGCTGTCGAAGCGGATCGCCAACCTCTCACCGGAGAAGCGCGCCGAGTTGCTCAAGAAGATGGCCGCGCAGAAGGCCACCGCGGGCAACTCCGTGCAGGGCCTCATCCCGGTGCAGGACCGCTCGCGCCCGTTGCCGCTGTCCTTCGCCCAGCAGCGCCTGTGGTTCATTGATCAGCTACAGCCCGGCAGCCCTCTCTACAACGTGCCCATGGCGGTGCGCGTGGAGGGCGCGCTGGACGTGGACGTGCTGGAGCGCGCGCTGCGCGAAGTGGTGCGCCGTCACGAAGTGCTCCGCACCACCTTCCGCGAGGACGCCTCCGGGCCCGTGCAGGTGGTGTCGCCGGAGCCCGTGCTCACCCTGGAGCGCAGGGAGCTCACGGGCTCATCGCCGGAGGAGGCGTGGCGGCTGGCGCGTGAAGCCGCGGCCCAGCCCTTCCATCTCGCGAAGGGTCCGCTGTTGCGCGCCCTGCTGCTGACGTCGGCGCCGGGAGAGCACCTGCTCGTCGTGGTGGTGCACCACATCGTCTCCGACGGCTGGTCCATGACGCTGCTGGTGCGCGAGGTGGCGCTGCTCTACGGCGCCTTCGCGCGAGGCCAGCCTGCGCCGCTGCCGCCCCTGGGCGTGCAGTACGCGGACTTCGGCGTCTGGCAGCGCGACTGGCTGCAGGGCCCGCGGCTGGAGAAGCAACTCGACTACTGGAAGCAGCAGCTGGCCGGGGTGCCCTCCGCGCTGGAGTTGCCCACCGACTTCCCGCGTCCCGCCATTCGCGACGGCCGGGGGGCTCGGCATGACGTGCTGCTGCCCCGCGAGTTGACGGACGCACTCAAGGCCCTGGCGCAGCAGGATGGCGCCTCCCTCTACATGGCCCTGCTGACGGGCTGGCAGCTGCTGATGGCCCGCTACTCCGGCCAGGAGGACGTCACCGTCGGCTCTCCCATGGCGGGCCGCACGCGTGGAGAGGTGGAAGGCCTCATCGGCCTCTTCGTCAACGCCCAGG
>NZ_BTTW01000019.1 GCF_036245865.1 Corallococcus caeni | reverse complement strand
CGAGGGCGTGAAGCTGGAGGCGATGGAGCTCGACACCTTCTCCGCCAAGTTCGACTTGACGCTTCAGGTGCTGGAGTCGGACGCGGGCCTCAAGGGCTACCTCGAATACACCACCGACCTCTTCACCTCGGCCACCGCCGCCCGCATGGCCGAGCACCTGCGCGTGCTCCTGCAGGAAGCCGTCGTGAAGCCGAATGAGTCCGTTGCCCGATTGCCGCTGCTGACCACGGCTGAACGGCACGAAATCCTGGTGGCGTGGAACGCCACGCGAGCGCCCTTCCCGGAAGCGTGCGTGCACTCGCTCTTCGAGGCGCAGGTGCGCAATGCGCCCGACGCGCTGGCCGCGGTGTTCGAGGGGACGGAGTTGACGTACGCGCAGCTGGACGCGCGCGCCAATCAGCTCGCCCATGCCCTTCGCCGTCGTGGCGTGGGACCCGAGGTCCGCGTCGCACTCAGCGTCGAACGCTCGCTCGATATCGTCATCGGCCTGCTGGGCATCCTGAAGGCCGGCGGTGCCTGGGTGCCGGTGGATCCGCTGCTGCCCCGTGAGCGTCTGGCCTTCATGCTGGAGGACAGCGCCGCGCAGGTGCTCGTCACCCAGCAGGGGCTGGTGGACCGCTTCCCGGAGGGGCTGCGTGGCCGAGCGCTCTGCCTGGACACCTCGCGCGGAGCTCTCGCCGAGGAGTCCACGGAAGCGCCCATGGCGGGAGTGACGCCCGCGAACATGGCGTACCTGCTCTACACGTCGGGCAGCACGGGCACGCCGAAGGGTACGGCGGTGGAGCACCGCAGCGTCGCCAACCTCGTCACGCATGAGGCAGTGGCCTACGGCATCGGGCCCGGCAGTCGCGTGCTGCAGTTCGCGAGCCTCAGCTTCGACCTGTCGGTGGAGGAGGTCTTCACCACGCTCTGCAACGGCGCCACGCTGGTGCTCGCGCCGCTGGAGAAGTTGATGCCGGGCGCCCCCTTGCCGGTGCTGCTGCGGGAGCAACACCTCTCCGTCGTCAGCCTCACGCCCGCTGCACTCGCGGCCACGTCCTCCGAGGGATTACCGGAGGTGCGCACTGTCATCTCCGGTGGTGAGGCCCTACCCGCGGACGTCGTCGCGCGCTGGGCTCCGGGGCGGCGTCTGCTCAATACGTACGGCCCCACGGAAGCCACCGTCATCGCCACGTTCGGCGAGGTGGTCGCGGATGGGAACGTGCCCTCCATCGGCAAGCCGCTGGCGAACGTTTGCGTCTACGTGCTCGACCCGCAGGGGCAGCCGGTGCCGGTGGGCGTGCGCGGTGAACTGCACATCGGTGGCGTGGGCGTCGCGCGTGGGTACGCAGGGCGCCCGAACCTCACCGCCGAGCGCTTCATCCCGGATGCCTTCTCCTCCACTCCGGGCGCTCGCCTCTATCGCACGGGCGACGTCGTGCGCTGGCGCGCGGACGGCCAGTTGGATTTCGTGGGACGCATCGACGCCCAGGTGAAGGTGCGCGGCTTCCGCATCGAACTGGGCGAAGTCGAGAACGCCCTGCGTGCCGCTCCGGCCGTGAAGGACGCCGTTGTGCTCGCCCGCGAGGATGCTCCGGGCGACAAGCGGCTGGTGGCCTACGTCGTGGGTGAAGCGCTCGACGTCACCGCCCTCCGCGCCCACCTCAAGCAGCACCTGCCTGAGTACATGGTGCCCGCCGCCTTCGTCTCCATGGAGGCACTGCCACTGACGTCCAATGGCAAGGTGGACCGCAAGGCCCTCCCTGCCCCGGACGCGGGCCTGCTGAGGGCCTCGCATGCCTACGAAGCGCCGGTGACGCCGCTGGAGGAGAAGCTCGCGGCGCTCTGGAGCGAAGTGCTGCGCGTCCCCACAGTGGGCCGCACGGACAACTTCTTCGAGTTGGGCGGCCACTCTCTGCTCGCCACGCAGTTGGTGGCCCGCGTGCGCGCCGCGCTCGATGTGGAACTGCCCCTCCGCGCCCTCTTCGAGGCCCCCACCATCGCGGCCCTTGCGGAGAGGTTGCAGCGCACGTCGACGGGCACGCGCCTGCCGCCCCTCACCCGCACGCGCACCGAAGGCCCCCAGCCGCTTTCCTTCGCCCAGCAGCGCCTCTGGTTCCTCGACCAACTGGCTCCGGACGATGCGTCCTACAACTTGCCTGTCACCCTGCGCCTGCTGGGGCACCTGGACGTCGAAGCCCTGCGCCGCGCCTTCGAGGCGCTCGTCGCGCGCCACGAAGCCCTGCGCACCACCTTCTTCGAGCACGAGGGCCAGCCCTTCCAGCGCATTCATGCTCCAGCCTCCTGGTCCCTTCCCGTGGAGGACTTGTCTGGGTTGGAAGAGTCCGCGCGCGAAGCGGAGACGGTGCGGCTGGCCACCCGGGAAGCCCGGCAGCCGTTCCACCTCGTCCAAGGGCCTCTGCTGCGCACCGCCCTCCTCAAGCTTTCAGCGGACTCCCACGTCCTCCTCGTGACGATGCACCACATCGTCTCCGACGGCTGGTCCATGGGCGTCCTCATCCGCGAGTTGGCGAGCCTCTACGAAGCCTTCAGTGGAGGCCGAGCCCCCACGCTGCCGCCACTGCCGGTGCAGTACGCGGACTTCGCCCTCTGGCAGCGCCAGTGGCTGCAGGGCGAGACACTGGACGCGCAGCTCGGCTACTGGAAGCGGCAGTTGGCCGGTGCACCTTCCGCCCTGGAGTTGCCCACGGACCGTCCCCGTCCGCCCGTCCAGTCCCGGCGCGGCGCCACGGTGCCCGTGCACTTCCCTTCGCAGCTGACGGACTCGCTGCGGGGCCTGGCCCAGCGGGAGGGCGCCACGCCCTTCATGCTGCTGCTCTCCGCCTTCCAGTTGCTGCTGTCCCGCTACTCCGGCCAGGACGACATCAGCGTCGGCTCCCCCATCGCCGGCCGCACCCACTCCGAGGCCGAGGGCCTCATCGGCTTCTTCGTCAACACCCTCGTCCTGCGCGCACACGTGCGCCCCGAGGAGACGTTCCGCCAGCTGCTCTCCCAGGTGAAGGCCTCCACCCTCGCGGCCTATGAGCACCAGCACGTCCCCTTCGAGAAGCTGGTGGAAGTCCTCCAGCCCTCGCGTGACTTGAGCCGCAGCCCTCTCTTCCAGGTGATGCTCGTCCTGCAGAATGCCCCCGCCGAGGCACTCCGCGTCCCGGGCATGGCCTTCCAGCCCATTCCCCTGGAGGGCAACTCCTCCCGCTTCGATTTGGCCCTCACCCTCTTCGAGGTGCCCCACGGCCTCACCGGCTTCCTCGAGTACAGCACCGACCTCTTCGACGCTTCCTCCGTCCAGCGTCTGATGGGCCACTTCGCTGTCCTCCTCTCCTCCCTCGCCGCTCGGCCCGACGCCCCCGTCTCCTCCTTGGAGATGCTCACCGCCTCCGAGCGGCAGCAGCTTCTCGTCGAGTGGAATGAGACGGACGTCGCCTTCCCTCGCGACACCTGCATCCACCACGTCGTCGCCCAGCAGGCCCGCAGTGCACCGGACGCCATCGCCGTGCGCATGGGCGAGCGCAGCCTCACCTACGCGGGCCTCGACGCCTGGGCCCACGGCCTTGCCGTCCAGTTGCACGCGGCCGGTGTCTCCCGTGGCGACCGCGTCGCCGTCCTCGCCGAGCGCTCTCCGGAGTTGGTGGCGGGCCTCCTGGCCGTCCTCAAAGTCGGCGCCGCCTACGTCCCCGTCTCTCCCGGCGTCCCACCGGAGCGTCTGGCTTTCATGCTGGAGGACTCCGCTGCCTCCGTCCTCCTCACCCAGCACCACCTGCGTTCCTCTTTGCCTTCGCTCTCCGCGCGCGTCCTCTCGCTGGAAATGGAGACGAGTGCGATTCGTCAGCCGTTGCCGGTGGCTGCGGTGGGGCCCGAGGATTTGGCCTACGTCATCTACACCTCCGGTAGCACCGGCAAGCCCAAAGGCGTCGCCGTCCACCACCGCGCATTGATGAACCTCGTCTCCTGGCACCAGCGCACCTATTCGCTGACGCCTGACGACTCCACCGCCCTCACCGCAGGCGTCGCCTTCGACGCCTCCACCTGGGAGGTGTGGCCTTCGCTGGCCTCCGGCGCCAGCCTCGTCGTCCCTCCGGACGCCGTGCGCGCGGAGCCCTCCCAACTGCTGCAGTGGATGGCCCGCGAAGCCATCACCACCTGCTTCATGCCGACGCCCCTGGCCGAGGCCGTCCTGCGTGAGGAGTGGCCTCGCCCCATGGCCCTCCGGGCCCTGCTGACGGGCGGAGACGCCCTGCACCACGGTCCGCCCCCCTCGCTGCCCGCCACCCTCTTCAACCACTACGGCCCCACCGAGAGCACCGTCGTCGCCACCTTCACCCCCGTCCCGCCTTCCGCGCGCGACGACGGCACGCGGCCTCCCATTGGCCGTCCCATCGCCAACACCCGCACCTACGTCCTCGACGCCCACCTGCAGCCGGTGCCCATCGGCGTCCCCGGGGAGCTCTTCCTCGCCAGCGAGGGCCTCGCCTGGGGCTACCTCGGCCAGCCTGCCCTGAGTGCCGAGCGCTTCATCCCCCACCCCTTCTCCTCCTCCCCGGGCGCTCGCCTCTACCGTACTGGCGACGTCGTGCGCTGGCGGGCCGACGGCCAGCTCGACTACCTGCAGCGCCTCGACTTCCAGGTGAAGGTGCGCGGCTTCCGCATCGAGCTGGGCGAAATCGAAGCCTCCCTCCTCGCCCATGCCTCCGTGCATGAAGCCGTCGTCCTCGCCCGCGAGGACGTGCCCGGTGACAAGCGTCTGGTGGCGTACCTCGTCGCGGTGTCCGGCAAGGCCTTGGACACCAGCGCGGTGCGCACCTTCCTCAAGGAGCGGCTGCCCGAATACATGGTGCCCTCCGCCTTCCTCGTCCTGGAGGCACTCCCCCTCAACGCCAACGGCAAGGTGGACAGGAAGGCCCTGCCTGTCCCCGACGCCTCGCCCCTCGCGGACTTCGTTGCCCCTCGTAACGCCACCGAAGAGAAGCTCGCCGAAGTCTTCGCCCACGTCCTGCGCGTGGAGCGCGTGGGCATCCACTCCGACTTCTTCTCCCTCGGCGGCCACTCGCTGCTGGCCACCCAGCTCGTCTCCCGCGTCCGCGCCGCCTTCGGCGCGGAAGTGCCCCTGCGCGCCCTCTTCGAGGCCCCCACCGTCGCCGCCCTCGCCGAGCGTCTGCGCACCGCCACCTCCGGCCCCCGTCTGCCGCCTCTCACCCGTGCCACCCACGAAGGCCCCCCTCCTCTCTCCTTCGCCCAGCAGCGGTTGTGGCTCCTGGACCAACTCCAGCCCGGCAGCGCCGCGTACAACATCCCCGCGGCCCTTCGGCTGAAGGGCCAGGTGGACGTCGAAGCCCTGC
The DNA here is from genome assembly GCF_036245865.1 of Corallococcus caeni. Lineage (NCBI taxonomy): Bacteria > Pseudomonadati > Myxococcota > Myxococcia > Myxococcales > Myxococcaceae > Corallococcus > Corallococcus caeni. The sequence continues at coordinate 17,202 of NZ_BTTW01000019.1, read as the reverse complement.
GCCGCGCCTTCGAGGCCCTCGTCGCCCGGCATGAGACGCTGCGCACCACCCTCGTCCAGCACCAGGGCCAGCCCGCTCAGCGCATCCACTCGCCCTCGGCGTGGACGCTGCCTGTGCTCGACGTGTCCTCTCTGCCTGAAGCGCAGCGGGACGAAGAGGCGCGGCGCCTCGCGAACCTCGAAGCACGCCGGCCCTTCGATTTGGAAGCCGGTCCGCTCCTGCGCACGTCCCTCGTGCGCCTGGGTGACGCGGAGCACCTGCTCCTGGTGACGATGCACCACATCGTCTCCGACGGCTGGTCCATGGGCGTCCTCGTCCGGGAACTCACCGCGATGTATGCGGCGTTCACCACGAACAACACCTCGGCCCTCAGCCCCTTGTCGGTGCAGTACTCGGACTTCGCGGCATGGCAGCGTCAGTGGCTGCAGGGTGAGGTGCTGGAGGCGCAGCTCGGCTACTGGAAGCAGCAGTTGTCCGGAGCCCCTGCGGCGCTGGAGCTGCCCACGGACCGTCCGCGTCCGCCCGTGCAGTCGCACCGGGGCGCCACGGTGGACGTGCGCCTCCCTCCGGAGGTCTCGCAGGCGCTCAAGGCTTTGGCCCAGCGCGAAGGCGCGACGCCCTTCATGCTGCTGCTCGCGGCCTGGCAGGTGCTGCTGTCTCGCTACTCCACGCAGGACGACATCAGCGTGGGCACGCCCATCGCCGGCCGCACCCAGGCGGAGACCGAAGGCCTCATCGGCTTCTTCGTCAACACGCTGGTGTTGCGTGCCCATCTCCAGCCGCAGGACTCGTTCCGCCAGCTGCTCTCCCAGGTGAAGGCCACCACGCTCGCGGCCTACGAGTATCAGCACGTCCCCTTCGAGAAGTTGGTGGAAGTCCTCCAGCCCGTTCGCGACCTGAGCCGCAGCGCGCTCTTCCAGGCGATGTTCGCCCTGCAGAACACGCCCATCGAAGCCCTGCGTGTGCCGGGCTTGTCCTTCGAGCAGCTCCCGCTCGAATCGAACTCCGCGAAGTTCGACCTGACGCTGACGCTGCAGGACTCCCCCCAGGGCTTCATCGGCGTCCTGGAGTACAGCAGCGACCTCTTCGACGCTTCGACCGTGCAGCGCATGGTGGGCCACCTGGGCGTGCTGCTGGAGGCCATCGCCGCGAAGCCAGACGCGACGCTCGCGAGCCTGCCGCTCCTCACCGCCCCGGAGCGCCAGCAGTTGCTCGTCGAATGGCACGGGCCCAGCGCGGAGCTCCCCCGCGACCTCTGCCTCCATGACGCCTTCGCGGCCCAGGCCCTTCGCACGCCCGAAGCCCTGGCCGTCCTCTGCCGCGATGAGCAGCTCACCTTCCGTGAGCTGGACACGCGCGCCAATCAGCTCGCCCACCGGCTGGTGAAGCTGGGCGTCGGCCCCGACGTGCGCGTGGTGCTCTGCGTGAAACGCTCCGTCGAGGCTCTCGTCGGCATCCTCGGCACCCTCAAGGCCGGTGGCGCCTACGTCCCCATCGACCCCAGCTACCCCCGTGAGTGGCTCGCCCACGTCCTCACCGACACTGGCGCCCCGGTGGTGCTTACCCAGCAGCGCCTGCGCGATTCGCTGCCGCCGCACGCCGCACACGACATCTGCCTGGACTCCGACGCCGCGGACCTCGCTCTTGAGTCCCAGGACGTGCCCGCGACGGACGTCACGCCGGAGCACCTGGCGTACATCATCTACACCTCCGGCAGCACCGGCCGTCCCAAGGGCGTGATGATTCAGCACCGCTCCGTGCTGAACCTGCGCGTCGCCCTCGCCGCCACCGTCCACGCGGACGCACAGCCGGCGGAGCGCGTCAGCGTCAACGCGCCGCTCTCCTTCGACGCTTCCGTCCAGCAGCTCATCCAGGTCCTCGACGGCCACACCCTCTGCATCGTCCCCGACGAGGCCCGCGCCGACGGGCGGGAGCTCGTCCACCGCATCGGCCAGGACGCGCTGGACGTCCTGGACTGCTCGCCCGCGCACCTGCGCCTGCTGGTGGATGAAGGCCTGCTGGAGAGCCGGTCCATCCCCCGCCGCGTCCTCGTGGGCGGAGAGGCCGTGGACCCGACCACCTGGCGTCACCTCACCCAAGTCCCTCGCCCCCGCGTCTTCAACGTCTACGGCCCCACCGAGTGCACCGTCGACGCCACCGCCTGCGCCTTCGACGCCTCGCCCACGCCTACCATCGGCAGGCCCCTGCCCAACGTGCGAGTCTACGTGCTGGACCGCACGCTGCGCCCCGTGCCCGTCGGCGTCGCGGGGGAGCTCTTCATCGGCGGAGAGGGCGTCGCTCGCGGCTACCTCAACCGTCCGGAGCTGACTGCCGACCGCTTCATCCCGGATGGCTTCTCCTCCACCCCGGGTGCCCGCCTCTACCGCACCGGCGACGTGGTGCGCTGGCGCGCGGACGGGATGCTCGACTACCTGGGCCGCGCTGACTTCCAGGTGAAGGTGCGTGGCTTCCGCATCGAGCTGGGTGAAATCGAAGCGGCCCTCCTCAAGCACCCCCAGGTGCACGCCGCCGTGGTGCTGGCTCGCGAGGATGTGCCCGGGGACAAGCGGCTCGTCGCCTACGTGGTGCCCCCGGAAGGAACGGACTCCGCGCCCACTCCCGAGGCCCTCAAGGACTGGCTCAAGCAGTTCCTGCCCGAGCACATGCGTCCCTCCGCATTCCTCGTGCTGGAAACCCTGCCGCTCAACACCAACGGCAAGGTGGACCGCAAGGCCCTGCCAGCGCCTCAGAGCAATGCGCTCGCCTCCAGCTACGTCGCGCCGCGCACCCCCGCGGAGGAGCAGCTCGCCGCCCTCTTCACGCAGGTGTTGCGCGTGGAGCGCGTCGGCATTCACGACGACTTCTTCGCCTTGGGTGGCCATTCCCTGCTGGCGACCCAGCTCGTCTCGCGCGTGCGTGCCGCCTTCCGGGTGGAGCTGCCGCTCCGGGCCCTCTTTGAAGCGCCCACGGTCGCCGCCCTCGCCGAGCGCCTCCAATCCCAGACACCGGTCCTCCGCCTCCCTCCGCTCACCCGGATCCAGGTGGAAGGCCCTCAGCCCCTGTCCTTCGCCCAGCAGCGCCTCTGGTTCCTCGACCAGCTCACGCCGGGGGACGCGTCCTACAACCTGCCCACGGCGCTCCGGCTGACGGGACAGGTGGACGTGGAGTCGCTGCGCCGCGCCTTCGAAGCGCTGGTCGCCCGCCACGACTCCCTGCGCACCACCTTCCACGAGCACCAGGGTCAGGCCACCCAGCACATCCACACGCCTGACACGTGGACGTTGCCGCTCATTGACCTGTCTTCACTGCCGGAAGCTCAGCGCGAAGCCGAAGCACAGCGGGAGGTCGAAGCGGATGCACGCCAGCCGTTCGATCTGCGGCACGGCCCTCTGCTGCGTACCGCGCTCGTGCGGCTGGCAGCCGAGGAACACCTGCTGCTGGTGACGATGCACCACATCGTCTCCGATGGCTGGTCCATGGGCGTCCTCGTGCGCGAGCTGGTGGCCTTCTACGGGGCCTTCAGGGTCGGCCAGACGCCCGCGCTCGCCCCGCTGCCCGTGCAGTACACGGACTTCGCGACGTGGCAGCGCAACTGGCTCCAGGGAGAGACCCTGGAGGCGCAGCTCGGCTACTGGAAGCAGCAACTGTCGGGGGCGCCGGCCACGCTGGAACTGCCCACGGACCATCCGCGTCCGGCCGTCCAGTCCCACGCGGGTGCCACCCTCTCCGTGGAGATTCCCCAGGCGACGTCCGACGCGCTCAAGGCCCTGGCCCAGCGCGAAGGCGCCACGCCCTTCATGGTGCTGCTGGCGGCCTGGCAGGTGCTGCTGTCGCGCTACTCGGCGCAGGACGACGTCAGTGTGGGCTCGCCCATCGCGGGCCGGACCCAGGCGGAAGCCGAAGGCCTCATCGGCTTCTTCGTCAACACGCTCGTCCTCCGCTCGTGCGTGAAGCCGGAGGACTCCTTCCGGAAGCTGCTCGCGCAGGTGCGCGGCACGACGCTCGCGGCGTACGAGCACCAGCACGTGCCTTTCGAAAGGCTGGTGGAAGCCCTCCAGCCCGTGCGGGACGCGAGCCGCAGCCCGCTGTTCCAGGTGATGTTCGTCCTCCAGAACGCACCGGGTGAGGCGCTGCGCGTCCCGGGCCTCACCTTCCGGCAGGTCGTCGCTGAAGGGCACTCCGCCAAGTTCGACCTCACGTTGACGCTGCAGGATTCACCGCACGGGTTCACCGGCTGGCTGGAGTACAGCACCGCCCTCTTCGAGCGCGGCACCGTGGAGCGGATGGGCCACCAGCTGCGCACGCTGCTGGAGGCCGTGGCCGCGAAGCCCGAGCAGCCCGTGGCGGAGCTCTCCCTCCTCTCAAGCGACGAGCGTCAGCGCATCCTCGTGGAGTGGAATGACACAGCCGCCGTCAGCCCGACGGACATCCCCGTCCACGTGCACTTCGCCCAGCAGGCACAGCGCACACCTGACGCGGTCGCCCTGGTGCTGGGAGAGCAGTCATTGACGTACGCCCAGCTGGACACACGCGCGAACCAGTTGGCCCATCACCTGGGTTCGCTGGGCATCGTTCCCGGCGCGCGCGTTGGGCTCGCGGTCGAACGCTCCTTCGAAATGGTGACGGCGCTGCTCGCCATCCTCAAGGTGGGCGCGGCCTTCGTCCCTGTGGACCGCAATGCTCCCGTGGAGCGCATCGCGGCGCTCCTGGAGGATGCCGACGTCAGCGTGACGCTGACTCACCAGTCCTTCGCCTCGCTGCTGCCCTCCTCTGGCACCCGCGTCTGGCTGGATGCGCAGCAGGACGTCATCGCCTCGCTGCCGACGCATGCGCCGGATGTCCGCGTGGACGGAGAAGCCCTGGCCTACGTCATGTTCACCTCGGGCTCCACGGGCCGTCCCAAGGGCGTCTGCGTCCCTCACCGAGGCATCACCCGCTTGGTGCTCGGCAACTCCTTCATGCGCTTCGGGCCTGACGAGGTCTGGCTCCAGGCGGCTCCCGTTGCCTTCGACGCCTCCACGCTCGAAATCTGGGGCGCGCTGTTGCACGGCGCGAAGCTCGTCCTCGCTCCGCCTCAGTCCCTCTCACTGGAGGAACTGGCCGCGCAGCTTCGTCACCACCGCGTGACGTCGCTCTGGCTGACCGCGGCCCTCTTCGAGCAGATGGCGCTGCATCAGGGCGAAGCCCTCGCGGGGGTGCGCCAGGTGCTCGCTGGCGGCGACGTGCTGCCCGCCGCTCGCGTGCGCGAGCACCTCGCTCGCATCCCCGAAGGCACCACCTTCCTCAACGGCTATGGCCCTACGGAGAATACCACCTTCTCCGCGACGTTCACCCTGCGTCGCGACACGGTGGTGGCCGGCGCGGTGCCCATCGGTCGGCCCCTCTCCAACTCCACTGCCTACGTACTCGACGCGCGTCTGCATCCGGTGCCCGTGGGCGTCGCGGGTGAGGTGTACGTCGGTGGCCAGGGCCTCGCCTGGGGCTACCTCCACCGCCCGGACCTGACCGCGGAGCGCTTCGTTCCTCACCCCTTCGCTTCCTCGCCGGGTGCGCGCCTCTACCGCACGGGCGACAAGGCCCGCTGGAGGGAGGACGGCACGCTCGACTTCCTGGGCCGCGTCGACTTCCAGGTGAAGGTGCGTGGCTTCCGCATCGAACTGGGTGAAATCGAAGCAGCCCTCCGCTCCGCCACTGGCGTCAACGAAGCCGTTGTCGTGGCCCGGGGCGCGGACTCGGACAAGCGCCTCATCGGATACGTCACCGCGCGCGAAGGCCATGCGCTGGACTCCGAAGCACTCAGGGCAAGCCTCAAGCAGCGGCTGCCCGAGTACATGGTGCCCTCCGCCCTCCTCGTCCTCGACGCCCTGCCCCTCAACGCCAACGGCAAGGTCGACCGCAAGGCCCTGCCGGAACCAGGGGAAGCCTCGCGCGCCGTCGACTTCGTCGCACCGCGCACCCCCACCGAGGAGCAACTGGCCGCCCTCTTCGCCGAAGTCCTCCGGGTGGAGCGCGTGGGCATCCACGATGACTTCTTCGCGTTGGGAGGCCACTCGCTCCTGGCAACCCAGCTCGTCTCGCGCGTGCGGGCCACGCTGGGGCTGGAGCTGCCACTGCGGACGCTCTTCGAGGCGCCCACCGTGGACGCCCTCGCGATGAAGCTCGCCGACACGAGGCCCACGGCGGTCCCCCCTCTTCCGCTTCGCCCCGTGTCCCGAGCAGGAGCCATTCCGCTCTCCTTCGCCCAGCGGCGCCTCTGGTTCCTGGATCAGCTCACGCCGGGGGATGCGTCGTACAACATCCCCTCGGCGCTCCGGCTGAAAGGCCGCGTGGACGTGGAGTCGTTGCGCCGCGCCTTCGAGGCCCTCGTCGCCCGGCACGAATCCCTGCGCACCACCTTCCATGCGCATGAAGGAGAGGCCACGCAGCACATCCACCTGCCGGACGCATGGACGTTGCCGCTCGTGGACCTGTCCTCGCTGCCTGAAGCGCAGCGCGAAGCCGAAGCCCGGCGCCGGATCGAGACGGAAGCGAGCCAGCCCTTCCACCTGGATCGAGGCCCGCTGCTGCGCACGACCCTGGTGCGGCTGGGTGAGCAGGAGCACCTGCTGCTGGTGACGATGCACCACATCGTCTCCGACGGCTGGTCCATGGGCGTGCTCGTCAGGGAGCTGGTCGCCTTCTACGAGGCTTTCAGTACGGGCCGGAGCCCATCGCTCGCGCCACTGCCCATGCAGTACGCGGACTTCGCGGAACGGCAGCGCCAGTGGCTCCAGGGAGAGACGCTGGACGCGCAGCTCGGCTACTGGAAGCAGCAGCTCGCGGGGGCACCGGCCGCGCTGGAGCTCCCCACCGACCGCCCGCGTCCGCCCGTCCAGTCGCACCGGGGCGCGAAGGTCGACGTGCGCATTCCCTCGGAGGTCGCCCGTGCACTCAAGGCGCTGGCAGGACGTGAAGGCGCGACGCCCTTCATGGTGCTGCTCGCGGCCTTCCAGGTGCTGCTGTCGCGTTACTCAGCCCAGGATGACGTCAGCGTGGGTTCCCCCATCGCGGGCCGCACCCAGGCGGAGACCGAGGGCCTCATTGGATTCTTCGTCAACACGCTCGTCCTTCGCTCGCGCGTGCAGCCGGAGGACTCCTTCTGGAAGCTGCTTGCCCAGGTGCGCGGCACGACGCTCGCGGCGTACGAGCACCAGCACGTGCCTTTCGAGAAGCTCGTGGAGGTGGTCCAGTCTGTGCGGGACTCCAGCCGCAGCCCGATCTTCCAGGTGATGTTCGCCCTGCAGAACACACCCACCGAGCCGCTCCAGCGCCCAGGCCTCTCCCTGCAGCCCCTATCCCTGGAGACCCACTTCGCGAAGTTCGACCTCTCGCTCGCGCTGCAAGAACTCCAGGAGGGATTGTTCGGCACGCTGGAGTACGCGACGGACCTGTTCGACGCGGCGACCGTGCAGCGGATGGCAGGCCACTTCCGTGTGTTGCTGGAGGCCATCGCGCAGAAGCCGGACATGCGGCTGGGCGACCTGCCCCTGCTCACCGACTCCGAGCGCCAGCAGCTCCTCGTCGAGTGGAATCCTCCCGCGGAGCAGACGCCGCACGAGCCCAGCATCCCCGTGATGGTGGAAGCCCAGGTGCGCCGCACGCCGGATGCGCTGGCTGTCATCACGCCCGAGCGACAGCTGACGTACCGCGAGCTGGATGCGAAGGCCAATCAGCTCGCCCACCGTCTGCGTGGCCTGGGCGTCGGTCCCGAAGTCCGCGTCGGCCTGTGTGTCGAGCGCACCGAGGACCTCGTCATCGGCGCGCTCGGCATCCTCAAGGCCGGTGGCGCCTACGTGCCGCTGGACCCCAGCTACCCGAGTGAGCGTCTGGGCTGGTTGCTGGAGGACGCGCAGGGCCCTGCCCTCGTCGCCCACTCGCATCTGCTCTCTGCGCTGCCCGAAACGTCGGCCACGGCGGTGTGCCTCGACTCGGATGCGGAGCTGGCGAAGCAGCCCACCACGGCCCCTGCCGTGGACATCCATCCGGGCCACCTCGCCTACCTCATCTACACGTCCGGTAGCACCGGTCGCCCCAAGGGCGTCGCCATCTCCCACGGCAACGCGGTCTCCTTCCTCCATTGGGCGTTGGAGACGTTCACCCCGGAGGAGTTGAAGGGCACCCTCGCCGCGACGAGCCTCAACTTCGACCTCTCCGTCTTCGAGCTCTTCGCCCCGTTGAGCAGTGGCGGCGCGGTGGTGGTGGCTCGCAATGCGCTTCACCTGGCCGAACTGCCCACCGCTTCCCACGTCACCCTCGTCAACACGGTGCCTTCCGCCATGGCGCAGCTGCTGCGCCTGAATGCGGTTCCTCCCACCGTGCGCGTCATCAACCTCGCGGGCGAAGCCCTGCCCGAGACGCTGGCCAGGCAGGTCTACGCCGTCCCCACGGTGCAGAAGCTCTACAACCTCTACGGGCCCTCCGAGGACACCACCTACTCCACCGCCTCTCTCGTTGGCCGCGAGGAAGTGCCCCTTATCGGCAGGCCACTCCCCGCGACGCGTGCCTACGTGCTGGATGCTTCGTTGCAGCCGGTTCCCGTGGGCGTCGCGGGCGAGCTGTACCTCGCGGGCGAAGGCCAGGCGCGCGGCTACCTGCTGCGCCCGGACCTCACCGCGGAGCGCTTCGTGCCCGAGCCGTACGGCCCTCCAGGTGGCCGCATGTACCGCACGGGGGACCGGGTCCGTTACCGCGTGGATGGGCGGCTGGAGTACCTCGGCCGCATCGACTTCCAGGTGAAGGTGCGTGGCTTCCGCATCGAGCTGGGTGAAATCGAAGCGGCTCTCCGGCGCGTTCCAGGCCTCAAGGACGCCGTCGTCGTCGCGAAGGGCGAAACCGCCGACAAGCGGCTGGTCGCCTACGTCACCGCGCGCGAAGGCCACTCGCTGGACTCCGAGGCACTCAAGACACACCTCCGGCAGCAGCTGCCCGAGTACATGGTGCCTTCTGCCCTTCTCGTCCTGGAGGCCCTGCCCCTCAACTCCAATGGCAAGGTCGACCGCAAGGCCCTGCCAGAGCCGGGAAACCTCGCGCGCTCGTCCGACTTCGTCGCTCCACGGAATGACACCGAGGAACAACTGGCTGCCCTCTTCGCGGAAGTGCTGCGAGTGGAGCGCGTTGGCGTCCGCGACGGCTTCTTCGCGCTGGGCGGCCACTCCCTGCTGGCCACCCAGCTCGTCTCGCGCGTGCGCTCCACCTTCGGCGTGGAGTTGCCGCTCCGCGTGTTCTTCGAAGCGCCCACGGTGGAGGCGCTCGCGACGAAGCTCGACGGCGCCCAGCGCTCCGAACATCGTCCACCGCCGCTGCGCGCCTCTTCGCACGAAGGCACCCTGCCGCTGTCGTTCGCACAGCAGCGGCTCTGGTTCCTGGATCTGCTCACCCCGGGGGACGCGTCGTACAACATCCCCACGGCGCTGCGCCTGACGGGCCGCGTGGATGCGGAGTCCCTGCGCCGCGCCTTCGAAGCACTGGTCGCCCGCCACGAATCCCTGCGCACCACCTTCCATGAGCACCAGGGCCAGGCCACCCAGCACATCCACGCGCCCGGCGCATGGACCCTGCCGCTCTTCGACGCGTCCGGCCTGCCGGAAGCGCAGCGCGAAGCCGAGGCCCAGCGCCACGTCGTGGAGGATGCCCGCCAGCCGTTCCACCTGGAACGGGGCCCGCTCCTGCGCACCGCCCTCGTGCGGCTCGCTGAGGAGGAGCACCTGCTGCTGGTGACGATGCACCACATCGTCTCCGACGGCTGGTCCATGGGCGTCCTCGTGCGCGAGCTCGTCACGTTCTACGCCGCCTTCACCCAGGGCGCCGCGCCGGCCCTCAGCCCCCTGCCCCTGCAGTACGCGGACTTCGCGGCATGGCAGCGCCAGTGGCTTCAGGGCGAGACGCTGGAAGCGCAACTCGGCTACTGGAAGCAGCAGCTCGCGGGAGCACCCGCCGCGCTGGAGCTGCTGACGGACCATCCTCGGCCGTCCGTCCAATCCCATGCGGGCGCGGCCCTCTCCGTCCAGCTTCCGCCCGAAGTCTCCCAGGCCCTCAAGGCCCTGGCACGGCGCGAGGGCGCCACGCCCTTCATGGTGCTGCTCGCGGCCTTCCAGGTGCTGCTGTCGCGTTACTCAGCCCAGGACGACGTCAGCGTGGGCACGCCCATCGCGGGCCGCACGCAAGCGGAGACCGAAGGCCTCATCGGCTTCTTCGTCAACACGCTCGTCCTGCGCGCCCACGTCGAGCCGAAAGCCACGTTCCGGCAGCTGCTCGCCCAGGTGCGCGGCACGACGCTCGCGGCCTACGAGCACCAGCACCTGCCCTTCGAGAAGCTGGTGGAGGTCCTCCAGCCCGAGCGCGACGCAAGCCGTAGCCCGCTCTTCCAGGTGATGTTCGTCCTGCAGAACGCGCCCACCGGGGACCTGCGCGTCCCCGGCCTCACCTTCCAGCAGGTCGCCTCCGACGCGCGCTCCGCCAAGTTCGACCTCACCCTGATGATGCAGGACTCACCCCAGGGCTTCGTCGGTTCGCTGGAGTACAGCACCGCCCTCTTCAACCAGAGCACCGTGGAGCGGATGGCCCACCACCTGCGCACGCTGCTGGAGGCCGTGGCCGCGGAGCCCGAGCAGCCCGTGGCCGAGCTGCCCTTGCTGACGGCGGAAGAGCGTCAGCGACTGCTCGTGGAGTGGAACGACACCACCATCGCCAGTCCGACGGACCTTCCCGTCCACGTCCACTTCGCCCAGCAGGCCCAACGCACACCGCATGCCGTCGCCCTGGTGCTGGGGAATGACTCGCTGACGTATGCCCAGCTGGACGCACGAGCGAACCAACTGGCCCACCACCTGCGCGCCATGGGCATCGTTCCCGGCGCGCGCGTTGGCCTCGCGGTCGAACGCTCCTTCGAAATGGTGACGGCGTTGATCGCCATCCTCAAGGTGGGCGCGGCTTTCGTCCCAGTAGATCGCAACGCTCCCGTGGAGCGTATCGCCGCCCTTCTGGAGGACGCCGACGTCAGCGTCACGCTCACGCATCAACCCTTCGCGTCGCTGCTGCCCGCTTCCAGCGAACGCGTCTGGCTGGACGCACAAGCCCATGACATCGCCAAGGGTCCCACCCACGCTCCCGACGTTCCCGTGGACGGCGAGGCCGTGGCCTACGTCATGTTCACCTCCGGGAGCACCGGGCGCCCCAAGGGTGTCTGCGTGCCCCACCGGGGCATCACCCGCCTGGTGCTCGGCAATACCTTCATGCGCTTCGGGTCCGACGAGGTCTGGCTCCAGGCCGCTCCCGTTGCCTTCGACGCCTCCACGCTCGAAATCTGGGGCGCACTGCTGCATGGCGCGAAGCTCGTCCTCGCGCCGCCTCACGCGCTCTCCCTGGAGGAACTGGCCAGCCAGCTGCGTCACCACCGCGTGACGTCCCTGTGGCTCACGGCTGCCCTCTTCGAGCAGATGGCCCTGCACCAGGGTGAAGCCCTCTCGGGTGTTCGCCAGGTGCTCGCGGGTGGTGACGTGCTACCCGCCGCGCGCGTTCGAGAGCACCTCGCTCGGATCTCCGAAGGCGCCACCTTCCTCAACGGCTACGGCCCCACGGAGAACACCACCTTCTCCACGACGTACACCCTGGGTCGCGACTCGGTGGTGGCTGGCGCGGTGCCCATTGGCCGGCCGCTCTCCAACTCCACTGTCTACGTGCTCGACGCGCACCTGCAGTTGGTGCCCGTGGGCGTCGCCGGTGAGGTGTACGTCGGAGGCCAGGGCCTCGCCTGGGGCTACCTCCACCGCCCCGAACTGACCGCGGAGCGCTTCGTCCCCCACCCCTTCGCTTCCGCGCCGGGTGCGCGCCTATACCGCACCGGCGACCAAGCGCGCTGGAGGGAGGACGGCACGCTCGACTTCCTGGGCCGCGTCGACTTCCAGGTGAAGGTGCGTGGCTTCCGCATCGAACCGGGCGAAATCGAAGCGGCCCTGCGCTCCGTCACAGGTGTCAGCGAAGCAGCTGTCGTGGCCCGAGGTACCGGCGCGGACAAGCGCCTCATCGGCTACGTCACCGCGCGCGAAGGCCATGTGCTGGAGTCCGAAGCACTCAAGGCAAGCCTCAAGCAGCGGCTGCCCGAGTACATGGTGCCCGCGGCCCTGGTGGTGCTGGGCACCATGCCCCTCAACGCCAACGGCAAGGTGGACCGCAAGGCCCTGCCGGAGCCCGGACACACACACCAAGGCTCCGTCTTCGTCGCGCCGCGCACCGCCACCGAGGAGCAGCTGGCCGCCCTCTTCGCCGAAGTCCTCCGCGTGGAGCGAGTCGGCGTGCGGGACGACTTCTTCGCCATGGGAGGCCACTCCCTGCTGGCCACCCAGCTCGTCTCCCGCGTGCGGGCCACGTTCGAGGTAGAGCTACCGCTGCGAGCCCTCTTCGAAGCCCCTACCGTCGAAGGGCTCGCGCCGAAGCTCGCGGGCGCTCAGTCCTCCGCGCTCCGCGCTCCGCCGCTGCGGCCCTCGCCGCGCGAGGGCGTCATTCCGCTGTCCTTCGCTCAGCAGCGCCTCTGGCTGTTGGAGCAACTCCAGCCCGGCGACATCTCGTACAACATCCCCACCGCCCTGCGGCTGACGGGGCAGGTGGACGTGGAGGCCCTGCGCCACGCCTTCGAAGCGCTGGTGGAGCGCCACGAATCGCTGCGCACCACGCTCTCCGCCGAGCACGAAGAACCGTCGCAATGCATCCAGCCGCCCTCCGGCTGGGAGATGCCCCTCATCGACCTGAGCGCCCTCCCCGAGTCTCAGCGCGAGGAGGAGGCGCAGCACGCGGCGGCCACGGAGGCCCGGCGTCCCTTCCACCTCACCACGGGTCCGCTGCTGCGCAGCACACTGGTGCGGCTGGGACAGGACTCGCACCTGCTGCTGGTGACGATGCACCACATCGTCTCCGACGGCTGGTCCATGGGCGTCCTCGTCCGGGAAGTGGCCGCCTTCTACGAGGCCTTCAGCGCCGGCCGCGCTCCCACGCTCGCGCCGCTGCCCGTGCAGTACGCGGACTTCGCCATGTGGCAGCGAAGCTGGCTCCAGGGTGAGGCCCTGGACGCGCAGCTTGGCTATTGGAAGCAGCAACTCGCGGGTGCGCCATCCGCGCTGGACCTGCCCACGGACCGTCCGCGCCCGCCCGTGCAGTCACGCCGAGGCGCGACGGTGGACGTGCGTGTCCCGTCACAGGTCTCCCAGTCACTCAAGGCCCTGGCACAGGGTGAGGGTGCGACGCCCTTCATGGTGCTGCTCGCGGCCTGGCAGGTGCTGCTGTCTCGCTACTCCACGCAGGACGACATCAGCGTGGGCACGCCCATCGCCGGCCGCACGCAGGCGGAGACCGAAGGCCTCATCGGCTTCTTCGTCAACACACTGGTGCTGCGTGCCCATGTTCAATCGCAGGCGACCTTCCGTGAGTTCCTCTCCCAGGTGCGCGGCACGACGCTCGCGGCCTACGAGCACCAGCACGTCCCCTTCGAGAAGCTGGTGGAGGTCCTCCAGCCTTCGCGAGACCTGAGTCGCAGCGCGCTCTTCCAGGCGATGTTCTCCCTGCAGAACGCGCCCACCGAAACGCTTCGCCTGGCCGGACTGTCCTTCCAGACCGTCCCGGTGGACACCCGGTCCTCCAAGTTCGACCTCACGCTCACCCTCGTCGAGTCGCCTCAGGGTTTCGTCGGAGCACTGACGTACGCCACGGACCTCTTCGAGTCCTCGACCGTGCAGCGCATGGTGGGCCACCTGGGCATGCTGCTGGAGGCCATCGCCGCGAAGCCGGACGCGACGCTCGCGAGCCTGCCGCTCCTCACCGCCCCGGAGCGTCAGCAGTTGCTCGTCGAGTGGAACGGCCCCAGCGCTGAGTTCCCCCGCGACCTCTGCATCCATGACGCCTTCGCCGCCCAGGCCCTTCGCACGCCTGATGCCCTGGCCGTCCTCTGCCGCGAAGAGCAGCTCACCTTCCGTGAGCTGGACACGCGCGCCAATCAGCTCGCCCACCGGCTGGTGAAGCTGGGCGTTGGCCCCGACGTGCGCGTGGTCCTTTGCGTGGAGCGCTCCGTCGAGGCTCTCGTCGGCATCCTCGGCATCCTCAAGGCCGGTGGCGCTTACGTCCCCATCGACCCCAGCTACCCCCGTGAGTGGTTGGCCCACGTCCTCATGGACACGGGTGCTCCCGTCGTCCTCACCCAGCAGCGCCTGCGCGACTCGCTGCCTCCGCACGCCGCGCACGACATCTGCCTGGACTCCGACGCCGCGGACCTTTCCCGCGAGGCGCTGGAAGCTCCGGTGACGTCAGTCACGCCGGAGCATCTGGCGTACATCATCTACACCTCCGGCAGCACCGGCCGTCCCAAGGGCGTGATGATTCAGCACCGCTCCGTGCTGAACCTGCGCGTCGCCCTTGCCGCCACCGTCCACGCGGACGCACAGCCGGCGGAGCGCGTCAGCGTCAACGCGCCGCTCTCCTTCGACGCCTCCGTCAAGCAGCTCATCCAGGTCCTCGACGGCCACACCCTCTGCATCGTCCCCGACGAGGCCCGCGCCGACGTACGCGAGCTCGTGAATCGCATTGGCCAGGACGGGCTGGACGTCCTGGACTGCTCCCCTGCGCACCTGCGTCTGTTGGTGGATGAAGGGCTTCTGGCGAGCCAGTCCATTCCCCGCCGCGTCCTCGTGGGCGGTGAGGCCGTGGACCCGGCCACCTGGCGTCACCTCGCCCAAGTCCCGCGCCCCCGTGTCTTCAACGTCTACGGCCCCACCGAGTGCACCGTCGACGCCACCGCCTGCGCCTTCGACGCCTCGCCCACGCCCACCATCGGCAGGCCCCTGCCCAACGTGCGCGTCTACGTGCTGGACCGCACGCTGCGGCCTGTGCCCGTCGGCGTCGCGGGTGAGCTGTTCATCGGCGGAGAGGGCGTCGCTCGCGGCTACCTCAACCGTCCGGAGCTGACTGCGGACCGCTTCATCCCCGATGGCTTCTCCTCCACCCCGGGTGCCCGCCTCTACCGCACGGGCGACGTGGTGCGCTGGCGCGCGGACGGGATGCTCGACTACCTGGGCCGTGCGGACTTCCAGGTGAAGGTGCGTGGCTTCCGCATCGAGCTGGGTGAAATCGAGTCCTGCTTGCTGGGACATCCCGCCGTGCACGCCGCCGTGGTGCTGGCTCGCGAGGATGTGCCCGGGGACAAGCGGCTCGTCGCGTACCTGGTCCCGGCAGAAGGCCAGTCCCTCGACGCCACGGAGGTGCGTGCCTTCCTCAAGCAGCACCTGCCCGAGTACATGGTGCCCTCCGCGCTCCTCGTGCTGGAGGCCCTGCCTCTCAACACCAACGGCAAGGTGGACCGCAAAGCCCTACCGGCGCCCCAAAGCACCGCGCTCGCCTCAACCTACGTCGCACCGCGCACCCCCGCGGAGGAGCAGCTCACGGCCCTCTTCACGCAGGTGTTGCGCGTGGAACGCCTGGGCATCCACGACGACTTCTTCGCGCTCGGCGGCCACTCCCTGCTGGCCACCCAGCTCGTCTCGCGCGTGCGGGCCACCTTCCGCGTGGAGCTGCCGCTCCGAGCCCTCTTCGAAGCCCCCACCGTCGCCGCCCTCGCCGAGCGCATCCAGGCGAGCACCCCGAATGTGCATCTGCCTCCGCTTACCCGCTCGCACGCGGACGGCCCGAGGCCCCTGTCCTTCGCGCAGCAGCGGCTGTGGCTGTTGGATCAACTCCAGCCCGGGGACGCGTCCTACAACATCCCGACCGCGCTCCAGCTCTCCGGGCAGGTGGACGTGGAGGCCCTGCGCCGTGCCTTCGAGTCGCTCGTCCAGCGCCACGAAGCCCTGCGCACCACCTTCCACGAGCACCAGGACCAACCCATCCAGACCGTCCACGCTCCGTCGGGATGGACGCTGCCGCTCACGGACCTCTCCTCCCTGCCCGAAGCGCAGAGGGAGAACGAGGCGCGGCGGCTGGCCGACGAGGAAGCGCGGCGACCGTTCGACCTCGCCAGGGGTCCGCTGGTGCGCAGCACGCTGGTGCGCATGTCTGACGACTCGCACCTGCTGCTGGTGACGATGCATCACATCGTCTCCGACGGCTGGTCCATGGGCGTCCTCGTGCGCGAGATGGTGGCCTTCTACGAGGCCTTCACCTCGGGAAGCACGCCGGCTCTCTCGCCGCTGCCCGTGCAGTACACGGACTTCGCGGCGTGGCAGCGCAGCTGGCTCCAGGGTGAGGCCCTGGAGGTGCAGATCCATTACTGGAAGCAGCAGCTGACCGGTGCGCCCGCGGCGTTGGAGCTGCCCACGGACCGTCCGCGTCCGCCGGTGCAGTCGCACCGGGGCGCCACGGTGGACGTGCGCATTCCTTCGACGGTCTCTCAGGCACTCAAGGCCCTGGCCCAGCGGGAAGGCGCCACGCCCTTCATGACGCTGCTGGCAGCCTTCCAGGTGCTGCTCTCGCGCTACTCCGCGCAGGATGACATCAGCGTGGGTTCCCCCATCGCCGGCCGGACGCAGGCGGAGACCGAGGGCCTCATCGGCTTCTTCATCAACACCCTGGTCCTGAGGGCCCGGGTGGATGCACGGGCGACGTTCCGTGAGCTGCTCGCCCAGGTGCGCGGCACGACGTTCGCGGCCTTCGAGCATCAGCACCTGCCCTTCGAGAAGCTCGTCGAAGCCGTGCAGCCCACGCGCGACCTGAGCCGCAGTCCTCTCTTCCAGGCCATGTTCGTCCTGCAGAACACGCCCACCGAGGCGCTGCGTCTGCCCGGCTTGTCATTCCAGGGCCTGCCGCTGGAGGCTCACTTCGCCAAGTTCGACCTCTCGCTGGGTCTGCGCGAGGGACGGGACGCGTTCGTCGGCACGCTTGAGTACGCGACGGACCTGTTCGACGCGTCGACCATCCAGCGCATGGCCGGGCACTTTGGTGTGCTGCTGGAGGCCATCGCCGCGAAGCCGGACATTCGGTTGAGCGACCTGCCCCTGCTCACCGACCCCGAGCGCCAGCAACTGCTGGTCGATTGGAACGCGGAAGCGGCACCGGCGATTCGCGAGCCCAGCATCCCCGCGATGGTGGAAGCCCAGGTGCGCCGCACGCCAGACGCGCTCGCTGTCATCACGCCGGAGCGGCAGCTGACCTACCGCGAGGTGGACTCGAAGGCGAACCAGCTCGCCCATC
>NZ_BTTW01000018.1 GCF_036245865.1 Corallococcus caeni | reverse complement strand
AGTGGGCGAAGGTGCTGGGCGTCGGACGCGTCGGCGCGCGGGACAACTTCTTCGAGCTGGGCGGACACTCGCTGCTGGCGACGCAGGCGATTTCGCGCGTGCGCTCCGTCTTCGGCGTGGAGCTGCCGCTGCGTGCGTTGTTCGAAGCCCCCACCGTCGCGGGGCTCGCCGCGCGAGTGGACGAGGCCCGTCGTGGCCCGAAGGCCGAGGGCCGTCCGCCGCTGGTCGCTGGACGCTGGGAAGGCGCGGCGCCGCTGTCCTTCGCGCAGCAGCGACTCTGGTTCATTGATCAGTTCGAGCCGGGAAGCGCCTCGTACAACATCCCCGCCGCCGTCCGGCTGGAGGGGGCGCTGGACGTGTCGGCGCTGGAGCGCTCGCTGCATGCGCTCGTGCGTCGTCACGACGCGCTGCGGACCGTGATCCGCTCCGAGGAGGGCCGGCCCGCCCAGGTCGTCCTCGCGGATGCCGAGATCCCGCTGACGCGAATCGACCTGGAAGGTCTGCCCGGCGCGGAGCGTGAAGCCGAAGCCCTGCGGCTCGCGGGCGAAGAGGCGCGCCGTCCGTTCGACCTGTCGAAGGGCCCCCTCTTCCGGTCGACGTGGGTGCGGATCGCGGAGCGCGAACACCTGTTGCTGCTGACGATGCACCACATCGTCTCCGATGGCGCCTCCATGGGCGTGCTCGTGCGAGAGCTGACCGCGCTCTACGAGTCGTTCCGCACGGGCCAGCCTGTGTCGCTGCCGGAGCTGCCGGTGCGGTACGCGGACTACGCGGCATGGCAGCGCGGCTGGTTGCAAGGTGACGCGCTGGAGTCGCAGCTCACGTGGTGGACGGGGCAGCTCGCGGGCGCGCCTCCCGCGCTGGAGTTGATGACGGATCGGCCTCGCCCGGCGGTGCAGTCCTACCGGGGCGCGCGGTTGCCGGTGGCCCTGTCCGCGGAGCTGTCCGCGACGCTGCGGGGGCTCGGCAGGAGTGAGGGCGTCACGCCGTTCATGTTGCTGCTCGCCGCGTGGCAGGTGCTGCTGTCGCGCTACAGCGGGCAGGACGACGTGAGCGTGGGCACGCCCATCGCGGGCCGCGACCGGACGGAGCTCGAAGGGCTCATCGGCTTCTTCGTCAACACGCTCGTGCTTCGCACGCGGTTCGACGGCGCGCCCACCTTCCGCGAAGTGCTGGCGCAGGTGCGCGAGACGACGCTCGGTGCCTTCGCCCACCAGGACGTCCCGTTCGAGAAGCTGGTGGACGCGCTGAGCCCTGAGCGGGACCTGCGCCGTTCACCGCTGTTCCAGGTCATGTTCGCGCTTCAGCAGAAGCTCCTGACCGAACAGCAGCTGCCCGGGCTGTCGCTGCGTCCCATCGAAGCCGATGACCGCACGGCCAAGTACGAGCTGACGCTGTCGCTGTCGGACACGGCGGAGGGGTTCTCCGGGTCGATTGAGTACAACACGGACCTGTTCGACGCGGGGACGGTGGAGCGGATGGCGGGGCACCTGGAGGTGCTGCTGGAGGCCATCGCGAAGAACCCGGACGCGAAGGTGTCGCAGCTGCCGCTGCTGACGGAAGCGGAGCGGCGGCAGCAGGTGCTGGGGTGGAACGCGACGCGCACGGCGTTCCCTCGGGAGAAGTGCGTCCACACGCTGGTGACGGAGCAGGTGGAGCGCACGCCGGAGGCGGTGGCGCTGGACTTCGGAGGCGAGCAGCGGACGTTCCGGCAGGTGGAGGCGAGGGCGAACCAGCTGGCTCAGCGGCTGGTGAAGCAGGGCGTGAAGCGCGGGTCGCGGGTGGGGCTGTGCGTGGAGCGAGGGGTGGGGATGGTGGAGGGGATGCTGGGCATCCTCAAGGCGGGCGGGGCGTACGTGCCGCTGGACGCGGGCTACCCGCGAGAGCGGCTGGCGTTCATGGTGGAGGACGCCGGGGTGGAGGTGCTGGTGACGCAGGCGTCCCAGCGGGGAGCGCTGCCGGAAGGCCATTACCAGGTGGTGCTGCTGGACGACGGTGCGCTGGACGCGGAGCCCGTGCAGGCGCCGGAGAGCCGGGTGGATGCGACGGACCCGGCGTACGTCATCTACACGTCGGGAAGCACGGGGCGTCCGAAGGGTGTGTGGGTGCCTCACCGGGCCATCGTGCGGCTGCTGGTGGAGACGAACTTCATCCAGTTGACGGCGGAGGACCGCATCGCGCAGGTGTCGAATGCGTCGTTCGATGCGGCGACGTTTGAAATCTGGGGCGTGCTGCTGCACGGCGGGCGGCTGGTGGGGGTGGCGAAGGACGTGGCGCTGTCACCGGCGGCGTTCGCGGCGTACCTGCGCGACGAGCGCATCACCACGCTGTTCGTGACGACGGCCCTGTTCAACCAGTTGGTGGCGCAGTCGGCGGAGACGTTCCAGACGGTGCGCCAGCTCCACGTGGGTGGCGAGGCGGTGGATCCGGGAGCGATGCGCGCGGCGCTCGCGGCCGGAATGTCCGGGAAGCTCGTCCACGTGTATGGCCCCACGGAGAGCACGACGTTCGCCTCGTGGCACGAGGTGAAGCAGGTCCCCGCGGGCGCGGTGACGGTGCCCATCGGCAAGCCGCTGTCCAACACGGAGCTGTACGTCCTGGATGCGCACGGGCACCCTGTGCCAGCGGGTGTCGCGGGTGAGCTGTACATCGGCGGCGACGGACTGGCGCTGGGCTACCTGGGCCGGCCGGAGCTGACGGCGGAGAAGTTCGTGCCGCATCCGTTCGGCACGGAGCCAGGTGCGCGGCTGTACCGCACGGGCGACCAGGTGAAGCAGTTGCCGGACGGCAGCGTGGTGTTCCTGGCCCGGCTGGACTCGCAGGTCAAGGTGCGCGGCTTCCGCATCGAGCTGGGCGAGGTGGAGTCCGCGCTGAGCCAGTGCGACGGCGTGCGCGAGAGCGTGGCGGTCGTGCGCGAGGACGCTCCGGGACACCGTCGGTTGGTTGCATACGTGGCGGGCCAGGGTGTGACAGCGGAAGGGTTGCGCGAAGCGCTGAAGGCCCGGCTGCCGGAGTACATGGTGCCCGCGGCCTTCGTGGTGCTGGACGCGCTGCCGCTGACGCCCAACGGCAAGGTGGATCGCAAGGCGCTGCCGAAGCCTGAAGCAACGGCTGAAATGTCGGAGGCCTACGAAGCCCCGAGGACGCGCACGGAAGAGACGCTGGCGTCGGTGTGGGCGCGAGTGCTGGGCGTGAAGCGGGTAGGGGTGAAGGAGAACTTCTTCGCGCTGGGCGGCGACTCCATCCTGAGCATCCAGGTGGTGGCGAAGGCGGGGCAGGCGGGGCTGAAGGTGACGCCGAAGCAGCTCTTCCAGCACCCGACGGTGGAGCAGCTGGCGAAGGTGGTGGAGCAGGGACGCGGGGTGGTGGGGGAGCAGGGGCTGGTGGAGGGAGAGGCGGCGCTGACGCCGATTCAGCGGTGGTTCTTCGAGAGGCAGTTGCCGCAGGCGCACCACTTCAACCAGGCAGTGCTGCTGGAGGCGAAGGAGGGCGTGGAGGCGGAGCGGCTGGAGGAGGCGCTGAAGGCGCTGGTGGCGCATCACGATGCGCTGCGGCTGCGGTACGAAAAGGGTGAAGCGGGTTGGAAGCAGCACCACGCGGGAGTGGGTCCGGGCCCCTACCTGCGGCGGCTGGACGTCTCGGCGTCTTCGGATGAAGGCGAAGCGCTGGCGAAGGCGGCGAAGGAGCTTCAGGGCAGCCTGAGGTTGGACGAAGGACTGCTGCTGCGCGCGCTGCTGGTGGAGCGGAGCGCGGGCAAGCCGTCGTGGCTGCTGCTGGCGGTGCACCACCTGGCGGTGGACGGCGTGTCGTGGCGAGTCCTCCTGGAGGATCTGGGCACGGCATACGCGCAGCGTCGCCAGGGCCAGAACGTAACGCTGCCCGCGAAGACGACGTCGTTCCAGACGTGGGCGCGCAAGCTGGAGGAGTACGCGCGCGGGCCGGAACTGGAGAGGGAAGCGGCGTGGTGGCTGGCGCAGGCGCGTGAGGAAACGCCCGCGCTACCGATGGACGCAGGTGGAGTGCGCACGGTGTCGTCCGCACAGGGCGCGGTGGCCGCATTGACCGCCGACGCGGCCGGTGGGGCCAGCAGCACGGCGGCATCCGCACAGGCTGCGGTCGCGTCGAACACGGTGGCCTCCGCACGGAGTGTGGTGGTCGGCCTGGACGCGGAAGAGACGCGGACGCTGTTGCAGGAAGTGCCGGGCGCGTACCGGGCGAGCGTGAACGAAGTGCTGGTGTCCGCCCTGGCCCGAGTCCTGACGAAGTGGACGGGACAGCCGCGGGTGCGGGTGGAAGTGGAAGGACACGGCCGCGAGGAACTCTTCGCGGACGTGGACGTGACGCGCACGGTGGGGTGGTTCACCTCGCTGTACCCGGTGGTGCTGGAGGTGTCGAAGGAAGGCACGGCGGGGGACGCACTGCGCGCGGTGCGTGACACGCTGAGGGCGGTGCCGGGCAAGGGCGTGGGCTACGGCCTGCTGCGCTACCAGGGCCCGGAAGCCATCGCGGCGAAGCTGAAGCAGGCACCGAAGGCCCCGGTGGCGTTCAACTACCTGGGCCAGTTCGACGCGCTGGCCAGCGGCACCGGAGGCTTCACGCTGGCGAAGGAGTCCGCGGGCCCGACGCAGGGCGAAGGCGGCCAGCGCAGCCACGTGCTGGAGGTCAACGGGCTGGTGGTGGGTGGGCAGCTGGAAGTGACGTGGACGTACAGCGAAGCGCTGCACACGAAGGCGACGGTGGAGGCGCTGGCGCGTGAGTACACCGAGGCGCTGAAGGCGCTGGTGGCCGGGCGCAAGACGCAGGACGCGGCGAAGTACACGCCGGCGGACTTTCCGCTGGCGAAGCTGGACGCGAAGACGCTGGCGAAGGTGCAGGAGGCGGTGGGGCAGCAGGTGGAGGACGTCTACCCGCTGTCGCCCATGCAGCAGGGCATGCTCTTCCACGCGCTGCTGTCGCCGAAGTCGGGCGTGTACTTCGAGCAGCTCTCCTGGGCCTTCCACGCGAAGTTGGACGTGGCGGCGCTGAAGCGGGCGTGGGAGGAGCTGGTGGCGCGGCACGCGGTGCTGCGCACGACGTTGCTGTGGGAGGGACTGGAAGCGCCGTTGCAGGTGGTGCGGCGCGAGGCGGCCCTGCCGTGGCGTGAGTTGGACTGGCGCGGGCAGACGGAAGCGGCGCAGCGGCAGGCGCTGGACGCGTACCTGGAAGAGGACCGGGCGCAGGGCTTCAGCCTCACGCAGGGCCCGCTGCTGCGCGTGGCGCTGGTGCGTTTGGACTCGCACGTCCACCGGCTCATCTGGAGCTTCCATCACACCCTGCTCGACGGCTGGAGCCTGGGCCTGGTGATGCAGGACGTGTTCGGCTTCTACGATGCGTTCAGCCGGTCGCAGGCGCCGCTCGTGGTCGCGCGGCCTCCCTTCCGGGACTACATCGCGTGGCTGGGCCAGCAGGAGTCGGCCCGTTCGGAGGCGTTCTGGCGCGAGCGGCTCGCGGGCTTCACGGCCCCCACGCCGTTGCCCCTGGATCAGGGCACGGGCTCCGATGACAGCGAGGCCGTCCACCGGCACGGCTCGCAGGAGATCGCCCTCTCCGCGGAGACCACCGCCGCCATCGAGTCCTTCGCGCGCCGCCACCAGCTCACGCTGGGCGCCGTGGTGCAGGGCGCGTGGGCGCTGCTGCTGAGCCGCTACAGCGGCGAGCAGGACGTGGTCTTCGGCACCACCGTCTCGGGCCGTCCCTCGGAGCTTCCGGGGGTGGAGGGGATGATGGGCCTGTTCATCAACTCCCTGCCGCTCCGGGTGCGGATCACTCCCGCGGACACGCTGGTGTCCTGGCTCCAGGGCATCCAGACGCAGCAGGTGTCCCTCAGCGCCCACGAGCACTGCCCGCTGGTCCAGGTCCAGTCGTGGAGCGAGCTGCCCCGAGGCCAGGCGCTCTTCGAGAGCCTCGTCGTCGTGGAGAACTACCCCATCGACGCGTCCATCAAGGAGCGCGCCCGCGGCCTGGACGTGCGCGACTTCGAGGGCCGTGAGCGGCTGACCCTGCCCCTGGCCCCCGCGGTCCTCCCCGGCGAGAAGCTGGGCCTGCGCCTGTCCTACCAGCTGTCGCGCTTCGACGCGGAGGCCATGACCCGGCTGCTGGGCCACTGGCGCACGCTGCTGGAAGGCATCGCCGTCGCGGCGGCCGACAGCCGCGTCTCCCGCCTCTCGCTCCTCACGGACTCCGAGCGGCATCAGGTGCTGAAGGACTGGAACGCCACGCAGGCGCCGCTGGAGGCCGAGGCCTCGCTGCACGGCCTCTTCGAGGCGCAGGTGGAGCGCACGCCCGACGGCATCGCCGTGGAGCTGGACGACACGCGCTGGACGTACCGCGAGCTGAATGCCCGCGCGAACCAGCTCGCGCGCCAGCTCAAGCTCCTCGGCGTGGGGCCGGAGGTCCGCGTGGGCGTGTGCCTGGAGCGCTCGCCCGAGCTGCTGATGGCGCTCCTGGGCATTCTCAAGGCCGGTGGCGCCTACGTGCCCGTCGACCCGGACTACCCGCAGCACCGGATCGCCTACCTGCTGGAGGACTCGCGCGTCCCGGTGCTCGTCACCCGCGAGGCCATCGCGGACGAGTTGCCCTCGCGCGGAGAGCAGCTGCTCTGCGTGGACTCCGACGCCGCGAGCCTCGCGCGGCAGCCTTCCGGCAACCTGCCCGCGCTGGGCGGACGGCACCTGGCCTACGTCATCTACACGTCGGGCAGCACCGGCCAGCCGAAGGGCGCGCTCGTCGAGCACCGGGGCATCGTCAACACGCTCGCCCAGGCGGTGCGTGACTTCGACGTGCGCCCCGGGACGCGCACGCTCCAGTTCGTGTCGATGAGCTTCGACGTGTCGCTGCTGGAGATCTTCTCCACGCTCGTGGGCGGAGGCACGCTGGTCCTCGCGCCGCGCGAAGCGCTGCGGCCCGGCCCGGAGCTGACGCGGCTGATGCGCGAGCGCAACATCACCACGTCGGTGCTGCTGCCCTCCACGCTGGCGGTCCTCGCGTCCGACGACTTCCCCACGCTCCAGACGGTGGTGACCGGCGCGGAGGCCTGCCCGGCGGAGGTGATGGACCGCTGGGCGCAGGGCCGCCGCTTCGTGAACTCCTACGGTCCCACCGAGGCGAGCATCACGGTGACGAGCGCGGTCTGCGCGCCGGGCTCTGGGACGCCGCCCATTGGCCGGCCGTATCCCAACGTGCGCGCCTACGTGCTGGACGCGACGGGGGCGCCGGTGCCGGTGGGCATCGCGGGCGAGCTGTTCATCGGCGGCGCGGGCGTGGGCCGTGGCTACCTGGGTCGGCCCGAGCAGACGGCGGGGCGCTTCGTGCCGGATCCGTTCGGTTCGGAGCCGGGCGCGCGGCTGTACCGGACGGGCGACCTGGTTCGCTACCGCGCGGACGGCGCGCTGGAGTTCGTCGGCCGCACCGACCACCAGGTCAAGGTGCGCGGCTTCCGCATCGAACTGGGAGAGATCGAAGCGGTGCTCGCGGGCGCGGTGAGCGAGGCGGTGGTGCTGGCCCGCCAGGACGTGCCGGGCGACCGGCGACTCGTGGCGTACGTCGTGGCGCGCGAGGACGAGACGGTGGATGCAACGGCGTTGCGGCGCTATCTGGAGGACAAGCTCCCCGAGCACATGGTGCCGTCCGCGTTCGTTGTCCTGGACGCGATGCCGCTCACGCCCAACGGCAAGGTGGACCGCAAGGCCCTCCCGGCGCCGGACGCGGTGCGCTCGGAGCAGGGACCGACCTACGTCGCGCCACGCACGCCGGTGGAGGAGACGCTGGCCGCGACCTGGCGCGAGCTGCTGGGCGTGTCCCAGGTGGGCATCCACGATGACTTCCTGGAGCTGGGTGGACACTCGCTGCTGGCCACGCAGGCCATCTCGCGGATCCGCGCGGCGTTCGGCGTGGAGCTGCCGCTGCGCGCGCTGTTCGAAGCCCCTACCGTGGCCGCGCTCGCACAGCGGGTGGAGGCCGCTCGCGCTGAAGCGTCGCCCGGTGTGCCCCCGCTGAAGCCCGCGGCTCGCACCGGCCCGCTGCCGCTGTCGTTCGCACAGCAGCGGCTGTGGTTCCTGGAGCAGCTGTCGCCGCAGGGCTCGCTCTACAACATCCCCAGCCTGCTCAAGCTGGAGGGACACCTGGACGTGGCCGCGCTGGAGCAGGCGCTCAACGCGCTCGTCCTGCGGCACGAGAGCCTGCGGACGACGTTCCACGCCGAGGATGGCCGGCCGTTCCAGCGCATCATCGAAGCCCCGGTGCTCTCGTTGCCGGTGGTGGACCTGCGCGAAGTCGATGCGGCGCTGCGGGAGCAGGAGGCCTGGAGGCTGGCGCGCGCTGAAGCGCAGCGGCCGTTCGATCTGGTCCACGGTCCGCTCCTGCGCGTCACGCTGCTGCGGACGGAGGAGCGTGAGCACCTGCTGGTCCTGTCGATGCACCACATCGTCTCCGACGGCTGGTCCGCGGGCGTGCTGGTGCGCGAGTGGGTTGCCCTCTACGCCGCGCGCATCGAGCAGCGCGACGCGGTGCTGCCTCCGCTGCCGGTGCAGTACGCGGACTACGCTGTGTGGCAGCGCGAGTGGTTGAAGGGAGACGCGCTGGAGGAGCAGGTCGGCTGGTGGCGGCGGGAGCTGGAAGGTGCCCCGGCCGCGCTGGAGCTGCCGACGGACCGGGTGCGCCCCGCGAAGTTGACGGAGCGGGGTGGCTCGGTGCCGGTGCGGCTGTCGAAGCCGCTGTCGGACGCACTGCGGACCCTGGGCCGCGGCGAGGGCGCCACACCGTTCATGGTGTTGCTGGCCGCGTGGCAGGTGCTCCTGTCGCGCTACAGCGGCCAGGACGACATCAGCGTGGGCACGCCCGTCGCGGGACGGTCGCAGGCGGAGGTGGAGGGCCTCATCGGCCTGTTCCTGAACACACTGGTGCTGCGCACGCGGGTGCGCGCGGCGGATCGCTTCCGTGAGGTGCTCGCGCGAGTGAAGGAGACGACGCTGGGCGCGTTCGCGCACCAGCAGGTGCCGTTCGAGCGGCTGGTGGACGCGTTGAGGCCGGAGCGCGACCTGGGCCGCACGCCGCTGTTCCAGGCGATGCTGGTGCTCAACACGGAGGTGGATACCTCCCTGTCGCTGAGCGGCCTGACGTTGCGCCGTCTGGAGCTGGAGAATCTGGCGGCCAAGTTCGAGCTGAACCTGTCGCTGAGCGATGCGCCGGAGGGCTTCCAGGGCGCGCTGACCTACAGCGCGGATCTGTTCGAGCGCTCGACGGTCGAGCGGATGGTGGAGCACCTGGGCGTGCTGCTGGAGGGGATCGCGGCGACGCCGGACGCGTCCGTGAGTGCGCTGCCGATGCTGGCGGAGGCGGAGCGGGAGCAGGTGCTGAGGGCGTGGAACCAGACGGCGGAGGCAACGCCGCTGGAGAGCATCCACGGGATGTTCGAAGCGCAGGCGAAGCGGAAGCCCGGCGCGGTGGCGGTCGTCGCGGACGGCAAGCAACTGACGTACGCGGAGCTGGACGCGAAGGCGAACGGAGTCGCGAAGCAGCTGCGAGCGCTGGGCGTGGGCCCGGAGTCGCTGGTGGGCCTGTACGTGGAGCGCACGGTGGAAGCGGTGGCGGGGATGCTGGGCATCCTCAAGGCGGGAGGCGGGTACGTGCCCATGGACACGTCCTTCCCCGAGGCGCGAGTGAAGGCCATCGCGGAGGACGCGGGGCTGCGCGTGGTGGTGACGCAGCGGGCGTACGCAAGCCAGGTGGCGAACCTGGGCTGCCAGACGCTGAGTGTCGAGGACGTGAGCGGCAGCACCGAGCCCGTGACGTCGAACGTGCGCGGGGAGAACGCGGCATACGCCATCTTCACGTCAGGAAGCACGGGGCGTCCGAAGGGCGTGGTGGTGGAGCACCGGCAGCTGGCCAACTACGTGGGGAGCATCCGCGGGAGGCTGAGGCTGGAGGAGGGAATGAGCTTCGCGTCGGTGACGACGCTGGCGGCGGACCTGGGGCACACGGCCGTCTTCCCGATGCTGTGCGGAGGCGGGACGCTGCATTTGGTGTCGAAGGAGGTGGCGTCGGACGCGGAGGCGCTGGGCGCGTACATGCAGGCGCACGGGGTGGACGGGCTGAAGGTGGTGCCCTCGCACCTGCGCGCGCTGCTGAGTGGGCCGAACGCGAAGGCGGTGCTGCCGAGGAAGCGGCTGGTGGTGGGCGGAGAGGCGTCGGACAAGGAGCTGGTGGAGACGGTGAAGCGGCTGGCGCCGGAGTGCGCCGTCTTCAACCACTACGGCCCGACGGAGACGACGGTGGGCGTGCTGACCAACCCCGTGGAAGGCGCGTGGGAAGAAGGCGCGGCGACGCTGGCGCTGGGCCGTCCCATCGGCAACGCGCGCATGTACGTGCTGGATGCCAGTGGGCATCCGGTGCCGAGGGGCGTGGCGGGAGAGCTGTACGTGGGCGGCGCGGTGGTGACGCGCGGGTACGTGGGGAGGCCAGAGCTGACGGCGGAGCGGTACGTGCCGGACGGCTTCAGCACGGAGCCCGGGGCGCGGCTGTACCGCACGGGCGACAAGGTGAGGCAGCGGGAGGACGGGAAGCTGGAGTTCCTGGGGCGGGTGGACTTCCAGCTGAAGATTCGCGGCTACCGCGTGGAGCTGGGTGAGGTGGAGGCAGGGCTGAGCGCATGCGCGGGCGTGCGTGAAGCCGTCGTCATCGCGCGGGAGGACGCGCCCGGAGACAAGCGGCTGGTGGCGTACGTGGTGGCGAAGCCGGGCAGCACGGTGGAGGCCACGGCACTGCGCGGCGAGCTGAAGGGACGGCTGCCGGAGTACATGGTGCCGTCGGCCTTCGTGGTGCTGGAGGCGATGCCGCTCAACGCCAACGGCAAGGTGGACCGCAAGGCCCTGCCCAGGCCGGACGCGGAGTCGGAGCCGCGCTCGCGGGACTTCGTTGCTCCGCGCAGCGACCTGGAGCAGCAACTGGCGGCCATCTACTCCGAGCTGCTGGGTGTGAAGCGCGTGGGCATCCACGACGGCTTCTTCGAACTGGGCGGTCACTCACTGCTGGCGACGCAGGCCATCTCGCGGATCCGCCAGACGTTCCAGGTGGAGCTGCCGCTGCGCAAGCTGTTCGAATCGCCCACGGTGGAGACGCTCGCGGTGCTTGTGATGGAAGCCCAGGCCGCCCAGGTGGACCCCGAGGAACTCGAGCGGCTCATGGCGGAGATGGAAGAACTGTCCGGTGAAGAGGCGCAGGCCCTCCTGGACGCGGAAACGGAACAGGTCAGGAAGACTTCCAATGAGTGACACCTCGAAGCGGTTCTCCAACCTGTCGCCCGAGAAGCAGGACCTGCTGATGCGGAAGCTGCGCCAGAAGAGCGCGGCGGCCCCCGTCGCGACGCTCGTGGCGCGTCCGAGGAACGCGGTCTCCTCCTTCCCGCTGTCCTTCGCGCAGCAGCGCCTGTGGTTCCTGGATCAGTTCGATCCCCAGAACCCGCAGTACAACATCCCGCTCGCGGTCCGGCTCGACGGTGTCTTGGACGGCGCCGCGCTCCAGCGCTGCCTGGACGAACTGGTGCGCCGGCATGAGGTGCTGCGCACGACGTTGCGCGCGGAGGAGGGCGGCGCGGTGCAGGTCATCGCCCCGCCCGCGCCCGTGGTCATCGACACGGTGGACCTCCAGTCCCTCCCCGTGGAGGCACGGGAGAAGGAAGCCCGCCTGCGCGTGTTCCGGGACGTGCAGCAGCCCTTCACCCTCTCCGTGGGCCCGCTGCTGCGCGCGATGCTGCTGAAGCTGTCCGCGACGGAGCACGTGCTGCTCCTGACCTTGCACCACGTCATCTCCGACGGCTGGTCGCGCGGTGTCTTCCTGCGCGAGCTGCTGGCCCTCTACGGGGCCTTCAGCCAGGGGAAGCCGTCGCCGCTGCCGGAGCTGGCGATCCAGTACGTGGACTACGCGGCTTGGCAGCGCGAATGGCTCCAGGGGCCGGTGCTCGAAGCGCAGCTCGCGTACTGGCGCAAGCAGCTCCAGGGCGCAACGCAGGCCATCGAGCTGCCCACGGACCGCCCCATCCCGGCGGTGCCCACGACGCA
Source organism: Corallococcus caeni (assembly GCF_036245865.1). NCBI lineage: Bacteria > Pseudomonadati > Myxococcota > Myxococcia > Myxococcales > Myxococcaceae > Corallococcus > Corallococcus caeni. Next base: position 24,163 of record NZ_BTTW01000018.1, on the reverse strand, counting down.
GGGCGCGGTGGTGTCCGCCCACTTCCCCCGCGAGGTGGAGGCCGCGCTCAAGGCGCTCGGGCAGAAGGAGGGCGCCACGCCTTTCATGGTGCTGCTCGCCGCGTGGCAGGTGCTCCTGTCGCGCTACAGCGGCCAGGACGACGTGAGCGTGGGCACGCCCATCGCGGGCCGCAACCGCGCGGAGCTCGAAGGGCTCATCGGTTTCTTCGTCAACACGCTCGTGCTGCGCACGCGGATTGAAGGCAACCCCACCTTCCGCGAGCTGCTCCAGCAGGTGCGTGAGACGACGCTGGGCGCGTACGCGCACCAGGAGGTGCCGTTCGAGAAGCTGGTGGAGGAGCTGAAGCCGGAGCGCAACCTGAGCCGGTCTCCGCTGTTCCAGGTGATGTTCTCGCTCCAGAACGCGGCGCCCGCATCGGCTGCGGCGACCACGGGTTCAGGGCTCACGCTGCGCGCCCTGGAGACGGAAGGGAGCACCGCCAAGTTCGAGCTGTCGCTGGACATGGCGGAGACGGGCCAGGGGTTCGCGGCGGCGCTCGAGTACAGCACCGACCTTTTCGAAGCAGCTACCGCGGAGCGGATGCTGAAGCACTTCGGCGTGTTGCTGGAGGGAATCGCGGCGCGTCCGGATGCGCGAGTGCTGGACCTGCCGCTGCTGGGTGAGGTGGAGCGCCAGCAGGTGCTGGTGGAGTGGAACGCCACGGACGTGGCGCTGCCGGAAGGGCAGGGGATTCCGGAGCGCTTCGCGGAGCTGGCGCGGGTGCAGCCGGATGCGCCAGCCGTCGTCGCACCGGGCGGAGAATCGCTGACGTACGGGCAGCTGGAAGCGCAGGCGAACCAGCTGGCGCACCACCTGCGAAGCCTGGGAGTGGGCCCCGAGGTGCTGGTGGGCGTGTGCCTGGAGCGCACGCCGCAGCTGCTGGTGGCGCTGCTGGGCATTCTGAAGGCGGGCGGCGCCTACGTGCCGCTGGACCCGTCGTACCCGGCGGACCGGCTGGCCCTCATGGTGTCCGAGTCGCGCATGTCGCTGCTGCTGACGCAGCGGGCGCTGGAAGGCACGGTGGAGGCCCCGGGCCTGCGCCGCTACCTGCTGGACGAGGAGGCACCGGCCCGCGCGGCGCTGCCCACGTCAGCGCCGAAGCGCACGGCGGGCTTCGAGAACCTGGCGTACGTCGTCTTCACGTCGGGAAGCACGGGGACGCCGAAGGGCGTGATGGTGTCGCACCGCAGCTGGGCGAATGCGTACCTGGGGTGGGAGCGCAGCTACGGGTTGAAGCAGGGCCCGCGAAGCCACCTGCAGATGGCGAGCTTCTCCTTCGACGTCTTCGGAGGAGACGTCTCGCGTGCGCTGTGCAGTGGCGGGAAGCTGGTGCTGTGCCCGAGGGAGTGGCTCCTGGAGCCGGTGAAACTGCACGGGCTGATGGAAGCCGAAGCGGTGGACTGCGCGGAGTTCGTCCCGGCGGTGCTGCGAGGCCTGTTGCAGCATCTGGAGGAGACGGGCCAGCGGCTTGAGTCGATGCGAGTGCTGATTGCCGGCTCGGACGCCTGGTACGTGAATGAGTACCGGAGGATTCGAGGCGTCATCGGCACCCAGACGCGGCTCATCAACTCGTACGGCATCAGCGAAACCACCATCGACAGCACGTGGTTCGAGAGTGAGGCGCTGGAGGCGGGGGACAACCGGCTGGTGCCGATTGGGCGGCCCTTCGCCAACGTGCGGATGTACGTGCTGGACGCGGCGCTCAAGCCGGTGCCGCCGGGAGTGGCGGGGGAGCTGTACATCGGCGGAGAGGGCGTGACGCGCGGGTACGTGCGCAGGCCTGAGTTGACGGCGGAGCGCTTCGTGCCGGACCCGTACGGGGCTGCTGGAGCGCGGCTGTACCGCTCGGGAGACAGGGCACGACACCTTTCGGACGGGAATATTGAATTCCTGGGCCGAGCGGACACGCAGGTGAAGCTGCGTGGCTTCCGGGTGGAGCTGGGAGAAATCGAATCGGTGCTGGGCAAGCACCCGGCGGTGAGGACGGCGGTGGTGCTGCTGCGGGAGGAGCCGCGGCGGCTGGTGGCGTACGTGGTGGCGCCGGAGGGAGTGGAGGCCTCGGCGCTGAGGCAGCACGTGAAGGAGAGCCTGCCGGAGTACATGGTGCCGGCGGCCTTCGTGGTGCTGGACGCGTTGCCGTTGACGCCCAACGGGAAGGTGGACCGCAAGGCGCTGCCTGCGCCGGAAGGGGCGCAGGAGGCGGCGGACTACGTGGCGCCGAGGACGCCGACGGAGGAGCTGCTGGCGAACCTCTGGGCGCAGGTGCTGGGCGTGGCGCGGGTGGGAGCGAGCGACAACTTCTTCGACCTGGGAGGCCACTCGCTGGTGGCGACGCAGGCGATGTCGCGCGTGCGAAGCGCGTTCGGCGTGGAGCTGCCGCTGCGCGCTCTCTTCGAGGCCCCCACCGTCGCATCCCTCGCGGTGCGCGTGGACGAAGCCCTGCGGGCCCGTCAGGGCGTGAAGGTCCCGCCGCTGACGCCGATGGCGCGCACGGGCGACCTGCCGCTGTCCTTCGCGCAGCAGCGCCTGTGGTTCCTGGATCAGCTCCAGCCGGGCAGTGCCTCCTACAACGTGGCCACGGCGGTGCGTCTGGACGGCACGCTGGACGTCGCGGCCCTGGAGCAAGCCCTGACGGAGCTGGTGCGCCGGCACGAATCGCTGCGCACCACCATCCAGGCGCGTGAAGGCCAGCCGTTCCAGGTCGTCGCGCCTCCGGGCCCCGTGGCCTGGGACGTCCTCGACGTGAGCGGCCATCCGGAGCGTGAGGCCGAGGCCCGGCGCATCGTCGATGCGTGGACGCGCGCGCCGTTCGACCTCGCGAAGGGCCCCCTGTTTCGCACGCGACTGGTGCGCCTGGGCGAGCGGGAGCACCTGCTCGCGATGGTGATGCACCACATCGTCTCCGACGGCTGGTCCATGGGCGTCCTCGTGCGCGAGGCCGTCGCGCTGTACGCCGCCCAGGTCGCCGGGCGTCCCGCGCCGCTGCGCGAGCTGGGCGTGCAGTACGCGGACTACGCGGCGTGGCAGCGCGGCTGGTTGAAGGACGAGGTGCTCGGCGCGCAGGTGGCGTGGTGGCGCAAGCAACTGGAAGGTGCGCCCCGGGTCATCGAGCTGCCCACCGACCACCCGCGCACCGCCGCGCCGCTGACTCGCGGAGCGCGCCGGACCACGACGCTTCCGCCCGCACTGCGGGATGCGCTGTGGAGCCTGGGCCGCAAGGAAGGCGTGACGCCGTTCATGCTGCTGCTGGCGGCGTGGCAGGTGCAGCTGTCGCGCTACAGCGGGCAGGACGACATCAGCGTGGGCTCGCCCGTCGCGGGCCGCAACCGCACGGAGCTGGAGGGGCTCATCGGCTTCTTCGTCAACACGCTCGTGCTGCGCGCGCGCCTGGGTGACGGGCTCACGTTCCGGGACCTGCTCAAGCAGGTGCGGGAGACGACGCTGGGCGCGCAGTCGAACCAGGAGGTGCCGTTCGAGAAGCTCGTTGAGGAGCTGAAGCCCGAGCGCGACCTCAGCCGCCCGCCGCTGTTCCAGGTGATGTTCACGCTCCAGGAGGCGCCCTCGCGCGAGGCCCGGCTCCCGGGCGACCTGCGCCTGAGCCCCGTGGAGACGGGCACCGACGCCGCGAAGTTCGAGCTGTCCCTGTCCCTGGCGGACTCCACGGACGGCTTGATCGCCGCGGTGGAGTACAGCCCGGACCTCTACGACGACAGCACCGCGGCCCGGATGCTCGGGCACCTGCGGGTCCTGCTGGAGGCCATCGTCGCGGAGCCCGGCCAGCGCGTCAGCGACCTGCCCCTGATGCCGGAGGCGGAGCGGCAGCAGGTGCTGGTGGAGTGGAACCGGACGGGGAAGGCCTACGCGCGGAACACCTGCGTGCAGCACCTGTTCGAGGCCCAGGCGGCGCGCACGCCGGACGCGGAGGCGGTGCGCTTCGAGGGACAGGTCCTCACGTACGCGCAGGTGGACGCGCGCGCGAACCAGCTCGCGCGGCGGCTGCGCGGCCTGGGCGTGGGGCCCGAGGTGCGCGTAGGCCTGTGCCTGGATCGCTCGCCCGAGCTGGTGGTCGGCCTGCTGGGCATCCTGAAGGCCGGCGGCGCCTACGTCCCCATGGACGCGACGTACCCGGCGGAGCGGCTGCGCTACATGCTGTCCGACGCGGGCGTGCGGGTGCTCGTGACGGTGGAGCGGTTGGCGTCGGCCCTGCCGCTCGCGGATGAGCAGGTGGTGCGGCTGGACGCGGATGCGGCGCTCCTGCGGGCGCAGCCGGAGACGCCGTGCGACGTGGCCGTGGACGCCGGCCACCTGGCGTACGTGCTCTACACGTCGGGCAGCACGGGCCAGCCCAAGGGCGTGATGGTCCCGCACGGCGGCCTGAACAACTACGTCGCGTGGTCGCTGGAGGCCTACGGCCTGGAGCGCGGCGTGGGCGCGCCGGTGCATTCGCCCGTGGTGTTCGACCTGACGGTGACCAGCCTCCTGGTGCCGCTGGTCGCGGGACGCGGCGTGTGGCTGCTGCCGGAGTCGGACGGCGTGGAAGGGCTGGCGCGGGCGCTGCGGGCCCGGCCGGACTACAGCCTGGTGAAGCTGACCCCGGCGCACTGGGAGCTGCTGCGCCAGACGCTGCCCGCGGATGAGGCTGCGGGGCGCGTGGGCGCGCTGGTGGTGGGCGGCGAGGCCCTGCCCCCGGCGAGCCTGGACTTCTGGCGGCGGCACATGCCGGGCACTCGGCTCATCAACGAGTACGGCCCCACGGAGACGGTGGTGGGCTGCGCGGTCTACGACGTGCCGCGCGACGCGGACGTGTCGGGAGGCGTGCCCATCGGCCGGCCCATCGCGAACACGCGGCTGTACGTGCTGGACGCCCGGCTGCGGCCCGTGCCCCTGGGCGTGGCGGGCGGGCTGTACGTGAGCGGCGATGGCGTGACGCGCGGCTACCAGCAGCGCCCGGCGCTGACGGCGGAGCGCTTCGTGCCGGATCCGTTCAGCACGGAGCCGGGCGCGCGGATGTACCGCACGGGCGACGTGGCGCGGTGGCGCGCGGACGGACAGCTGGAGTATCTGGGCCGCGCCGACTTCCAGGTGAAGGTGCGCGGCTACCGCATCGAGCTGGGTGACATCGAGGCGGCGCTGGCGGCCCATCCCGGCGTGCGCGAGTCCGTGGTGGTGGTGCGCGAGGACGTGCTCGGTGACAAGCGGCTGGTGGGCTACGTCACGGGTGAGGCCGTGGACGTCGCGGCCGTGCGTGCTTCGCTCCAGCAGCGGCTGCCCGCGTACCTGGTGCCCTCGGCGCTCATGGTGCTGGAGTCGCTGCCCCTCACGTCCAACGGCAAGGTGGACCGCAAGGCCCTGCCGAGGCCGGAAGGCGAAGCCGGTGACCCGGACGCCACGGCCCCGCTCTCACCCACGGAGGAGCTGCTCGCGGGAGTCTTCGCGCAGGTTCTCGGCGTGGAGCGGGTCGGGCGCCGGGACGACTTCTTCGAGGTGGGCGGACACTCGCTGCTAGCGGCGCGGGTGGTGGCGCGGGTGCTCGCCGTCTTCGGCGTGGAGCTGCCCCTGCGTGAGCTGTTCGACGCGCCCACGGTGGAGAAGCTGGCGCTTCGCGTGGACGCACGGGCCCGGGCAGCGGATTCCCGTCCGGCTCCGGCGCTCGTGCCGGTGCCGCGCACGGAGGCGATGCCGCTGTCGTTCGCGCAGCAGCGGATGTGGTTCCTGGAGCAACTGGAGCCGGACAGCCCGCTCTACAACATCCCGAACGTCCTCCGCCTGGAGGGCACGCTCGACGTCGCGGCCCTGGAGCGAGCCTTCGCCGCGCTCATCCAGCGCCACGAAGGACTGCGGACCACCTTCCACGCCGACGCGGAAGGCACGCCGTTCCAGCGCATCGCCACCGAGGGCAAGGTCGGCTGGGCCCAGGTCGACCTCCGCGACCGTCCTGACGCGGAACGGGAAGCCCGCGAGCATGCTCGCGCCGAAGCGCTGCGCCCCTTCAACCTGGGCCAGGGACCGCTGCTGCGCGTGACCCTGGTGCGCACCGGCGAGCGTCAGCACCTCCTGGTCGTGGTCCTGCACCACATCGTCTCCGACGGCTGGTCCGCGAGCGTGCTGGTGCGCGAGCTTGGAGCGCTCTACGCGGCCTTCAGTGCGGGGCGTCCTTCGTCGCTGCCGGCGCTGCCGTTGCAGTACGCGGACTACGCGGTGTGGCAGCGTGAATGGCTGCGGGATGAGGCGCTGGAGGAGCAGGTCGGCTGGTGGCGGCGCGAGTTGGAAGGCGCCCCGGCCGCGCTGGAGTTGTCGACGGACAAGGCCCGTTCCGCGACGCCGACGTCGCGGGGCGGCTCCGTCCCGGTGGAGCTGTCGAAGCCACTGTCGGACGCGCTGAAGACGCTGGGACGCCGTGAGGGCGCCACGCCGTTCATGGTGCTGCTGGCCGCGTGGCAGACGCTCCTGTCGCGCTACTCCGGACAGGATGACATCAGCGTGGGCACGCCCGTCGCGGGCCGGAGCCGCGCGGAGGTGGAAGGCCTCATCGGCCTGTTCCTGAACACGCTGGTGCTGCGCACGCACGTGGCGCCGGAGCGGACCTTCCGGCAGCTCCTGGGGCAGGTGCGCGAGACGACGCTGGGAGCGTTCGCGCACCAGCAGGTGCCGTTCGAGCGGCTGGTGGACGCGCTGAGGCCGGAGCGCGACCTGGGCCGCACGCCGCTGTTCCAGGCGATGCTGGTGCTCAACACGCAGGTGGACACCGCGCTGTCCCTGCCGGACCTGACCCTGCGTCCCGAGCCGGTGGATGGCGAGCACACGAAGTTCGAGCTGAGCCTGTCACTCGCGGAGTCGGCCGAGGGTTTCCGGGGCGCGCTCGCGTACAGCACCGACCTGTTCAAGCAGGTGACGGTGGAGCGGATGGTGGAGCACCTGAGGGTGCTGCTGGAGGGCATCGCCGCGAATCCGGACGCGTCCGTGAGCGCGCTGCCGATGCTGGCGGAGGCGGAGCGGGAGCAGGTGCTGAGGGCGTGGAACCAGACGGCGGAGGCCGTGCCGCTGGAGAGCATCCACGCGCAGTTCGAAGCGCAGGTGGAGCGAGTGCCCGGGGGCGTGGCGGTCGTCGCGGGAGGCAAGCAGCTGACGTACGCGGAGCTGGACGCGAAGGCGAACCGGCTGGCGCGAGCGCTGGTGAAGCAGGGAGTGGGCCCGGACGTGCTGGTGGGCCTGTACGTGGAGCGGACGGTGGAGGCGGTGGTGGGGATGCTGGGCATCCTCAAGGCCGGAGGAGGGTACGTGCCGATGGACACGTCCTTCCCCGAGGGGCGAGTGAAGGCCATCGCGGAGGACGCGAGGCTGCGCGTGGTGGTGACGCAACGGGCGCAGGCGGAAGACGTGGCGGGCCTGGGGCTCGTCACCGTCATCGTCGAAGCGGTGGAGGAGGCCGGCGGCAGCACCGAGCCCATGACGTCGAAGGTGCGCGGGGAGAACGCGGCGTACGCCATCTTCACGTCAGGAAGCACGGGGCGTCCGAAGGGCGTGGTGGTGGAGCACCGGCAGCTGGCCAACTACGTGGGGAGCATCCGCGGAAGGCTGAGGCTGGAAGAGGGAATGAGCTTCGCGTCGGTGACGACGCTGGCGGCGGACCTGGGACACACGGCCGTCTTCCCGATGCTGTGCGGAGGCGGGACGCTGCACCTGGTGTCGAAGGAGGTGGCGTCGGACGCGGAGGCGCTGGGCGCGTACATGCAGGCGCACGGGGTGGACGGGCTGAAGGTGGTGCCCTCGCACCTGCGCGCGCTGCTGAGTGGCCCCAACGCAAAGGCCGTGCTGCCGAGGAAGCGGCTGGTGGTGGGCGGAGAGGCGTCGGACAAGGAGCTGGTGGAGACGGTGAAGCGGCTGGCGCCGGAGTGCGCCGTCTTCAACCACTACGGCCCGACGGAGACGACGGTGGGCGTGCTGACCAACCCCGTGGAAGGCGCGTGGGAGGAAGGCGCGGCGACGCTGGCGCTGGGCCGTCCCATCGGGAATGCCCGCATGTACGTGCTGGATGCCAGTGGGCATCCGGTGCCGAGGGGCGTGGCGGGAGAGCTGTACGTGGGCGGCGCGGTGGTGACGCGCGGGTACGTGGGGAGGCCAGAGCTGACGGCGGAGCGGTACGTGCCGGACGGCTTCAGCACGGAGCCCGGGGCGCGGCTGTACCGCACGGGCGACAAGGTGAGGCAGCGGGAGGACGGGAAGCTGGAGTTCCTGGGGCGGGTGGACTTCCAGCTGAAGATTCGCGGCTACCGCGTGGAGCTGGGTGAGGTGGAGGCAGGGCTGGGCGCATGCGAAGGCGTGCGTGAAGCCGTCGTCATCGCGCGGGAGGACGCGCCCGGAGACAAGCGGCTGGTGGCGTATGTGGTGGCGAAGCCGGGCAGCACGGTGGAAGCCACGGCACTGCGCGGCGAGCTGAAGGGACGGCTGCCGGAGTACATGGTGCCGTCGGCCTTCGTGGTGCTGGAGGCGATGCCGCTCAACGCCAACGGCAAGGTGGACCGCAAGGCCCTGCCCAGGCCCGAGGCAACGGACGCGGACGCTCGGGACTTCGTCGCCCCGCGCACGCCCACGGAGCAGACCCTGGAGCGCATCTGGGCCCAGGTGCTGCGGCAGGAGCGCGTGGGGATCCACGCCAACTTCTTCGAGCTGGGCGGCGACTCCATCATCAGCCTCCAGATCGTCGCGCGCGCCGCGCGGGCCGGGCTGCGCATCACGACCCGGCAGCTCTTCCAGCACCCGACCATCGCCGCGCTGGCGACCGTCGCCACCTCGGCGTCGCTCGTGGTGGCGGAGCAGGGTGAGGTGCTCGGGGCCGTCCCGCTCACGCCCATCCAGCGCCGGCTCTTCGAGGAAGACGTCGTTGATCCTCACCACCTCAACCAGTCGCTGATGATTGAAGCCCGCCGCCCGGTGGACGCGGCGGTGCTGGAGCAGGCGCTGCGCCACCTCGTGGCGCACCACGATGCGCTGCGGCTGCGCTTCACGCATGACGCCGCTGGCTGGTCGCAGGAGAACGCGAGCCTGGAGCAGCCGCTGACCCTGCGGCGGCTGGATGTCTCCACGCTGGACGACGCCGCGAAGACCCAGGCCATCCAGGACGCGGCGGCCCGGCTCCAGGCGAGCTTCGTCCTGGACGAAGGACTGCTGCTGCGCGCGATGCTGATTGAGCGCGGCGAAGGCCAGACCGCGCGCCTGCTGCTGGCCGTGCACCACCTCGCGGTGGACGGCGTGTCCTGGCGCGTGCTGCTGGAGGACCTGGAGACGGCGTACCAGCAGCTCGCCTCGGGCCAGCCGGTCCGGCTGCCCGCGAAGACCACTTCGTTCCAGACGTGGGCCCGCAGGCTGGAGGCCCATGCGCGGACTCCCGAAGCGCGGGCCGAGCTCGCCTTCTGGCGGGATGCCGCCCGGAACGTCGTGCCGCTGCCCGTGGACCGGGCGGGTGGCGAGAACACCGTGGCTTCCACGCGGAGCGTTTCGCTGTCGCTCGACGTGGAGGAGACGCGGCTGCTCCTGCAGGAGGTGCCCGCCGCGTACCGCGCGCAGATCAACGACGTGTTGCTCGCCGCGCTGGCCTCGTCGATGGCGCGTTGGACGGGCCAGCACCGGGTGCGCGTCAACCTGGAAGGCCACGGACGCGAGGAGCTGTTCGCGGACGTGGACCTGTCCCGCACGGTGGGGTGGTTCACCGCCGTGTATCCGGTGGTGCTGGAGGTGCCCGCGTCGGGCAGCGCCGGTGACGGCCTGCGCGCGGTCCGCGACACCCTGCGGCGCCTCCCCGGCAATGGCGTGGGCTACGGCCTCCTGCGCTACCTGGGCGACCCCGAGACGGTGGAAGCCCTGCGCGCCGCGCCTCCCGCCCAGGTGTCCTTCAACTACCTGGGCCAGTTCGACGGCGTCGCGTCCGGCACGGGTGACACCGCCTTCCGGATCGCCCGCGAGGGCAGCGGCCCCGTGCGCAGCCTCCGCGCCCCGCGCCGCCACGTGCTGGACGTCAGCGGGCTGGTGCTCGACGGCCAGCTCCAGTTGAGCTGGAGCTACAGCGAACACCTGCACACCCAGGCCACCATCGAGGCGCTGGCTCGCGACTTCGTGGCCGCGCTGCGCGCGCTCATCGCGGGCCGTGCTTCGGAGGATGCCGCCCGCCGCACGCCCACGGACTTCCCGCTCGCCCGCATTGAGGCGTCCGCGCTGGAGCGCGTGCTGGCGGCCGTCCCCGGCCTGGAGGACCTCTACCCGCTGTCGCCCATGCAGCAGGGCATGCTCTTCCACACGCTGCTGGAGCCCGCGTCGGGCGCGTACTTCGAGCAGCGCTCGTGGAGCTTCCACTCCGCGCTGGACCTGGGCGCGCTCAAGCAGGCCTGGGAGGACGTCATCGCGCACCACCCGGTGCTGCGCACGTCGTTCTTCTGGCAGGGCCTGGAGTCGCCGCTCCAGGCGGTGCACGCCCGGGTGACGCTGCCCTGGTCGGAGCTGGACTGGCGCGGGCTCTCCGCTCCGGAGCAGCAGGCCCGGCTGGAGACGTTCCTCGCGGAGGACCGGGCGCGCGGCTTCGAGCTGGCGCACGCGCCGTTGATGCGGCTGGCGCTGATCCGCACGGAGGAGCAGGCCTGGCGGCTGGTGTGGAGCTTCCACCACCTGCTGACGGACGGCTGGAGCTCGGCGCTGCTGCGCAAGGCCGTGTTCACCCGCTACGCCGCGCTGGCGCAGGGCAAGGCCCCGGCGCTCGAAAAGGGCCCCGCCTACCGCGAGTACATCGCGTGGCTCCAGCGCCATGACCTCCAGCGCACGGAGGCCTTCTGGCGCGACGCCCTGGCGGGCTTCTCCGCCGCCACGCCGCTGCCGGCGGGCGGAGCCTCGCGTGCGTTCGCCACGGGTGGGCTGTCGGAGCAGTCGGTGCTCCTGCCGGCCGACACGACCGACGCGCTCCAGGCCTTCGCGCGCCGCCATCAGCTCACGCTCAACACGCTGGTGCAGGCCGCCTGGGCGCTGGTGCTCGCACGGCACGCGGACTCCTCCGACGTCGTCTTCGGCGCGACCGTCGCGGGACGGCCCTCGGACCTGCCGGGCGTCGATTCGATGCTGGGCATGTTCATCAACACGCTGCCCGTGCGCGTCCGCCTGGACGAGCACGCGGCGGTGGTGCCGTGGCTCCAGCAGCTCCAGTCGCAGCAGGTGGAGCTGCGCCACCACGAGCACAGCCCGCTCGTGCAGGTGCAGGGCTGGAGCGAAGTCCCCCGGGGCACGCCCCTCTTCGAGACGCTCCTCGTCTTCGAGAACTACCCCGTCGACAGCACGGTGGAGACCGGCGTGAAGCGCCTGGACGTGCGTGACTTCCACGCGTTCGAACGGACGAACTACCCGCTCACCGCCGTGGCCGCGCCGGGCCGTGAGCTGCTGCTCAAGCTCGCGCACGAGACGCCGCGCTTCGACGACGCCACCGCCCAGGCCCTGCTGGGCCAGTGGCGCCGGGCCCTGGAGGATCTGGTTGCCCGGAAGCGCGTCGCCGACGTGAGCCTCCTCTCCGTGGAGGAGACGCACGCGCTGAAGAACACCTGGAACGCGACGCGCGCGGAGTACCCCCGCACGCTCGCGGTGCAGCAGCTCTTCGAGGCCCGCGCCGCCCGGGCGCCCGACGCGGAGGCGCTGCGCTGGAACACCGGCACCCTGACGGCCGGAGCGCTGGACGCGCGAGCGAACCGGCTGGCGCATCACCTGCGCGCGCTGGGCGTGGGCCTGGAGTCGCGCGTGGGCATCTGCCTGGAGCGCGGCCCGGACCTCGTCGTCGCGCTCCTCGCGGTGCTCAAGGCCGGGGGCGCCTACGTGCCCCTGGATCCGACCTACCCCGAGTCGCGCCTGGGCTTCATGGCCCGCGACGCGGACCTCACGGCGCTGCTGACGCACCGGCACCTGGAGGCGCGCCTGCCCGGCGTGCACGCCCAGGTCATCCGGATGGACGCGCTGGAGGACGTGCTCGCCGCGCTGCCGGCCACGCGTCCGGCGGTGGAGACGCGCCCGGAGGCGCTGGCCTACGTCATCTACACGTCCGGCAGCACGGGCCGTCCCAAGGGCGTGATGGTCACGCACGGGGGCGTCGTCAACTACCTCACCTGGGCGCTGGACGCGTACCGCGTGGCGGACGGGCAGGGCGCTCCGGTGCACTCGTCGTTCTCCTTCGACCTCACCGTAACCAGCCTGCTGGCGCCGCTCGCCGCGGGCCGTCCCGCCGTGCTGGTGGACGAGGCCGTGGGCGCCGTGGAGGGCCTGGGCGAGGCCCTGCGCAAGCAGGCGGACCACAGCCTCGTGAAGCTCACGCCCGCGCACCTGCGCCTGCTGGAGGCCCAGCTCGCGGATCAGGGCGCCTCCGGCCGCGCGCGGGCCTTCGTCATCGGCGGCGAGGCGCTGGGCTACGAGGCGCTGGAGCACTGGCGGCGGTACGCGCCGGGCACGCGGCTCATCAACGAGTACGGCCCCACCGAGACGGTGGTGGGCTGCTGCATCCACGAGGTCCGCGAGGACGAGCCGCGCACGGGCCCCGTGCCCATTGGCCACCCCATCGCCAACACCCGCCTGTACGTGCTGGACGCGGCGGGCCGCCTCGCTCCGGTGGGCGCCGTGGGTGAGCTCTACGTCGGAGGCGACGGCGTGGGCCGGGGCTACCTGGGCCGGCCGGACCTCACGGCCGAGCGCTTCGTGCCGGATCCATTCAGCCCCGAGCCGGGCGCGCGCCTGTACCGCACCGGCGACACCGTGCGCCGCCGCGCGGACGGCGTGCTGGAGTACCTGGGCCGCCGCGACGACCAGGTGAAGGTGCGCGGCTTCCGCATCGAGCTGGGCGAGATCGAGGCCGTGCTGACCGCGCTGCCGGACGTCGCCGCGGGCGTGGTGCTCGCCCGTGAGGACGTGCCGGGAGACCGGCGCCTCGTGGGCTACGTGGTGCCCAGGGCCGGTGCCTCGCTGGACGCCACATCCCTCAAGACCGCGCTGCGCAAGACGCTGCCGGACTACCTGGTCCCCGTCGCCTTCGTCGTCCTCGACACGCTGCCCGTGGCCGTCACCGGAAAGGTGGACCGCAAGGCCCTGCCCGCGCCGGAGGCCACGGGGAATGAGTCCCGCTTCGTGGCGCCGCGCACGCCGGAGGAGGAGCTGCTCGCCGGCCTCTTCGCGCAGGTGCTGGGCGTGGAGCGCGTCGGCGTCCACGACGACTTCTTCGCCCTGGGAGGCCACTCGCTCCGGGCCACGCAGGCGGTGTCGCGTGCCCGCGACGTCTTCGGGGTGGAGCTGCCCCTGCGTGACCTCTTCGAGGCACCGACGGTCGCCACGCTCCTGCCGCGGCTGCTGGAGGCGAAGGCCCGGAACACCGAAGGCCCTCGCGTTCCGCCGCTCGTCCCGGTGCCGCGCACGGAGGCGTTGCCGCTGTCCTTCGCGCAGCAGCGCCTGTGGTTCCTGGATCAGCTGGAACCCCAGGGCGCGTTCCACAACGTGCCCGCCGCGCTCCGGCTGCAAGGCCTGCTGGACGTGAGCGCGCTGGAGCGGGCGTTCGCGGAGCTCTTCCGCAGGCACGAAGCCCTGCGCACCGTGTTCCGCGCCCAGGAGGGCCGGCCGCTCCACGTCATCCTGCCGGTGCCGGAGTCCCCGGTGTCCCGCCAGGACCTGCGCGGCCTGCCCGAGCTGGCCCGTGAGGAGGAGGCGCTGCGCCAGGCCCAGGAGGAGGCGAGGCGTCCCTTCGACCTCGCCCGGGGACCGCTCCTGCGCGTGACGCTGCTCCAGCTCGCCGAGCGGCAGCACCTGCTGCTCCTGACGATGCACCACATCGTCTCCGACGGCTGGTCCATGAGCGTGCTCGTGCGCGAGCTGGTGGCGCTCTATGAAGCCTTCCGCACCGGCAAGCCGTCGCCGCTGCCGGAGCTGCCGCTCCAGTACGCGGACTACGCGGCCTGGCAGCGCCAGTGGCTGGAGCAGGGCGCGCTGGCCCAGCAGCTCGCGTGGTGGAAGCGCCAGCTGGACGGCGCGCCGCAGACGGTGGACCTGCCCACGGACAGGCCCCGTCCCACCGTGCAGTCGCACAAGGGCGAACAGCTCCAGGTGCTGGTGCCACCGGAGGTGATGACCCGCCTCCAGGCCCTGTGCCGCCGCGAGGGGGTCACGCTCTTCATGGCGCTGCTCGCGGGCTTCCAGGTGGTGCTGTCGCGCTACACGCGCCGCACGGACATCGTGGTGGGCACGGACATCGCCAACCGCAACCGCGCGGAGACCGAAGGCCTCATCGGCTTCTTCGTGAACCAGCTCGTCTTGCGCGGCGACCTGGGCGGAGACCCCACCGTGCGCGAGCTGCTGTCCCGCGCACGCGAGACGGCGCTCTCCGCGTACGCGCACCAGGACCTGCCCTTCGAGGAGCTGGTCAAGGAGCTGAACCCCAAGCGCAGCCTGGGCCAGGCCCCCCTGTTCCAGGTGAAGCTGGTGCTCCAGAACGCGCCCGTGTCGCGGCTGGAGCTGCCCGGTCTGGAGCTGAGCCCGGTGGGCCAGGAGGCCACCCGCGCCAAGCTGGACCTCACCGTCGCGGTGCAGGAGACGCCCCAGGGGCTGGCCTGCGTCTGGGAGTACGCCACGGACCTCTTCGACGGGGACACCGTGGCCCGCATGGCGAAGCACTTCGAGCAGGCGCTGGAGGGTCTGAGCCGGGAGGCCTCGCGCCGCCTGTCCTCGCTGTCCCTGCTCACCGACGCCGAGCGCCACACGCTGCTCGACGCCTGGAACGACACGCGCACGGAAGTGCTGCCGGGCCCCACCGCCACGGCGCTGTTCGAGGCGCAGGCCGCGCGCACCCCGGACGCGCTGGCGGCGGTGTACGGCGACACGTCGCTGACGTACGCGCAGCTGGACGCGAAGGCCAATCAGCTCGCGTGGCACCTGAAGCAGAGCGGCGTGGGCCTGGAGTCGCGCGTGGGCCTGTGCGTGGAGCGCTCGCTCGACATGGCCGTGGGCATCCTGGGCATCCTGAAGGCGGGCGCGGCCTACCTGCCGCTGGACCCGTCCTACCCGAGCGACCGCCTGGCCTACATGCTGGCGGACGCGGCGGTGCCGGTCATCGTCACGCAGGACGCGCTGGCGGATGAATTGCCGGTCCAGGGCGAGTTGTTGGTGTGCCTGGACTCGGACGCGGCCCGCATCGCGAAGCACCCGGTGACGAAGCCGCCCGTGAAGCTGGAGCCGGAGCACCTGGCCTACGTCATCTACACGTCCGGCTCCACGGGCCGCCCCAAGGGCACGCTGCTGCACCACCGGGGCCTCTGCAACACGGCCACGGCGGCCATCGCGGCGCTGGGCATCACGCCCTCCAGCCGCGTCCTCCAGTTCGCGGCCTTCGGCTTCGACGCGTCGGTGTGGGAGACGTTCTCCGCGCTGCTGGGCGGCGCGGCGCTGCACCTCGCGCCGCGCGAAGCGCTGCTGCCGGGAGCGCCGCTGCACGGCCTCATCGCCTCCAGCGGCATCACCACCGTGACGCTGACGCCGTCCGTGCTGGCGCAGCTGGAGCCGGAAGGGCTGCCGCTGCTCACGTCCGTGGCCGCCGCGGGCGAGGCCTGCTCCGCGGAGCTGGTGCGCCGCTGGTCGCCGGGCCGCCGCTTCCTCAACGCGTACGGCCCCACGGAGGTCACGGTCTGCGCCACGGTGCGCGCGAACGTGGACCCCACGCGGCCCACCATCGGCACGCCGCTGCCGAACGTGCGGGTGTACGTGCTGGACGACCAGGGACAGCCGGTGCCCGTGGGCGTGCCCGGCCAGCTGCACGTGGGCGGCGTGGGCCTGGCGCGGGGCTACCTGCACCGCGCGGACCTCACCGCCGAGCGCTTCGTGCCGGACGCCTTCGGCCCCGAGGCCGGCGGGCGGCTCTACGCCACGGGCGACCTCGTGCGCTACCTGCCGTCCGGCGAGCTGGAGTTCCTGGGCCGCATCGACCACCAGCTCAAGCTGCGCGGCTACCGCATCGAGCTGGGCGAGGTGGAGGCGGCCATCGCGGACCACTCCGCCGTGGAGTCCACGGTCGTCCTGCTGCGCGAGGACGTGCCCGGCAACCCCCGGCTCGTGGCCTACGTGGTGCCCCGCGAGGGGCAGGTCCTGGACCTGCGCGCCCTCAAGGACGCGCTGCTCGCCCGGCTGCCGGAGTACATGGTGCCCTCCGCCTTCGTGTCGCTGCAGGCGCTGCCGCTCACGCCCAACGGCAAGCTGGACCGGCAGGCGCTGCCGGTGCCGGACACGCAGCGGCCCGAGCTGGAGAAGGGCTACGTGGCGCCGCGCGACGAGCTGGAGCAGCAGCTGGCCGACATCTGGTCGGAGCTGCTCGGCGTGAAGCAGGTCGGCGTCCACGACGATTTCTTCGAGCTGGGAGGCCACTCGCTGTTGGGCACCCAGCTCATCTCCCGCATCCGCACGACGTTCGACGTGGAGCTGCCGCTGAGGGACATCTTCGAGTCCCCCACGGTGGAGAACCTCGCCGTCCACATCGTGCAGGCCCAGGCCGCGCAAGCGGACCCCGCGGAACTCGAACGACTCATGGGGGAGCTGGAGCACCTGTCCGCCGAAGAAGCGGAAGCGCTCCTCTCCTCCGACGAAGTGCCCTCCGACGACGTCCTCCCCCAGGACACCAAGAAGGTCTCCAGCAATGAGCAGTGACGCCGACAAGCGCATCGCAGCCCTGTCCCCCGAGAAGCGCGCCCTGCTGCTCAAGCAGCTGCGCCAGCAGCAGCAGCAACAGGGGGCCCGTCCCGCGCGTGCACCGGCCATCGCCCGCCGTCCGCGTGACGGCTCGCCGTTGCCGCTGTCCTTCGCCCAGCAGCGCCTGTGGTTCCTGGATCAGCTGGAGCCGGACAGCGCGCTCTACAACATCCCCCTGGCCATCGAGCTGAAGGGCGAGCTGAAGCTGGAGGCGCTGGAGCAGGCGTTCACCGCGCTCCAGGAGCGCCACGAATCCCTGCGCACGACCTTCCGCACCGTGGAGGGCACGCCCGTCCAGGTCATCGCGCCGCCGTCGCCGGTGACGCTGGAGGTCGCGGACCTGCGCGGCGTGGCCGGCCCCGAACGCCAGGACGAGCTGTCGCGCCGGGTGCGCGAGGAGTCGCTGCGGCCCTTCCACCTGGGCCGGGGGCCGCTGGTGCGCGCGTCGCTGGTGCGCACGGGCGACGAGGAGCACGTGCTGCTCGTGACCATGCACCACGCCATCTCCGACGGCTGGTCCATGGGCGTGGTCATCCGCGAGCTGGCGTCGCTCTACGACGCCTACCTCCACGGGCGCCCGTCACCGCTGCCGCCGCTGGAGCTCCAGTACCCGGACTACGCCGCGTGGCAGCGCGAGTGGCTCCAGGGCGAGACGCTGAAGGCGCAGCTCGACTGGTGGAAGCAGCAGCTGGAGGGCGCGCCGGACGTCATCGCGCTGCCCACGGACCGGCCGCGTCCGGCCATCCAGAGCTCGCGGGGCGCGAAGCACTTCGTGCAGCTGCCGCGCGCCGTGTCGGAGGCGCTGAAGGCGCTGGGCCAGAAGGAGGGCGCCACGCCCTTCATGACGCTGCTGGCGGCGTGGCAGGTGCTGCTGGCGCGCTACACCGGCCAGGACGACATCAGCGTGGGCACGCCCATCGCGGGCCGCAACCGCGCGGAGTTGGAAGGCCTCATCGGCTTCTTCATCAACACGCTCGTGCTGCGCGCGAAGGTGAAGGCGGGGATGACCTTCCGCCAGGTGCTCGCGCACGTGCGGGAGCAGGCGCTGGGCGCGTACGCGCACCAGGAGGTGCCCTTCGAGAAGCTGGTGGACCTGCTCCAGCCGGTGCGCACGCTCAGCCACTCGCCGCTGTTCCAGGTGATGTTCAGCCTGCAGAACGCGCCGGTGTCGGAGCTGGTGCTGCCGGACGTGGCGCTGCGCACGCTGCGCGTGGAGGCGCAGACGACGAAGTTCGAGCTGACGCTGTCGCTGTCGGACACGGCGGAGGGGTTCTCCGGGTCGATTGAGTACAACACGGACCTGTTCGACGCGGGGACGGTGGAGCGGATGGCGGGGCACCTGGAGGTGCTGCTGGAGGCCATCGCGAAGAACCCGGACACGAAGGTGGCGCAGTTGCCGCTGCTGACGGAAGCGGAGCGGCGGCAGCAGGTGCTGGGGTGGAACGCGACGCGCACGGCGTTCCCAAGGGAGAAGTGCGTCCACACGCTGGTGACGGAGCAGGTGGAGCGCACGCCGGACGCGGTGGCGCTGGACTTCGGAGGCGAGCAGCGGACGTTCCGCCAGGTGGAGGCGAGGGCGAACCAGCTGGCGCAGCGGCTGGTGAAGCAGGGCGTGAAGCGCGGGTCGCGGGTGGGGCTGTGCGTGGAGCGAGGGGTGGGGATGGTGGAGGGGATGCTGGGCATCCTCAAGGCGGGCGGGGCGTACGTGCCGCTGGACGCGGGCTACCCGCGAGAGCGGCTGGCGTTCATGGTGGAGGACGCCGGGGTGGAGGTGCTGGTGACGCAGGCGTCCCAGCGCGGGGCGCTGCCGGAAGGGCGCTACCAGGTGGTGGTGCTGGACGACGGCGCGCTGGACGCGGAGCCGATGCAGGCGCCCGAGAACCAGGTGGATGCGACGGACCCGGCGTACGTCATCTACACGTCTGGAAGCACGGGGCGTCCGAAGGGCGTGTGGGTGCCTCACCGGGCCATCGTGCGGCTGCTGGTGGAGACGAACTTCATCCAGTTGACGGCGGAGGACCGCATCGCGCAGGTGTCGAACGCGTCGTTCGACGCGGCGACGTTTGAAATCTGGGGCGTGCTGCTGCACGGCGGGCGGCTGGTGGGGGTGGCGAAGGACGTGGCGCTGTCGCCCGCGGCGTTCGCGGCGTACCTGCGCGACGAGCGGATCAGCACGTTGTTCGTGACGTCCGCGCTGTTCAACCAGTTGGTGGCGCAGTCGGCGGAGACGTTCCAGACGGTGCGGCAGCTGCACGTCGGCGGTGACGCCGTGGATCCGGGCGCGGCGCGGGCGGTGCTGGCGCGAGGGGCCCCGGGGAAGTTCGTCAACGCGTACGGCCCCACGGAGAGCACGACGTTCGCGGCGTGGCATCACGTGAAGGAAGTGGCGGAAGGCGCGACGGCGGTGCCCATCGGCAGGCCGCTGTCCAACACGGAGCTGTACGTCCTGGACGCCGAGCTTCAGCCCGTGCCCGTGGGCGTGCTCGGTGAGCTGTACATCGGCGGCGACGGCCTGGCGCTGGGCTACCTGGGACGGCCGGAGCTGACGGCGGAGAAGTTCGTGCCGCACCCGTTCCGCACGGAGGCGGGCGCGCGGCTGTACCGCACGGGCGACCAGGTGAAGCAGTTGCCGGACGGCAGCGTGGTGTTCCTGGGCCGGTTGGACTCGCAGGTGAAGGTGCGTGGGTTCCGCATCGAGCTGGGTGAGGTGGAGTCCGCGCTGGGCCAGTGCAAGGGCGTGGCAGAGAACACCGTCATCGCGCGTGAGGACTCGCCGGGCATCAAGCGGCTGGTGGCGTACGTGGGCGCTCCGGAGGCGATGCGGCCCACGGTGGACGCGCTGCGCGCGGAGCTGAAGACGCGGCTGCCGGAGTACATGGTGCCCGCGGCGTTCGTGATGCTGGAGTCGCTGCCGCTCACGCCCAACGGCAAGGTGGACCGCAAGGCCCTGCCCGCGCCGCAGGGGGACCGCCAGGACTCGGGCAAGGCCTACGTCGCGCCCCGGACGCCGGAGGAGGAGAAGCTCGCGGCCATCTGGGCGTCGGTGCTGGGCCTGGAGAAGGTGGGCATCCACGACAACTTCTTCGCCCTGGGCGGCGACTCCATCATCAGCATCCAGATCATCTCGCGCGCCAACCAGGCCGGCCTGCGACTGATGGCGAAGCAGCTCTTCCAGCACCAGACGGTAGCGGAGCTGGCCCAGGTGGCCACGGCGGCGCTGGCGTCGCAGGCGGAGCAGGGCGTGGTGCGCGGCCCGGTGCCGCTCACCCCCATCCAGCACTGGTTCTTCGAGCGGGACATCCCGCAGCCGCACCACTTCAACCAGGCGGTGATGATCGAAGCGCGGCAGCGCGTGGACGCCGGGCTGCTGGAGAAGGCGCTGGCGCGGCTGGTGGAGCACCACGACGCCCTGCGCCTGCGCTACGTGCGGGGTGAGGCCGGCTGGACGCAGGAGAACGCGGGCCTGGAGCAGCCGGTGTCGCTGCGGCGCCTGGACGTCTCCGCGCACGCGGGCGACGAGGAGGCCCAGCGCCGGGCCATCCAGGCCGCCGCGACGGACCTGCACAAGAGCCTGCGCCTGGACGAGGGGCTCCTGCTGCGCGCCCTGCTCGTCGAGCGCGGAGCGGGCCACACCGAGCGCCTGTTGCTCGTCGTGCACCACCTGGCGGTGGACGGCGTGTCGTGGCGCGTGCTGCTGGAGGACCTGAACACCGCCTACACCCAGCTGCGTCGCGGCGTGCCCGTGTCGCTCCCGTCGAAGACGACGTCGTTCCAGGAGTGGGCGCGCAAGCTGGAGGCGCACGCGCGCGGCCCGGCGATGGCGTCGGAGCTGGCGTTCTGGCTGGAGGGGGCCCGCGAGGTCAAGCCCCTGCCGGTGGACCACCAGGGTCTCAACACGCTCGCGTCCGCGAACAGCGTCCGCGCGGTGCTGGAGACGGAGGAGACGCGCGCCCTGTTGCAGGAGGTGCCGACCGCGTACCGGGCCCACATCAACGACGTGCTCCTGGCGGCGCTGACGCAGGCCCTGGCCGGCTGGACCGGCGAGCGGCGGGCGCGCATCCACCTGGAGGGCCACGGCCGCGAAGAGCTGTTCGCGGACGCGGACATCTCCCGCACGGTGGGCTGGTTCACGTCCGTCTACCCGGTGCTGCTGGAGGTGCCCGAAGGCGGCACCCCGGGTGACGGCCTGCGCGCGGTGCGCGACACGCTGCGGCGGCTGCCCAACAAGGGCCTGGGCTACGGGCTCGTGCGCTACCTGCGCGACGCGGACGACGCCGCGAAGCTCAAGGCGGTGCCCGCCGCGCAGGTGGCCTTCAACTACCTGGGCCAGTTCGACGCGATGGCGGCCGGCGAGTCGATGTTCGGTCTCGCGAAGGAGCCTGCGGGCCCGGGCCAGGGCGAAGGCGGCCTGCGCACGGCGCTCCTGGAGGTGAACGGCCTGGTCATCAACGGCCGGCTGGAGCTGTCCTGGACGTACAGCGAGGCCGTGCACGCGCGCGCCACGGTGGAGGCGCTGGCGGAGTCGTTCCTCAAGTCCCTGCGCACGCTGATCGCGAACCGCGAGACGCAGGACGCGCGCCGCTACACGCCCGCGGACTTCCCGCTGGCCCGGCTGGACGTGCCGGGGCTCGCGAAGCTGCACGCGGCGTCGCCGGACCTGGATGACGTGTATCCGCTGTCCCCGCTCCAGCAGGGCATGCTCTTCCACGCGCTGCTGGAGCCCACGTCGGGCATGTACTGCGAGCAGATGGCGTGGAGCTTCCACGGCACCGTCAACCTGCCGGTGATGCGGCGGGCGTGGGAGCTGCTCGTGGAGCGCAACGCCATCCTGCGCACGTCCTTCGTGTGGGACGGGCTGTCGGAGCCGTTGCAGGTGGTGCACGCGTCGGCGGAGCTGCCGTGGCGCGAGCTGGACTGGCGCGGCCTGTCGCAGGCGGAGCAGCAGGACCTGTTCCAGCAGTACCTCGCGGACGACCGCGCGCGAGGCCATGACGTGACGCGCGCGCCGCTCATGCGGCTGACCGTCGTCCGCATGGATGACCACGTGCTGCGCTGCCTCTGGAGCATCCACCACCTGCTGCTGGACGGCTGGAGCATGTCGCTCCTCATCCAGGAGCTGTTCTCGCTCTACCGCGCCTTGGACCAGGGCCAGTCGGTGCCGAGGGAGCGCGCGGTCCCGTACCGCGAGTTCATCGCGTGGCTGCAACGGCAGGACGGCACGCGGCTGGAGGCGTTCTGGAAGCGGGAGCTCGCGGGCATCCACGCGCCCACGCCGCTGCCGGGGGATGAGCGCGCGGCCCTGGCGCGGACGCAGCATCAGGACCACGCGGAGAAGTCGATCCGCCTGTCTGCCGCGTCGACCACGGCGGTGGACGCCTTCGTGAAGCGCCACCAGCTCACGCTGAACACGCTGGTGCAGGCCGCCTGGGCGCTGGTGCTCGCGCGCCACAGCGGCGAGCAGGACGTGGTGCTGGGCGCCACGGTGTCCGGGCGTCCGTCCGACCTCCCGGGCGTGGAGCGGATGACGGGCCTCTTCATCAACACGCTGCCGGTGCGCGTGCGCGTGCCCGCGCAGGAGCAGATCGTCCCGTGGCTGCGCCAGCTCCAGGCACAGCAACTGGAGCTGCGTCAGTACGAGCACAGCCCGCTGGTGCGCGTGCAGGGCTACAGCCAGGTGCCGCGAGGCACGCCGCTGTTCCAGAGCCTCTTCGTCTTCGAGAACTACCCCATCGACTCGACGCTGAGCCAACGCGCGAGCGTGCTGGAGGTGCGCGACGTCCAGGGCAGTGAGCGCAGCAACTTCCCGCTGACCGCGTCGTCCAGCCCCAGCCGCGAGCTGCTGCTGAAGCTGGCGTACGACACGCCGCGGTTCGAGGCGGAAGGGATTGGGCGGCTACTGGAGCAGTGGCGCCGTGCGGTGGAAGGACTGGTGGCGGGGGAGACGGGGCGGCTGTGGGAAGTCGGGGTGCTGTCGGCGGAGGAGAAGCAGCGCGTGCTGGTGGAGTGGAACCAGACGGCGAGCGACTATCCGCGCGAAGCGAGCATCGTGGACGTCTTCGCGTCGCAGGTGGCGCGTCGTCCGGACGCGGTGGCGCTGGAGGCGGGCGAGGAGCAGTTGACGTACGCGCAGTTGGACGCGAAGGCGAACCAGCTGGCGCATCTGCTGAAGGCGCATGGCGTGGGCCCGGAGTCGAGGGTGGCGCTGTGCCTGGAGCGCGGCGTGGAGTTGGTGGTGGCGCTGGTGGCCATCCTGAAGGCGGGCGGGGCGTACGTGCCGCTGGAGGCGGACTACCCGCGCGAACGCCTGGCCTACATGCTGAAGGAGGCCGGAGCGCGCGTGCTGGTGACGACGCGGACGCTGGGAGAGCGACTGCCCACGGACGGGCTGGACGTGGTGAGGCTGGAGGAGGCGCGCGAGGAGCTTGCCCGCCAGCCGAAGCATGCGCCGGCAAGCGGCGTGGGAAGCCGCAACGTCGCGTACGTGGACTTCACGTCGGGAAGCACGGGCAAGCCGAAGGGCGTGTGCACGGAGCACGGAGGCGTGCTGCGCACGGTGCTGAAGGCGAACTACGCGAGGTGGACGAAAGAGGACACCTTCCTGCTGCTGGCGCCTGTGTCCTTCGACGCGTCGACGCTGGAGGTATGGGGCCCGCTGCTGAGCGGAGCGAAGCTGGTGGTGTACCCGCCGGTGCCGGTGGGGGACGTGAAGGAATTGGAAGGGGTGCTGAAGCGGCACGGGGTGACGGTGCTGCACCTGACGGCGGGCCTCTTCACGCAGATGGTGGACGGCAACCTGGAGGGGCTGCGTGGGGTGAAGCAGCTGCTGACAGGCGGTGACGTCGTTTCCGCGCCGCACGTGAAGCGGGCGCTGGAGACGCTGGGCGTGACGGTGACGGCCTGCTACGGGCCGACGGAAGGGACGCTCTTCACCTCGTGCCACCGCATGGAGACGGTGGAGGACGTGGGCACGGTGGTGCCCATTGGGCGGCCCATTGGCGACACGCAGGTGTACGTGCTGGACGGGCAGTGGCAGCCGGTGCCGGTGGGCGTGGTGGGGGAGTTGTACGCGGCGGGTGACGGCCTGGCGCGAGGCTACCTGGGCCAGCCGGGGCTGACGGCGCAGGCCTTCCTGCCCAACCCGTACGGGCCCGCGGGCAGCCGCATGTACCGCACGGGGGATTTGGCGCGGTGGCGAGCGGACGGGGTGCTGGAATTCCAGGGCCGCGCGGACACGCAGGTGAAGGTGCGTGGCTTCCGGGTGGAGCTGGGTGAAGTGGAAGCGGCGCTGGCGCAGTGCGAAGGCGTGCGCGAGTGCGTGGTGGTGGCGAAGGGGCAGGGGGCGGGGACGAAGCGGCTGGTGGCGTACGTGGCGGGCGAAGGCCTGGACGTGGC
>NZ_BTTW01000017.1 GCF_036245865.1 Corallococcus caeni | reverse complement strand
CTCCAGAGCCGATGGTACTCCGCGGGAAACCGCGTGGGAGAGTAGGTCGCTGCCGGATTCTTTTTGAAAGCCCCTGGTGCCGCAAGGCGCCAGGGGCTTTGTCTTTGCGGGCTTCGCTTCTCCCCGCTACCCCTCTGGCTCGAGCGCTGATCCGCGCTCGCTGGGACGACGTGGGGAGGCGGGTGGGTCAGCTCCGGGGCAAGGAGACGCCAAGTTCTCGGATTCCTTGGGGAATCGCGTCATCTTGGATGTTTGACCGGCGTTCCCACTGGATCTAGAGTCTCTTTTCCCCCCGGTCTGCGCACCGCCTGCCGCGGTCCGTACTCGCCGGCGCCGGGCAGCCCCGCGAGATGAAGAAGCCGACCTTCTTTGGGAAGTACCTGCTCCTCGAGCGCATCAACGTCGGCGGCATGGCCGAGGTCTTCATCGCGAAGGCCTTTGGCGTCGAAGGCTTCGAGCGCATCCTCGCCATCAAGAAGATCCTTCCGACGATGGCGGAGGATGACGAGTTCATCACGATGTTCATCGACGAGGCGCGGATCAGCGTTCAGCTGAACCACGCCAACATCGTGCACATCCACGAGCTCGGGAAGCACGAGGACACGTACTTCATCGCCATGGAGTACGTGGCGGGCCGTGACGTCCGCACGCTCCTGGAGCGCTACCGTCGCCGCAAGGAGATCATGCCCACCGCACAGGCGGTGTTCATCGTCTCCAAGATGTGTGAGGGCCTGGATTACGCCCACCGCAAGAAGGACGCGCGCGGCCAGGACCTCCACATCATCCACCGCGACGTGTCTCCGCAGAACATCCTCGTCTCGTACGAAGGCGAGGTGAAGATCATCGACTTTGGCATCGCCAAGGCCGCCAACCGTTCGCAGAAGACGCAGGCCGGCATCCTCAAGGGGAAGTTCGGCTACATGAGCCCGGAGCAGGTCCGGGGCATGCCCATCGACCGGCGCAGCGACATCTTCGCGGTTGGCGTGCTGCTCTACGAGATGCTCACGGGCGAGAAGCTCTTCGTGGGCGAGTCCGACTTCTCCACGCTGGAGAAGGTGCGCAACGCGGACATCCCGCTGCCGCGCGAGTTCAATCCGAACATCTCCGCGGGCCTGGAGAAGGTCGTCCTCAAGGCGCTCGCGCGCGAGCCCGAGGACCGCTACCAGTGGGCGTCGGACCTGCAGGAAGACCTGATGCGCTTCCTCCTCGCGGGGGACGCCATCTACTCGTCGAAGCACCTGTCCGGCTTCATGAAGGAGGCCTTCGCCGAGGACATGCTCCGTGAGGCGGAGAAGATGGAGCGCTATGCCTCCGTCGAGCGCCCGGACCAGATCGAGCACTCGGGCGTGACGGTTCCGCCCCCGGTCGCCGCGCCCCGCGCGCCCGCGCAGAAGAAGTCTCCCGCGCCGGCGGCTTCTGGGTCTCCCGTGGGCCGCGCCTCCACGGCGCCCGCCCAGCCCGCGCCTGGCTACATTCCGCCGCCCACCGACGAGGAACTGGCGGAGATGGATGGCGCCGCGGACAAGACGCAGATCGTGGACTCCACGCACACGTTCCGCGCCCCGGAGACGCGGATCGCCGACAGCAGCGTCGTCGTGGATGACAGCATCACCGGCCGTTCGGAGAACCCCATCGACCGGGCCGGGCACCACACCAGCGCTTCTCCCTTCGCCCAGGACGAAGGTCGGAGCGGCAAGGGCAAGAGCGGTCCCAAGTCCCAGGTCATCATCGGGGACGAGGGTGGGGAGGCCTACGCGGGCGCGACCATGATTGGTCCTGCGCCGACGGCGCCGCCTTCTCGCTCCCGTGGTGGCTCGGCCGCCCCGGTTCTGGATCCCGAGGAAGAGGAGACCACTGGCAACATCACCCTCCCGGTGGGCGCGCGCCACAATGGCCTGCGCCCCCAGGCTGCCGAGGCGGAGGACCCGGAAGGCGCCTACGACGAGCAAGGGGACGAGTTCGATCGCGACGACCAGGAGGACTACGGAGACGAGGGGCAGGATGGCGAGGAGCCGCCCTACGACGACGAGGCCGACGGTCCCGCGACCATCCCCCAGAAGGCTTCCAAGATGGCGAAGCCGGCCCCGGCCGCCAAGGTCGAGGCCAAGGCCAAGTCCAAGGCACCCGCCGGACCGAAGAAGCCGCTGCCCAAGCCCGCCATCATCGGCGTGGCCGCGGGCGCGGCCCTGCTCCTCATCGTCGGAGTCATCTTCGCGGTGCGTGGCGCGTCCACGGGCTCCGTGAACTTCGTCGCGCCCGTGGGCGCCACCGTCCTCGTGGACGGGGAGGCCGTGAACGCCAACCAGGTCATCGAGCTCTCCGCGGGCCTTCACAACGTGACCGCGTCCGCTCCGGGCTATCAGGCGGTGACGCAGCAGATCGAGGTCACCGCAGGCCAGGCGGCGGCCCCCATCCTCCTCAGCCTGAAGGCGGATGCGCCGCCCCCCAAGCCGCCGGAGCCCAAGCCCTCGGAGCCCACGGCCCCGCCTCCGACGACGCCTCCGGTGGTCGAGAACACGCCGCCTCCCACGACGCCGGAGACGCCTCCGGAGAAGCCCGCCGAGCCGCCCGCGCCGAAGACGTTCACCGCACTGTTCGAAGGACAGGAGGGCGCGGAGATCACCGTCGACGGCAAGTCCCTGGGCAAGCTGCCCGGGGCGAAGCTCGGCGACCTGGAGATGGGCAAGAAGTACACGTTCACGGCGAAGCGCGCGGGCTACAAGCCGTTCTCCGGCGACTTCACGTCCAAGGGTGACGCCGAGGTGCGTGTCCCCGTGGACATGGTGGCGGAGTCTCCGCCTCCCGAGCCGAAGGCCACGCCCACCCCCACGCCTCCGAAGCCGAAGCCGCCGGTCGTCGCGGAGCCGAGCCCGAAGCCCCAGCCGAAGCCGCCTCCGCCGAAGCCCGCCGCTGCCGCGATGGGCAAGTTCGCCTGCAGCACGTCGCCGGCGGGCGCCCAGATCTGGGTGGATGGGAAGAACACGGGCCGCGTGAGCCCCGTGACGCTGGGCAATCCGCTCGCGCTGCCGGTGGGCAAGCGCAAGGTCGTCTTCAAGCTCAACGGCAAGTCGACCAAGCCCCAGGTGGTGGTGATTGAGGCGGAGGGCATCGCCAAGCTCATCAATGTCCCGGTGAACTGAACGGACGCACTGCGCCATGGGGCATCTTGTGCCTCTGGCGATTGTTGAGCAGGGATGCCAGGGGGCAGGCTATGACGCCTCGCCCACGACGCTCCTTACGTTGAGGTGATGTGTTCATGAGCACGACGTCCACTCGAGGCAAGCCCGACGCTGGCCCCGCGCAGCAGCCGTTCACCTATCCCCTTCGCAAGGAGTTCGTGGAGCCCGACTGGCGGCGCATCCCGGGCTTCAAGGACGTCACCGCGGCGGAGTGGGAGAGTTCGGTGTGGCAGCGCAAGCACACCGTGAAGAACCTGCGCGAGCTGAAGGCGACGCTCGGGGAGCTGCTGCCGGACGACCTGGCCGCGAGCATGGAGCTGGACCAGAAGGAGCGGGCGACGATGTCCATCCTCGTCCCGCCCCAGATGCTCAACACCATGAACCTGGAGGACCTGTGGAGCGACCCGGTCCGCAGGTACATGCTGCCGGCGCTCGCCGACCGCCGCACGGACTGGCCCAACCACCCGCGCGCCAGCCGTGACAGCCTCCACGAGGCGGACATGTGGGTCGTCGAGGGCCTGACGCACCGCTATCCGACGAAGGTGCTGGCGGAGATGCTGCCCACGTGCCCGCAGTACTGCGGCCACTGCACGCGCATGGACCTGGTGGGCAACGACGTCCCGCAGGTCTCCAAGCACAAGTTCGCGACGGGGCAGAAGGAGCGCTACGAGCAGATGCTGGACTACCTGCGCCGCACGCCCACCGTGCGCGACGTGGTGGTGTCCGGCGGCGACATCGCGAACCTGCCCATCCAGGCGCTGGAGCCGTTCGTCAGCGCGCTGATGGACATCCCGAACATCCGCGACATCCGCCTGGCGTCCAAGGGGCTCATGGCGCTGCCGCAGCACTTCCTCCAGGACAGCGTGCTGGCGGGGCTGGACCGGCTGGCGAAGAAGGCCGTGGAGCGCGGCGTGGACCTGGCGCTGCACACGCACGTGAACCACGCGCAGCAGCTCACGCCGCTCGTGGGCAAGGCGGTGCGCAAGCTGCTCGACATGGGCTTCCGCGACGTGCGCAACCAGGGCGTGCTCTTGCGCGGGGTGAACGACAGCCCCAAGGCGCTCCTGGACCTGTGCTTCACGCTGCTCGACCACGCGAAGATCCTGCCGTACTACTTCTACATGTGCGACATGATCCCCAACAGCGAGCACTGGCGGCTGTCGGTGGCGCAGGCGCAGAAGCTCCAGCACGACATCATGGGCTACATGCCGGGCTTCGCCACGCCGCGCATCGTCTGTGACGTGCCGTTCGTGGGGAAGCGGTGGATCCACCAGGTGGCGGAGTACGACCGCGAGCGCGGCATCTCCTACTGGACCAAGAACTACCGCACGAGCGTGGAGGCGAACGACCCCGGCGCGCTCGAGCGGAAGTACGAGTACTTCGACCCCATCGACACGCTGCCGGAGTCCGGCCAGGCGTGGTGGCGGGATCAGCCCAAGGCGGCGTGATGGACTCCTCCGCGGTCGGGACGGCGCTCAAGCCGTCCCTCCGTCCTTCGCTCAGTGCCGAGGGACGGGCCCGGTTGTTCCCGTCCGCGACCGACGCGGAGTGGACGGACTGGCGCTGGCAGCAGCGTCACTCGGTGCGCAATCTGGAGCAGTTGGAGCGTTACGTGCGCCTGACCCCGGAGGAGCGCGCCGGGGTGCAGGAGACGTCCTCGCTGTTTCGGATTGGCATCAGCCCGTACTACCTGTCGCTCATCGACCCGGAGCACGCGTCGTGCCCGGTGCGCATGCAGTCCATTCCGGTGCGCGCGGAGGCCCGGGTGCGGCCCGGGGAGCTGGAGGATCCGCTCGGCGAGGACAAGACGCGCCCGGAGGAGTGCATCGTCCACAAGTATCCGGACCGGGTGCTGTTCCTTGCCCTGGATACGTGCTCGGTCTACTGCCGCCACTGCACGCGGCGGCGCATCACCAAGGGTGGCGAGGCGGAGCTCACCAAGGACCAGATGCGCCGGGGCATCGACTACGTGCGCAACCACCCGGAGGTGCGCGACGTGCTCATCTCCGGCGGCGATCCGTTCCTGCTGGGCGAGGAGCGGCTGGAGTCGCTGCTCGCGCCGCTGAGCGAGATTCCCCACGTGGAGATGATCCGCATCGGGACGCGCGTGCCGGTGGTGCTGCCCATGCGCGTCACGGATTCGCTGGCGCGCCTGCTGCGCCGGTACGCGCCCGTCTACGTCATCACCCATTTCAACCACCCGAAGGAAGTGACGCCCGAAGCCCGTGAGGCGTGCGAGCGGCTGGTGGACCATGGCGTGCCGGTGGAGAACCAGGCGGTGCTGATGCGGCAGCTCAACTCGGATGCGCGCATCATCAAGGAGCTGTCGCACGTGCTCCTGCGCAGCCGCGTGCGGCCGTACTACCTGCACCAGATGGACGTGGCGGAGGGATGCGAGCACCTGCGCACGCCCATCGCCAAGGGACTGGAGATCCTCCAGCAGCTTCGCGGTCACACCAGCGGGCTCGCGGTGCCGCACCTCGCGGTGGACCTGCCGGGTGGAGGAGGGAAGGTCACCCTCCAGCCCGACTACGTCATCGAGCGGGGCGAGCGGGAGACCCTGTTCCGCAACTACAAGGGCCAGACGTACGCCTACCCGGAGCCGGAGGAGACCGACTGCTCCTGCCCGTACGACGAGGTGTGGCAGGCGCGGTCGCGGGAGCTGGCCTCCCAGGGCCGCTGACGGCCCCGTCGGTGGTCCGGTGCCGCGGCGGGGCTTACCTGCCGCGGCGTGAGGACTTGGACGACTTCCGGGTGAAGGACTTCTTCACCGTGCCGGCGCTGGAGCCAATGTCCACGACCGGCGCACCCGCCGACGCACTGCTGTCCAGGCTGCCGTCGACGTCCACGGAGGGCTCCGCGCCCTCCTCGGACTCCAGCTCCACGGGGTCCGCGTCGCTGAAGCCCTGCTGGATGTGGACCTCGCCGTCGCCCTTGCGCTTCTTGGCCTCGGCTTCCTTTTCGGCCTTGGCCTTGTCGTCGAGTCGCTTGGCCTCGTTGGCGGCGCGCTGGTTGTCCTCGGGCGTCATCCGGGCCGTGAAGGTGGCGAACTCCTTCGCGGAGACGCCGTGCTTCTCCATGACCTTGGCGGCTTCCTTCTGCTGGTCGCGGATGGCCTGGCCGCGCTCCGCGTTGCTCATCTCCGACGGCTTCCGGTTGCCGTGGTCGGCGTTCACCTTCGCCTGGGCCGCGGCCTCATCGCGCTGGATGGCCGCCACCTTCTCCGGCGTCAGGCCGTCGTCCTCCGCGAGGGCAGGGGCCGCCAGCACGAGCGACGAGGCAGCGAGCATCAACGAGAGACGGGTCATCATGGGGAGGCTCCTCAATCCGGCCCATCATAGGCACGGAGTCAGAGGCGACGCATGGGCGGTTCTTCAGGGCGCCTGACACCGCGTGCAGCCGTCACCCGCGCCCGCGCACTGCTCGCGCGCCCTGGCGCAGCGCGGCGGCAGGTCGTCCCGGTCGGCTTGCCGC
Organism: Corallococcus caeni; assembly: GCF_036245865.1. NCBI lineage: Bacteria > Pseudomonadati > Myxococcota > Myxococcia > Myxococcales > Myxococcaceae > Corallococcus > Corallococcus caeni. The sequence goes on along the minus strand of NZ_BTTW01000017.1, from coordinate 36,923 downwards.
TCCACGAGGCCGCAGAGCTCCTCCGCCGTGGCGCACGTCTTCGCGGACACGTCGCACTGCTGCGCGCACGTCAGGTCGTCTCCCTGCTCGCGGGCCCGGAGTTCGTCGAGGCGGGCCTCGATGCCGTCGAGGGCCGCGTCGTCGTCCCCGGCCACCCGGGTGTCCACGTGCTTCGTGCAGCCCGTCAGCGCGATTCCCGCGATGAGGAGGGCCAGCCATGACCGGGTCGCTCGCATGGGCCTACCCATATGCGTCCGCTCCGGGCCGCGTCCAGTCAGCGGCGCTCGGGGGAGCGCATGCGGCGCTCGGGGCGGGGTTCGGGCTCAGGGGGCCGGGACCAGTAGAGCCAGGCGGTCAGGGCCAGGAGCGCGGCCACGGCCAGCTTGCGCAGCCATTCCTCCCGCGCCCTTCCGGGTGAGTTCGCGTCGGCCTCGGCGGCCCGGGCCAGCCCGGCCTCCACTTCAGGTCCCAGTTCGTGCATCCGCCGGCACAGCCAGGCCACGGGGGCGAGCGCCACCGGCACGGGCGCGGTGTCCTTCTCCACGGCCATGGCCAGCATCCGCTCCCAGGCGGTGGCTTCCTCCTGGCTCCCGGGGGACCTCGCGGGCAGTTCCAGCTGCCGGGACAGGGCCTCCGCGGAGCGGAGCAGGAGCACCGAGAAGGCGCCGCTTGAAATCCCGTACCAGGCCGCGCACTCCGCCAGGGGCCGGCGCTCCACGAGCCGCCGGACCAGCACGGCGGCCGTGCGGGGCTCCAGCTCACGCAGGGCCGCGACGAGGGCCTCGGGGGAGAGGCGGGCGGCATCAGGGACGAAGGCGGTCACGGGGCTCCATTCTGCGGCATCCGCCCGGGGTTTTCGCGGGCTCCCGCCGTGGGGGTGCCCCGGGCTCCGGCCGATTTCTTGAGGCGGATCGCCCCGCCCCTAGACTGTTGGACCATGTTGCAACGTGTGGCACTGCTGCTGCTCCTGCTCGCGTCGTCGCGGGCGTTCGCCGTGGAGACGATGCGCATTGCCATGGACGACCCCGGCGACGAGGTCCGCGTGAGCGGCCGGGGCCTGGGCTTCGGCCCCGATGCCGAGGACGGCACCTTCGTCGCCATCAACGGCGGGCAGGCCACCGTGCGCCGCCGCAACGGCAAGCTGGAGGTCAACGGGGCGCCTGTCATCGGGGACGCCATCCGCTTCCGGGGCGGCATGGAGGCCACCGACGCGGGCGGCCCCGGCAACGAACCCCTCAAGGCGGGCAGCGCGCAGGTGCGTGGCGACGTCGTCGTGCGCCTCTTCAAGAGCAGCCTCCAGCTCATCAACGTCATCCCCCTGGAGGACTACCTCGCGGCGGTGCTCGGCAGCGAGATGCCCGTGTCCTTCCCCCTGGAGGCCCTCAAGGCCCAGGCCGTGGCCGCGCGGACGTACGCGCTGCAGAAGAAGCTCGATTCCTACGGCGCCGCCTTCCACATGGGCAGCAGCGTGCTCCACCAGGTGTACGGCGGCGTCAACCGCGAGGACGCCAAGACGCGCGCCGCCGTGGAGGCCACCCGGGGCGAGGTGCTCACGTACGACCTGGCCCCCATCGAGGCGTACTTCCATGCCTCCTGCGGCGGACACACCGAGTCCGGCCAGGACGCCCTCCAGCGGAACCTGCCGTACCTGCAGCCCGTCGACTGCCCCTGCGGGAAGCTGCCCGCCAGCCGCTGGTCCGCGACCCTCCCCGAAGCGGAGCTCCGCAAGGCGCTGAAGTCCCCGCCGGACGGCATGCGCGTCAGCGGCCGCACGCCCACGCACCGGGTGACCCGCGTGACGCTGGCGGATGGCACCGTGGTGGACGGCGTGCAGTTCCGCCGCAAGCTGGGCTACACGCGCCTCAAGAGCCTGGACTTCGACGTGGAAGCCTCCGGCAAGAACTACGTGTTCACCGGGCGTGGCTTCGGCCACGGGGCGGGGCTGTGCCAGTGGGGCGCCAAGGCCTTCGCCGACCAGGGCAAGACGTACCGGGAGATCCTCTCCCACTACTACCCGGGCGCCGAGTTCCAGCAGCTCTACTGACCTCCCACGCCGGTTCCGTGAGGGCGCGGGGGCTGCTACAAGCGCCAACCCCGTGTCGTCCCTCCTCTCCGACTACGATTTCGAGCTCCCCGAGGCGCAGATCGCCCAGGCCCCGCTACCCCACCGGGACGCGTCGCGCCTGATGGTCGTCAGCCGCGCCACCGGCGCCTGGAGCCACCAGCACTTCACCGACCTCGTGGACCTGCTGCGCGAGGGAGACCTGCTCGTCCTCAACGACGCGCGCGTCATCCCCGCGCGCCTCCTGGGCCAGAAGAGCGGCACCGGCGGCCGCGTGGAGCTGCTGGTCGTCCGGCCCGCCGCCGCGGCCACGCTCACCTCCGCCGCGCTCGGCGGCGCGCCCGAGTCCCTGGAGTGGGTCTGCCTGGGGCAGGCGTCCAAGGGCCTCAAGCCCGGCCAGTCCGTCACCTTCGCCGGGGGCCTGTCCGCCGAAATCCTGGAGGCCCTGGGGGGAGGGGAGTACCGGGTGCGCTTCCACGCGGCCCCGGGCACGTCGCTCGCCAGCCTCCTGGACGCGGCGGGCCGCCTGCCCCTGCCTCCGTACATCACCCGCGAGCCCGAGGCCGCGGACGCCGAGCGCTACCAGACCGTGTACGCCCGCGCATCCGGCGCCGTGGCCGCGCCCACCGCCGGCCTGCACTTCACGCCGGAGGTCTTCGCGAAGCTCGCGGCCAGGGGCGTCCAGCGCGCGGAGGTGACGCTCGACGTGGGGCCCGGCACCTTCCTCCCCGTGCGTGAAGAGGTGCTGGACAAGCACCACATGCACCCGGAGCGCTTCACCGTGCCGGAGGCCACCGCCGCCGCCGTGAACGCCGCGAAGGCCGAAGGGCGCCGCGTGGTCGCCGTGGGCACCACCGTGGTGCGCACGCTGGAGTCCGCCACCGACCCCGAGACGGGCCGGCTGCGCAGCGGCCCCGGCGAGACGGCGATGTTCATCCGGCCCGGCTATGTCTTCCGCCAGGTGGACGTGCTCCTCACGAACTTCCACCTGCCGCGCTCCACGCTGGTGATGCTGGTGAGCGCGCTGCTGGGCCGCGAGCGCACGCTGGCCGCGTACCAGGAGGCCGTGCGCGCGGGCTACCGGTTCTTCAGTTACGGCGATGCCATGTTGGTGAAGGAGTGAGTGCCGTGGTCGACGAGCAGGGCAGGGAAAAGGGCGAGAAGGGCGATACCCGCGTGCCCCCGGGGCTGGTGCGCTTCGAGCTGTTGCACGAGGACACCAGCGGGACGAAGGCGCGCCGCGGCCGGCTGCACACGCCGCATGGCCCCATCGAGACGCCCATCTTCATGCCCGTGGGCACCGTGGGCAGCGTCAAGGGCGTGGGCCCGGACGACCTGAAGACCCTGGACGCGCAGATCATCCTGGGCAACACCTACCACCTGATGCTCCGCCCGGGAGAGCCGCTCGTCGGGGAGATGGGCGGCCTGCACCGCTTCATCTCCTGGGACCGGCCCATGCTCACCGACAGCGGCGGCTTCCAGGTGTTCAGCCTGTCGGAGAAGCGCAAGATCACCGAGGAGGGCGCCGCGTTCCAGTCGCACCTGGACGGGTCGCGGCACTCGCTGTCGCCGGAGCGCTCCATCGAAATCCAGGAGACGCTGGGCGCGGACGTCATCATGGCGTTCGACGAGTGCCCCCCGTCCACCGAGGACCGGGCCTACCTGGAGAAGTCCCTGGCGCGCACCACGCGCTGGCTGCACCGGTGCGTGAAGGCGTGGAGCCGCGAGCGCTCGTCGCTCTTCGGCATCGTGCAGGGCGGCCTCCACGAGGACCTGCGCAAGCGCCACGCGGAGGAGATCTGCGCGGTGGACCTGCCCGGCTACGCGCTGGGCGGCTACTCCGTGGGCGAGGCCCCGGAGGCGATGCACGCGGGCGTGGCGTACTCGGCGCCGCTCCTGCCCCGGGACAAGCCGCGCTACCTCATGGGCGTGGGCACGCCGCTGGACCTGGTGACGTGCGTGGAGCAGGGCGTGGACATGTTCGACTGCGTGCTGCCCACGCGGTGCGCACGCAACGGCCTGCTCTTCACCTCGGAGGGCAAGCTGGTCATCCGCAACGCGGCCTACGCCAGGGACCCCCGTCCGGTGGACCCGGCGTGCTCCTGCTACACCTGCCGCACGTTCAGCCGGTCCTACCTGCGCCACCTCTTCGCCGCGGGCGAAATCCTAGCGATGCGGCTCAACACCCTGCACAACCTCCACTACTTCCTGGACCTGATGTCCCAGGTGCGCCGCGCCATCGCCGAGGACCGCTTCGCCGCGTTCGCCCGGGACTTCCGGGCCAAGGCCGTGGCGCAGGAGGCCGAACGCAAAGGCGGCCGGTGAGCGGGCAACGGGATTGCCGCGCTTCCGGCGTTCACTTGCTCACATGGGGCGCCCTTGCTAAGAGGCCACCCTTTCGGATGTTTTGACCCCACCCGTACGCCGGGTCGGGGCCGCTATCCCGAGTCCTCCCTCCCAAACGACGAGGCAGTACGTGGCTGACAGTTTCCTGATTCTCGCGCAGGCCGGGGCCGGTTCCCCCCTGGGGACCTTCGGCTTCCTCGCCGTGCTGGTGGCCATCATGTACTTCGTGATGATCCGCCCCCAGCAGAAGCAGCTCAAGGAGCACCGCAACCTGCTCGCGGGGCTGAAGAAGGGGGATGACGTCGTGACGTCCGGCGGCATCCTCGGTCGCATCCACCAGGTGGACGACTCCACCGTGACGCTGGAGGTCGCCAGCGGGGTGCGCGTGCGCGTGCTCAAGTCGGCTGTCAGTGCGAAGGGATCCGTTCCGGTGGCGGGCGCCCCGGCGGCGCTCCCCGCTGAGAAGAAGGAGGAGAAGTAATGGACCGCGGCTGGTGGTGGAAGTTCGGACTGATTGTCGCGGTGACGCTGGGGACCATCTGGTTCCTCGTCCCGACGTACTACTCGCTGGTGGTGTTGGACCGCGCCGAGCGCAACAACATCGCCGTGCTGGAGCAGCGGCTGCCCAGGTGGGCGCCCCCCGCGAAGTACCGCCTCAACCTGGGGCTGGACCTGCAGGGCGGCATCCACATGGTGATGCGGGTGGACACCAAGACGGCCCTGCAGAAGCGCACCGAGCGCCGCGGGCAGCAGATCGCCACCTACGTCAACGACAAGAAGCTGGGCGAGGTGACGGCGGACACGGATCCGGAGCGGCTGCAGCTGACGCTGACCGCGAAGGACCCGGCGACCATGGACGCCATCCAGAAGGAGGTGCTCGCCACCTTCACGGACTTCTCCCTGGAGTCGCGCAACGGCGCCACGCTGGTGCTCAAGCCGGACGAGGGCCAGGTGAACCGCTTCCGTGACGAGGCCGTGGACCAGGCCATGCTCGTCATCCGCCGCCGCATCGACAAGTGGGGCGTGGCGGAAGTGGACGTGCGCAAGCTGGGCACGGACTCCATCCAGATCTCGCTGCCCGGCCGCAGCAACCCGGAGCAGGCCAAGGAACTGGTGGGCACCACCGCGCAGCTGGAGTTCCGGATGGTGGACGACACCAACCCCCAGGTGTTCGCGCAGATGTTCCAGCAGAACCCGCCCCCGCCGGAGAGCAAGATCACCCTGGTGGAGGACGAGGGCTTCCCGCAGCTGTCCTCGCCCAACCGCGAGGCGCTGCTGGCGTACGCGAAGGACAAGACGCCGGAAGGCCGCGACGTCGTCACCGAGTGCGTGGCGAACCCGGTGAAGAAGAACGACTGCATCGCGTACCGCAGCTACCTGCTGGACAAGAACGTGCCGCTCACGGGCGAGAGCCTGTCCGGCGCGGACGCGTCCGTCAGCCAGATGAACGAGCCGGAGGTGAACATCGCGTTCGACCCGGCCGGCGCGCGTGAGTTCGAGAAGCTCACCGAGGCCGCCGTGGGCCGCCGGATGGCCATCGTGCTGGACGACAACGTGCACACCGCCCCGCGCATCAACGAGAAGATTGGCGGCGGCCGCGCGCGCATCACCATGGGCCGCGCCGGTGCGCGCAGCTTCGAGGAGTGGCTGGGCGAGGCGCAGACGCTGGCGCTGGTGCTCAAGGCCGGCGCGCTGCCCGCGCCGGTGACGGTGGGCGAAATCCGTCAGGTGGGCGCGACGCTGGGCGACGAGCTCATCAAGAAGGGCAGCCTGGCCGCGCTGGTGGGCCTGGCGCTCGTCGTCGTCTTCATGGCCATCTACTACCGCAAGTCCGGCCTCATCGCGGACGTGGCGCTCATCCTCAACGGCCTGCTCATCCTGGCGGGTCTGGCGTTCTTCAACGCCACGCTGACCCTGCCGGGCATCGCGGGCTTCGTGCTGACGCTGGGCATCGCGGTGGACGCGAACGTGCTCATCAACGAGCGCATCCGCGAGGAGCTGTCCCACGGCAAGTCCGCGCGCGCCGCGGTGGACCAGGGCTACGACCGCGCCTTCTGGACCATCTTCGACGCGCACGTGACGACGCTCATCGCGGGCTTCATCCTGTTCTTCACGGGAACGGGTCCGGTCCGCGGCTTCGCCACCACGCTCATCGTGGGCCTCCTGGCGTCGCTGTTCACGTCCATCGTCGTGACGCGCGTCATCACGACCTACTTCGTCCACGGCCGCAACGCGCAGTCGGTGTCCGTCTAACCGGCCTCCAGCGCCCTCGGGAAATCCGCCATGCAGATTCTCAAGCACAAGACGAACATCGACTTCATTGGAAAGCGCAAGCCGGCGCTCTTCATCTCCACGCTCATCAACCTGGCCATCATCGTCGGCATCGCGGCGGTGGGGTTCAACTTCGGCGTGGACTTCGCCGGCGGCACGGTGGTGGAGCTGAAGTACAACACGCCCACCACCGCGGAGCAGGTCCGCGAGAAGGCCCAGGCGGGCGGTCTGCACGACGTCAGCGTCCAGGGCGTGGGCGCGGCCGAGGAGAACTCCTTCCTCCTGCGCATGGGCGGCGTCACGCAGCTCACGGAGGAGAACGCCGAGCGCGCGAAGACGGCCATCCAGGGCCTGGGCGAGACGCGCAACGTCTACGCCGACATGGCGAACGGCATCGTGAACTTCCGCTCCACGCAGCCCATGTCCGCGGAGGCGGTGAAGAAGGCCGTCGAGGGCGCGGGCATCGGCGTGCAGGAGGTGCGTGACCTGGGCGCGAACCAGGGCGGCACCGGCTACGACTACCAGGTCGTCGCGAGCGGCATGGCGGACAAGGTGTTCGCCGCGCTGGGCGCGGGCCTGGAAAAGCCCAACTTCGAGCAGCGCCGCGTGGACTACGTGGGCCCGCAGGTGGGCAAGCAGCTGCGCAACCGCGGCATCATGGCGCTGCTGTACTCCATGGTCGCCATCCTCATCTACGTGGCGTTCCGCTTCGACTTCAAGTTCGGCCCCGGCGCGCTGCTCGCCATGGTGCACGACGTCATCATGGTGGCGGGCTACTACCTGGTGAGCCGGCGCGAGTTCAACCTCACGTCCATCGCCGCGTTGCTCACCATCGTGGGCTACTCCGTCAACGACACCATCGTCATCTACGACCGCATCCGCGAGGACATGGTGAAGTACAAGGGCAAGCCGCTGCCGGAGATCATCAACATCGCCGTCAACGACACGCTGGGCCGCACCATCCTCACCTCCGGCGTGACGGCGCTGTCGCTCATCGGTCTGCTCATCTTCGGCGTGGGCGAGATCTTCGACTTCGCCATGGCGATGCTGGTGGGCATCCTCGTGGGCACGTACTCGTCCGTGTACATCGCCAGCCCGCTGGTCATCTGGCTGGACGAGCGCGCGCACGCCCGCGAGGCGCACCACGGCTCCAAGCAGGAGCCGAAGGCGGCCTGAGCCGTCTCCGAGCTTCGGTGCCTTGAAGCAACGAGGGCCATCCTCCCATCCCGGGAGCGAGGGCCCTTCGCTTTTTCAGAAGCGCGCGCCCAGCGTGAGCGACGCGTCCATCAGGCCGCCGCCGTTGTCGTCCGTCGAGGTGACGTTCGCGAAGTCCTGGTCGATGAGGAGCCGGTACGTGCCGCGCACGCCCGCCGTGAGGCCGCCGGTGTTGAACTCCAGGCCCACCGCGAGCGGCACCTCCTCCATCAAGTCGCTGTCGTAGAGCCCCGCGCCCGCGCCGCGCACGTCCACGTAGGACAGGCCCAGGCCCACGCCCGCGAAGGGGCGCACCGCGGTGAGGAAGGGCGGCGACACCTTCACCAGCGCGCTGCCGCCGTTGCGCACCAGCGAGGGCGCGTCGAAGAGGCGCGTGTCGGAGACCTTGTTCTGCGAGCCCTCGTAGCCGACCTCGAAGCCGAGGAAGGTGGTGGGCTGGAGGTTGAGCGTGAGGCCCCACAGCGGGCCGGTGCTCGACAGGTCGCCCAGGTCGCCCGTGTAGTCGCCTATGCCGCCGCGCAGAAAGACGTTCACGTCCCCCTGCTTCTTCTGCGCGAGCGCGGGCCCCGCGCCCAGCACGACGGCCAGCAGGGCACCGCCCTGGAGAAACCTGCGAAGCATGCGGACCTCCCTGTCCACGGGTGTGCACTCAAGCTGGGCACCGCGCACCCGCCGTGCAGGTTGACGGCAGGAAGGCAGGCGAGCGCCCGCCTGAACACGCGTGCAGGAGGGAGGTGTGAGTAGTCGGGTTGGACTGCCTTGGTCGGACGTCTGAGGTACTGTCCTTCACCATGCGGTGGTTGCTTCCAGATGTCGTCGAGCAGGAGGTCGGTTCGCTTGCGGGTGAGCTGTCGCTGCACCCGTTGGCGGCGAGGGTGTTGCTGCACCGGGGCTACCGCACGCCGGAGGCGGCGTCGGCCTTCCTGTCGGACCGGCTGGCGGACCTGCCGGACCCGTTCCGGATGAAGGGCATGGGCCCCGCGGTGGAGCGCGTGCTGCGCGCGGTGCGGCTCAAGGAGAAGGTGACGCTCTACGGGGACTACGACGTGGACGGCGTGTCCTCCACGTCGCTCATGTACCTGTTCCTCAAGGAGCTGGGCGCTGCCCCCGCCACGTACATCCCGCACCGGCTGGACGAGGGCTACGGCCTCAACCTGGGCGCGGTGGAGCGCATCGCGCAGGACGGCACTCGCCTGCTGGTGACGCTGGACTGCGGCATCACCTCCGTGGCGGAGATTGCCCGCGCGAAGGAGATGGGCCTGGACGTGGTGGTGGTGGACCACCACACGGTGCCGCCCACGCTGCCGCCCGCCACGGCGGTGCTCAACCCGCACCAGCCCGGCTGCGAGTACCCCACCAAGGTGCTGTGCGCGGCGGGCGTGGCCTTCAACCTGTGCATGGGCCTGCGCAAGCGGCTGCGCGACGACGGCTTCTTCGCCACGCGCAAGGAGCCCAACCTCAAGGCGCTGATGGACTTGGTGGCGCTGGCCACCGTGGCGGACGTGGTGCCGCTCACCGGCGCCAACCGCATCCTCGTGGCGCACGGCCTCCAGGAGCTGTCCCAGGGCCGGCGCCCCGGCATCCGCGCGCTGAAGGAGGTGGCCGGCATGGAGCCGGACGCGTCCGTCACCGCGGGGCAGGTGGGCTTCCGCCTGGGGCCCCGCATCAACGCCGCGGGCCGCCTGCACGACGCGTCGCTGGGCCTCCAGCTGTTGTGCGCGGACTCCGTGGAGACGGCGCGCTCGCTGGCGCAGGTATTGGACCGCGCGAACGCGGAGCGACAGGGCATCGAGAGCAGCATCCTCACGCAGGCGCTGGCGCAGGCGGAGGAGCACAAGGACTCGCGCGGGCTGGTGCTCTACGACGAGGGCTGGCACCCGGGCGTCATCGGCATCGTCGCGTCGCGCGTGGTGGAGCGCTACCACCGGCCCACGGTGATGGTGGGCGTGAAGGACGGGGTGGGGAAGGGCTCGGCGCGCAGCATCGAGGCGTTCCACCTGTACGACGCGCTCACGGGCTGCTCGGACCTGCTCATGCGCTACGGCGGGCACAAGCACGCCGCCGGCCTCACCGTGGACGCGAAGCAGCTGCCCGCCTTCCGCGAGGCGTTCGCGAAGATTGCCCTCCAGCGCCTGACGCCCGAGGACCTGATTCCGCGCTGCCGCGTGGACGCGGTGGTGAACCCCCGCGACCTGGACGCCACGGCGGTGGAGTCGCTGCAGAAGCTGGGGCCCTTCGGCCAGGGCAACCCGGAGCCCGTGCTGGTGCTGCGCGGCCAGCAGGCCCGGCCGCGCGTGCTGCCCGCGAAGTCCGGCGCCAGCGGCGCGGGGCACCTCAAGCTCGCGCTCGTGGACGCGCCGGAGCTGGACGCCATCGGCTTCGGCATGGCGGACCGCGTGGGGCTGGTGGAGGGGCCGGTGGACCTGGCCTTCCAGGCCGGCTTCGACACCTTCCGCGGCCAGCGCAAGCTGTCCCTGCGCCTCAAGGACGTGCGTCAGGCCGCCTGACGCCGTCCGCGGTACCCCTTCGCTACGCGAGCCCCCAGCGCACCCGGCCCGGCGACATCAGCGCGCCGGCCCGCGCCAGCTCGTTGAGGCGGAAGCGCTCCGCCTGACGCTCGAAGGCGGTGCGGCAGCCCTCCGAACAGAAGAAGTACCGGCGCTTCTTGTACTCCGACGAGGGATGGCCCTCCGGGGCCTCCAGGTGCCGGCCGCACACCGGATCCCAGTGCCGCGTGTTGCCCTGTTCCTGGTCCTGACCACCGTTCATCTTCCACCTCCAGCCCGACGCCCCTGACTCCCCCACCCGGGGCGAATGTAAGCAGGGGCCGTGCCAGTGGTCCATCTCCTTGGAAGGCCAAGCAGTGCGGCCCTGGAGGGAGGGCGGAAGGGGGAAAAAGTTCAGCCCCCGCCACCGCTTCCCGGGAGGGAAGGGCGCGGGGGCCGAAGGGACTTCCAGGGGGGCGCGCTAGAAGCCGACGCCGGCGCTGCCGCCGATGAAGATGTCGTTGGCGTAGCCGCGCCGCAGGCCCATGGCTTCCAGGCGGAAGGTGAGGTGCAGCGTGCGCGACAGGGCGGGCCGGCCGCGGATGCCCAGGCCGTACTGGACCACGGGCTTGAGGCCGTTCACCTTGGTCTCGTCGTCGCCCACGGTGATGCCGGTGTTCTGGTAGGCGAGTCCACCACCGGCCTGGAGGAACAGACCGAAGGGCGAGTCGCCGAAGCGGAACAGCCAGGCGGGCGCGAGCGTGAAGTAGTGAAGCCGCGTGTCCCCCTTGATGAATTCCGTGCCGTCACTGAGGCTGCCGTAGAGCCAGCGCAGGTCCGCGAAGAGGGCCTCGCGCAGGGTCTCGTTCTCCGTGAAGAAGTTGCGGCCGAACTCCCAGGTGGCGCGCACGCCCAGGCCGGGCTTGTTGTCGGAGAAGTCGCCTCGGGCGCTGTCCACCAGCAGCACGCCGCCGACGAGCTCCACCGCGACGCCCAGGGTGGGGTCGTCCAGGCGGGCCATGGCCTGGAAGCCGTCGTCGTTCTCGCGCTCGGCGGCCTCGCGGAACTCGTCCGTCTCATCCACCAGCTTGCGGCGGCGGTCGTACGCGTCGTCGTCTTCCTTCTGGGCCTTCTCCTGGGCGCGTTCGGCCTCCTGCTCCGGGTACGCGTAGGGGTCGTCGTCGTCCGCGCTCTGGGCGAAGGCGGCGGGGGAGATGAGCAGGCTGCCGGCGAGGCAGGCCTTGAGCCAGGTGTTCAAGGGAGCGGGCCTCACTGGAAGATGTTCGGGCAGGTGGTGCCGCCCGCGGCGCTGGCCGGGCAGAGGTTGTCGCCGATGAGGTCCGCGCGCGGAATCTGCAGGTGGTCCATGAACTCGTTGCAGACGGCCTTGCGCAGCTCCAGGTCGGTGATGTGCGAGATGATGGCCCGGGCGGGGACGGCCAGCGTGAACAGGGTCTGATCCCCCAGCACCTGCTGGGTGTACTGGTAGATGCCCGGGGTGGCGGGGTTCGTGTCGTAGTACGCGGAGACGATGTCGCGCTGCAGCTGGGCCTCCTGCCCGGTGGAGCGGCCCGCCTGGTAGAGCGCGGTGGCCAGCAGCGTGCCCACCTGGTACTCGGCGCCGTCGGCGGAGAAGCTGTTCAGGTCCTGCTGCTGGACGCGGGCGTACAGGATGGCGCTCATGCAGCGGTTGCCGTTGGACAGGTCCCGCGCGTCGGTGACGCCGGCGTAGGGGCCGCCGTCGAAGGAGGTCGCCATGAAGCGGGGATCGCACCCGCTGGGGCTGCGGCAGGTGGCGCCGTAGGCGTGGTAGTCCGCCAGGCCTTCGTCATAGGCCTTGAGCACGTTGGCGCCCTGGCTGGGCGAGTCCGAGCCCCAGGTGGCCAGCGCCAGGGGCAGCGACTGGCCGGCGTACGACAGCCGGTTGAACACGAGGTGCGAGTACTCGTGCGCCATCACCGCCGCGTTGAGGGGCAGCGGGGCGCGCTGAATCTTGTCGAACGGCAGCACCAGGAACGACTGGAGCACCGGGTAGAAGATGGCGTTGTCCTGCGCCGGCTCCTTGCTCAGCTGCGTCTGGACGAACTCCGGGAAGTAGTAGAGCGTCGGCGCGGGCTCGAAGGACGCGACCTTCACGTTGGCGACGGTGCGGAAGTACTCGTTGGCGCGCTCGAGGTTGTAATACGAGGTCACCATGTTCCAGGAGTGGAAGTCCGCGGGCCAGAGGACGTCCTCGCCCGTCTTCTCATCCTTCTGGGTGATGTAGCTGGCCTTCACGTCGTGGCCGGGCTTCTTGAGCAGCACCTCCGCGATGGTGTCCTCCGTGGCGTTCTGGAGCCCGGGGTCGTTCACGTCGATGACGATGCGGGCGCCACCCTGGAGGTCGCCGACGGTGCCCTTCAGGCCGACGACGTCCTCGATGGTGGTGAGTTCGACCTGCGTGGGGACGTACTGGCCATTGCTGGAGCGGGACAGGACGGAGACCTTCACGGGGGCCTCGCTGTCCGGCGCGCAGCCCGTGGCCAGGGTCAGCCCGACGGCGGCGGTGATGACTGTTCGGAGCATGACGCCCGTTTTACTCCGGACCGCTCAGAACGTGTATTCCCCTCCGAGTGTGAGGAGGCCGGAGGCCTCCGCCGGGGTGTCCTGGGGCACGTCCCGCTGGAGGGCCACGGAGGCCCACAGCCGCACCGCGTCGCCCAGGCGCACCGTCCACCGGGTGGCCAGCACGTGGGCCACGCCCTGGCCGGCCACGTACCGGGTGAAGGCGTAGGACACCTGCCCCCTCACGGCCGGGGTGAGGCGCCAGGAGAGGGACGGCTTCACGTCCCAGCGGACCGGGGCGGAGGGAAAGCCGGTGCCGGCGTTGACCTCTCCCAGGCGCCGCGTCACGGCCGCGCCCAGGTCGCGCAGCTGGCGCAGGCGCAGGCCCGCCAGGGCCTTCCGGGCGGCGGCCCGGTCCTCGAGCCGGTCCGCCAGCGCGTCGGCTTCCGCGTCGGTGAACTGGCCCGCGGTGAGCGGATCCTCGCTGTAGAAGGCGTAGCCCCCGCGCAGCCCCAGCTCCCAGCGGCCGTCCCAGAGCAGCCGCGCGCCCAGCGTGGGCCGGGCCGACCAGAGGATGTCCTCCTGGGCATAGCGCTCCGTGGGGGCGCCCTCCGCGACGGTGAAGAGCTGGCGGCGCAGCGGGTAGCGGCTGACGCCCACGCCCGCGTCCAGGCCGTACTCCCAGGTGTCGAAGCCCGCCGAGTCCCAGGCCGCCCCCAGCTGCATCGCCTGGCTGCCGTAGCCCGTGCGGGCGGTGAGGCCGGGGAGGTTGAGGCGGGGGCGCTCCGGGGTGAGCTCCGTGTCGGAGCCCTTGGACAGGCCCAGGCTGACGGCGCCGGACAGCAGCCAGTGCCTGCCCGCGAGGTGGTCCAGGCCCACGGAGAGCTGGTGGGTGGCCGCGGTGCCGGACTCCGGCCGCGCGCCGGTGTAGCCCAGCGTGACGAAGGTCGCCTCGCCCACGCCCACGTCGCCCAGCAGGCTCCAGAGGGCATAGCCGTGGCCGCCGCTCGCCTCGAGCGTGATGGAGCTGTCCGCGGCCTCCGCCGCCCAGGTGGGGCTTGCCCCCAGCAACGCCAGCAGCACCAGCATGCAGGCTCCAACCCGGGAACCTTTTCGGGGTTGCGGGGACGTGCGCGCCTGCCTGCTCAAGCGCCCGTCTTTCGAGTGAGGAGCGGGTGAAAACACGGGGGCGGAGGAGCCATGGATTCCTTGACGCGTCGTTTCCACGATCCGGTATGGTGCCCGGCCTTCCTTCCCGAACCAAACGCAGGCGGTCTCCATGGCGGTCCCGTTCATTTCAGAGGTCAAGCGTACCCACACCTGCGGTCAGCTCACGGCCGCGAACGTTGGCGAAGAGGTGGTCCTCTTCGGCTGGGTGCACAACCGCCGCGACCATGGCGGCGCGGTGTTCATCGACCTGCGGGACCGCGAAGGGCTCACCCAGGTGGTGTTCGAGCCGGACAGCAAGGAGGCCCACGAGACGGCCGGCCACCTGCGCCTGGAGTACTGCATCGGCATCAAGGGCAAGGTGCTGTCGCGCGGCAAGAACGTGAACCCGAAGATGAAGACGGGGGAGATCGAGGTGAAGGCCTCGGACCTGACCATCTTCAACCGCTCGGAGCCCACGCCGTTCCTCATCGAGGACAACGTGGACACCTCCGAGGAGAAGCGTCTGGCGCACCGCTACCTGGACCTGCGCCGCGGGCCGCTCCAGAAGACGCTGATGACGCGCTCGAAGATGAACACGCTCGCGCGCTCGTACATGGCGGGCAACGGCTTCCTGGAGCTGGAGACGCCCTTCATGGGCAAGTACACGCCGGGCGGCGCGCGCAACTTCCTGGTCCCCAGCCGCCTGAACCCGGGCAAGTTCTACGCGCTGGCGGAGAGCCCGCAGCTCTACAAGCAGCTGTTCATGGTCGCGGGCTTCGACCGGTACTTCCAGATCGTGAAGTGCTTCCGCGACGAGGACCTGCGCCTGGACCGGCAGCCGGAGTTCACGCAGATCGACGTGGAGATGAGCTTCGTCACCCAGGACGACATCTTCACCATCATCGAAGGCCTGCTGAAGAAGCTGTGGGGCGAGGTGCTGGGCATCGACATCCCGACGCCCTTCATGCGCATGGACTTCTACGAGTCCATGGCCAAGTACGGCAACGACAAGCCGGACCTGCGCTTCGGGCTGGAGCACGTGGTGCTCACCGACGTCATCCGCGAGCACGGCGCCGCGGGCGGCGTGCCCATGATGTGGGACGCGGTGCAGGAGAAGGGCATCGTCAAGGCGATGGTCGTCCCGGCGGAGAAGGCGCTGTCCCGCGCGGAGAGCGACAAGCTGGAGGACTTCGCGAAGCAGGCGGGCGCGAAGGGCCTGGCGCGCGCGAAGGTGGGCGAGGGCGGTGAGTGGACCCAGTCCCCGCTGTCCAAGACGATTACACCGGCGCTTCGGCAGGCCATCAACCAGGCCGTGAACGCGAAGACGGGCGACCTCATCCTGTTCCAGTTCGGCCGCGAGTCGCTGGTGCACACGGTGATGGCGAACCTGCGCGTGCACGTGGCGAAGAAGCTGGGGCTCATCCCGGAGTACGGCAGCGGCGGCCAGTGGAAGTTCCTCTGGGTGGTGAACCCGCCCCTCTTCGAGTTCGACGAGGAGACGAACACCTGGGCCGCGGCGCACCACGCCTTCACCCGTCCGCACGACGAGGACGTGCAGTACCTGGGGACCGACCCGGGCCGCGTGAAGTGCCACCGCTACGACGTGGTGCTCAACGGCTTCGAGATTGGCGGCGGCTCCATCCGCCTGCATGACCCGAAGGTGCAGAGCGAGGTGTTCAAGGCGCTGGGCATCCAGGAGGAGGAGGCGCGCGTGAAGTTCGGCTTCCTGCTGGACGCGCTCAAGTTCGGCGCGCCCCCGCACGGCGGCATCGCGCTGGGCATGGACCGCCTGGTGATGCTGCTGACCGGCGCGGAGTCCCTGCGCGACGTGATTCCGTTCCCCAAGACGAAGACGGGCACGGACACGATGACGGGCGCCCCCGGCGACGTGGACGAGAAGCAGCTGCGCGACCTGCACGTGCGCACGGTGCCGCTGCCGCAGAAGTAGCCGCACCCCTGGCAGGGGCGTGCGCCGGGTGGAGGACACTCCCGGCGCGCCGCTTCGTTCCTCGCCGCACCCGGGCCCTTCGCAAGGCCCGGGGGAGTGGCTGGAAGGCGACGGACGGCCCCCTGGCACGGCTGGACATCCTGGCATCCGTTGCCATTGAGCACCCGTGGCGTGCGCGGGGACGGGTGCGATGCGGGGACGGGGCTGGACGGCGTGGGTGATGGCGTGGGCCCTGCTGTGCGCGGGCCCGGCCTTCGCCGCCGAGACGAAGATGCCCCCGGGCCTCACCGGTGGATGGGGCGGGGCGCGCGGGCTGCTCTACGAGCTGGGCGTCGCGCTGCAGGTCCGCTACGTGACGGAGCTCGCCTTCAACGCGCGCGGCGGCAAGGGGCATGCGCTGCGGCAGGCGGGCCAGCTCAACGTGGGGCTGGGCCTGGACCTGGAGAAGCTGGCGGGGCTCAAGGGCGGCACCTTCCAGTTCACGTTCACGCACCGCAACGGCAACAACCTGAACGCGGACATGGACCTGGGCAACCTCCAGCTGGTGCAGGAGGTGTACGGGCGCGGCAACGTGGGGCGCCTCACGCAGCTCTGGTACGACCAGCTCTTCTGGGACGAGCGGGTGCACCTGAAGCTGGGCCGCGTCACCATGGGCGAGGACACCGCGGACTTTCCCTGTGACTTCCAGAACCTGAGCTTCTGTGGCGCGCAGCCCGGCAACATCGTGGGCAACTACTGGTTCAACTGGCCGGTGAGCCAGTGGGGCACGCGGCTGCGCCTGGACGTGGCGAAGGTGGCCTACGTGCAGCTGGCCGCGTACGAGGTGAACCCGCGCAACCTGGAGGAGGCCTTCTTCCTGGGGCGCTTCAGCGGGGCGACAGGCGTGATGCTGCCCCTGGAGCTGGGGTGGAACCCGACGTTCCAGGGCGGGCTGCTGGAGGGGCTCTACAAGCTGGGCGCCTGGTACGACACGTCCAACGCGCCCGACGTGCTGCTGACCGGCGTGGAGCGAGATGGGCGCTATGGCCTGTACTTCGTCGCGCGCCAGCAGCTCACGCACGTGCTGGGCGCGGAGAACGCGGCGCAGGGGCTCAACCTGTTCGCGCGCCTGACGCACGCGGACCGGAACACCTCCGCGGTGGACGGCCAGTACACGGTGGGCCTGGGGTACACGGGCGTCTTCGGCCGGGCGGATGACGACGTGGGCTTCGCGCTGGGCGCCACGCACTCCAACGGGCGCTACGTCACCGCCCAAAAGCAGAAGCAGGCGCAGGACCCCAGCACGCCGGTACCTCGCACGGAGTACGTGGGCGAGCTGTACTACAGCCTCCACGCGACGGAGTGGCTCGTGCTTCGGCCCAACCTCCAGTACATCCGCCCCGGCGCGAACGAGGACGCGCGCAACATCCTCGTGCTGGGCCTCAAGGGGGCGCTGACCCTGTAGGGCATGTGGGCAGAGGGCCCCCTTTCCGTGCGGCTTCGCGGGTGGCCTAGAGTGGGGCCATGGCCCTGTCACCCTCGTGGGATGCGTGGCTGTCGGAGAACCTGCTGCGCGGCGTGCCCGTGGAGGCGCTGGCCCGGGCACTGGTCGCCGGAGGGATGGCCCCGGAGGAGGCCCGTTCGGAGGTAGCGCGCGCGCGGCGGCACCCGGCGGTGGAGGCCGGCGGGCCGCGCGGGGCGCGGGCTGCGGAGGTGGTGGCGCTGCTGGACGCGCGCGCGTCGCTGCATGGGCAGTCGCGCCGTGGAGTGGAGCGGCGGCGGGGCGTGTCCGCGGAGGAGTTCCAGGCGCGCTACTACCGGGCGCACCGGCCCGTCGTCCTGGAGGACTTCCTGGAGGGCTGGCCGCTCTTGGAGCGCTGGCGGCCGGAGGCGCTGGCGCGCGACTACGGCGACGTGGAGGTGGAGGTCATGGCGGGCCGTGAAGCCCGCGCGGACCATGACAGGGCTCCGGACGCGTGCCGCACGGTGATGCGGCTGGCGGACTTCCTCCACCGGCTGGAGCACGGCGGGCCCACCAACGACCTGTACCTCACCGCTCGCAACTTCGCGCTGGAGCGGCCGGAGCTGCGGGGGCTGCTGGAGGACCTGCGGCCGGCCCCGGGCTTCGTGTACCCGACGCGGCAGCCCGGGGGCATCAAGCTGTGGGTGGGCCCGGCGGGCACGCGCACGGCGCTGCACCATGACGTGGACTCGGTGCTGTTCTGCCAGGTCCACGGGCGCAAGCGCTTCTGGCTGGTGCCCTCCTTCGAGACGCCCCACCTGTACAACCGCGACCACGTGTGGAGCGCCGTGGACGCCGCGGCGCCGGACCTGGCGCGCTTCCCGGACTTCGCCACCGCGCACGTGCACGAGGTGGTGGTGGGCCCGGGGGAGATGCTCTTCATCCCCGTGGGCTGGTGGCACCAGGTGCTCGCGCTGGACGTGAGCGTGTCGCTGACGTTCCAGTCGCTGGACGTGCCGGGCGGGAACGCGCGGTGGCACACCTTCGGGTGAGGTGTGCCGTTTGCGCTTCAATGGCTTGCGTCAGCCGTTGAGGTTTTCGTCCTTCGGCGTTTCAGGAAGGGGCGGTGTGGACGGCGGCGGCGTGGGCGCGGGGGGTTCGGGGATCCGCTTCCGGCTGAGGTCCTCCTGCGCGGGGTCACAAGGGGGATTCGGGTTGGGGACGATCTTGTATGAGTTCTCGGGAGGCGTCATGGAGTCCGCTCGTGGTGGATGTGGACGGCCCAAATGGTTCAGCCCGACTCAAGGGGGCCGGCGATGACGTCTTCCTTCCCCCCTGTATGGAGAACGTGGCTCGCGAATAACCTTGCGCGGGGAGTGCCCTGCGAAAGCCTGGGAGCCCGGTTGGAGGCGGCGGGAGTGGCCTCGGAGGTTGTCTGGGAAACGATCCGGGCCGCGCAGGCGCATCCCGCGGTGGCGCGGGCGCGTGAGTTCACGGGACGTCTGGGATTGCTTGAATCATTGCTTGAGACGCGGTCGGCGTTGCGACGACAGGCATTGCCAGGGCCGCGCGTGGAGCGGCGGTCACGGCTGGCTCCAGCGGAATTCTTCAATACGTATTACCGGCGCAACCGGCCGGTTGTGATTGAAGGGCTGATGGAGGACTGGCCGGCGCGGACGCGGTGGACGCCCGAGTGGATGGCCGAGCGTTTCGGTGACGAGACGGTGGAGGTGATGGCGGGGCGCGATGCCCAGGCGCTGCCGGACCTCCACGCGGACCGCCTGCGCCGGGACGTGCCGCTGCGGGAGCTGCTGGCGCGCTTCGACGGTGCGCCGGCGAACGACATGTATCTGGTGGCCCGGAACAGCCTGCTCTTGCGCGACGCGTTCCGGCCGCTGCTGGAGGACCTGCGCGCGCCGGAGGGCTACATCCACCCGGACCTGCGCGAGCCCGACCGCGTGCACCTGTGGCTGGGGCCGGCGGGGACGCTGTCCAACCTGCACCATGATCACCTCAACGTCCTGTTCTGCCAGGTGTGGGGGCGCAAGCAGGTGTGGCTGGCGCCTTCGTGGGAGACGCCGTGGATGTCCAACGTGCGCGGCTTCTACAGCGCGGTGGACGTGCTGGCGCCGGACCTGGCGCGCTTCCCGGACTTCGCCCGGGTGGCGTTGCACACGGTGGAGGTGGGGCCGGGAGACACGCTCTTCATCCCGGTGGGGTGGTGGCACGCGCTGCGGGCGTTGGAGCCGAGCCTGTCGGTGACGTTCGTGAGCTTCGAGCAGACACCCGGGCTGAACACCTGCTGGCGGGAGGGCTGGCTGGGCGCCATGCCTTCGGAGGAGCACCGATGAGAGCATCGAGAGAAGTGGATGCGGGGACCTCGCCGCTGACGCCCGAGTGGCGGCGGTGGCTGGTGGAGAACCTGGTGCGCGGCGCGTCGCCGAAGGAGCTGGTGGCGTCGCTGGAGAAGGCGGGCGTGACGCCGGAGCAGGCGCAACGCGCGGTGGAGGTGGAGCAGCAGGAGCCCCTCGTCGCGGGAGCGCTGCGCGCGGTGGGCATGCAGCGCAAGCTGGAGGGACTGCTGGACGTGTACGCGGAGCTGTTCCAGCAGACGGAAGGGCCTCCACGGGTGGACCGGCATGACGCGCTGACGCCCGCCGCGTTCTTCGAGCGCTACTACTTCGACAACCTGCCCGTGGTGCTGCGGGAGGGCTGGAGCGCGTCGCTGGAGTCTCGCGCCTGGAGCCGCGAGGACGTCGCCGCGCTGCTGGGCGCGCGTGAGGCGAAGCACGCGTGCTGCGTGCCGTTGTTCGAGGACCCCCGGCTGGAGTCACTGGCACAGGGCCTGACGACGCTCCGGGGCTTCACGGCGGAGGACGCGCGCGCGTGCGAACCCCGCCTGTGGTGGGAGCCGGCCGGGGCGGAGGTCCCCCTGCGCGCGGGGCGGAACAACGTGCTGCTGGCGCAGGTGCACGGGGAGCGGCGGCTCCAGCTCGTGCCGGCGTTCGAGCTGCGGCGGGTGACGACGGCGTCGTCCGAATCCGGGGTCGACGAGGCGCCGTTGCGCCTGGAGGTGACGCTGTCGCCCGGGGAGTGCGTGCTGCTGCCGGTGGGGTGGTGGTACGGCTTCAGTGCGCCAGACGGCGGTGTCGCCGTCTCGTTCGAAGCCTTCGCGCTGCCTGAGCCCAACGTGACCTGGGACGTCGACGCGGAGCCCCAGCCGTCGCCCCTGCCTCCGAGGGACTGAAGCCGCGCCCGGCGCTACTGGTACAGCAGGACCTTGTCCACCCAGCGCATGCCGGGCTGTTTCTGGTGCCAGCCGAGGCGCTCGGCCCGCAGGGCCTGGGAGGGCTCCTCGCCGGACTGGATGCGCTCGCGCACCGCGCGGAAGAAGGCGCCCGCGTCGTTGGGGATCTCCGCCGTGGCGGCGAAGACGGCCCGGGCTCCCGACGCGACGAACGCCTGCGGCAGTGATGACGTCTCATGCAGGATGGGCGGCAGACGGGCCGCGCTGCACGCGCCCAGCACCACCAGCGGCGCGCCCTGCAGGTGACGGCGGCGCAGCTCCTCCGCGGTCAGCGCGTAGTGGCCGTCCTGCTGCGGCGACAGCGCGATGACCGTGGCGTCCGACAGCGCGCGGTCCACCACGCCGTGCGCGTGGATGTCGATGTCCGTGGCCTGCTCCATCGCCTCCAGCACGCGCTCGGGCGTGGCCTGCGCGCCCTTGAGCCGCAACAGCCGCTGCGCCCCCGCCAGGTCCACGTCCGTCGCGGAAGGCAACCGCGCCAGCCGCAGCGTCATCGGCGGCTCCACGTCCGAGACGACGACGTGCAGCGGGGGCTTCGCGGGGGAGGTCGCGGGCACGCCCGTACCGACCCGGTAGCTCCAGGCCAGGTCCGCCGGCAGGAGGCCCGCGCGGCTGTCCAGCGGCGGCGCGGCCAGCACCGCCACGCGGGGGCAGTCTCGCAGCAGGTCCACCAGCTCCCCGGGCACCAGCCCCGTCAGGTCATCGCGCAGGGGCATGGTGCGCGAGGCGTCATAGCGCCCCTGCACCTGGCCCCCCGGCCCGCGCACCACCGTCACCGTGCGCTCGGCCTCCACCGCCGCCGCCAGCACGCAGCCTTCCGGCACGGGCACCTGGAGGCTCTCCGCCACCACCTCCATGGCTTCGCGGAAGGCCCCGGCGTGGCCCGCGCTCACCGCCAGCGTCTGGAAGGCCACCGCCCTGGCGTCGCGCGCATCCGCGTTCACGCGCAAGAGCGGCTCCGCCTCCGCGATGGTCTGCCGGAGCACCCGCTGGCCCTCGCGCCAGTCGCGGTCCACCTCGAAGCGTCCCCGGATGAGCGTGGCCAGCACCCGCCGCCCCGCGTTCTCCCGCAGCGGCGACACCCGGCTCAGCTCCGCGCTCAGGCGTGCCGCGTCGGACGGCCGTGGCGCCAGGCGCGCCAGGTCCGCGAGGATCCACGCCCCCTGGAGACCGGGGGACTGACCGCACGCCAGCGACTCCTCCAGCTCCTGCCGCGCCTCCTGTGGGCGGAAGCGCATCAGCGCCAGCGAGGCCAGGTTGAGGTGCGCCTGCGTGCGCGCCTTGCAGTCATCGGGCTGGCGGGCCAGGGACTCGGTGAGATAGGCGCGCGCGAGCGCCACCCGCACCTGGAAGCGCGTCGCGTTGGCCAGCATCACCAGCGCCGAGCCCTCGCGGTCCCATTCGCCCAGCGCGGCGGCCTCCTGCCACGCGGTGCTCGCGGCCTCCTCTGCCTCCACCAGCCGGTTCGACGCGGTCGCGCGGCTGCTCAACCGCAGGAGCACGTCCACGCATTTCAAGGGCAGCTTGTGCGCGCGGCAGTCCTTCAGCACCTGCCGCAGCCGGTCCCCGGCCTGGGGCCCCTGTCCCGCCAGGTCGTCCAGCCGCGCCTCCTCCAGCGCCACCCGCGAGAGGACCCATGGATCCGTCTCCCCCACCGTCAGGGCGCGCAGCTCCTCATGCGTGCGCGCCACGCCCGGCGTGCGCAGGAGCGCGCCCAGCAGCACGTCCTTCGCCGTGGCCTCCTGGCGCAGCCGTTCGATGAGGCTCGCCGGGTTGGGGTGCGCGTCCTGCACCAGCTTCGCGTACTCCCGCGCGAGCGGCGCCCGGCGCGCGAAGTCCAGCGCCGCCACCCGCCGCACGGTGTCCTCCAGCACGGTGCCTCCGGCCGCGTGGTCCAGCACCCGCGCCAGCGGCAGCAGCGCCTCCACCCGCGCGGGGTCCTCCGCCGTCGCCAGCAGCTCGTAGAAGGACTCGCGCGCCAGGCCCGGGAAGCGGGCCGCTCCGTCCAACGGCAGCGGCGCCTGGGACGAGCGCAGCCGGGCGAGGAGCGCCTCGCGCGTGGCCTTCCAGGCCTCCGACCGCGCCTGGAACCGGGCTCGCAACGTCCGCGCCTGCTCGCGCGCCTCGTCGCTCCAGCCGGGCTCGTTCTTCGCGGCCACGGCCTCGAACGCCGTGGCCGCGAGGAGCGTCAGCCCCAGCTCGCGCGCCATCACGGCCTGGTTCCAGCGCGCCTGCGGGTGCTCGGGCATGGCCTCGAGCGTGGCGTCCAGCAACGTCAGGGCTTCGTCGGAGCGGCCGCGCAGGATGGCGACGGCGGCCAGGTCACTGTCCCTGTCCAACGACGGCGACGTGCGCGACAGGTACGCGAGCGCCTGCTCCGTGTCGCCATGCAGCAGGTAGCTGACGCCCACGCCGTGCGCATCCCCGCGCTCCTCCAGGTGGGACAGCGCGCCCAGGGGCACCGGCGGGGCCAGCGTGTCCCCACCGCGGGGCGGCGCATAGGGGCGGTACACGTCCGCGGCGGGGAGGCTCAGCCGCACCTCCAGGGGACGGTGGGGCGCGTCGGAGAGCCACAGCGCCGGGGTCTCCAGCCCGGTGGCTCGCTGCCTCCAGGCGCGCACGGCCACGAAGCCCAGGGCCATGCAGAGCGCCAGGGCCAGCACGCCTCCCACGCGCGTCATGCCTTCACGCCCCGGAAGGCGCGTGCCCCGGGGCGTTTGCCTCATGCCAGCCATCCGGGGCCTCCCGCGTGCCCCCGCACCATCTCCGCGGGTCCTGCGGGCACCAGTCTAGGGGCAATGCCCCCGGGGATGACAGACCCGGGGGCGGGGAGGCGTCCGGAGGTGTGATGCCTACTCCACCTTCAGGGGGGGACGCGTGGCCTCCACGACGCGGTGGATGGGGTACAGCTCGCCCACCTTGAGGCTGTCATCCAGGAACTGCCAGCGGCAGAAGCCGTCGTCCGAGTGCGGCTCCAGCAGGTAGGTGATGAGCGTGCCCGTGCGCTGGTCGGTGGGGACCTTGAGGGTGCCGGCGGGGAACTCCTGCTCGGAGCGTTCGGCGGCCACGGTGAGGATGGTCTCGAAGCGCACCGGCTTGGGCTTCTGGCTCAAGGGGACCTCGTCCTGGCCCGGCGGCGGCACGTTGGCGGCGACGTCCGGGCTGAAGGTCTCCTCCTTGCGCGCGATGCGGTAGCTGTCCACCTGGAAGCGCTGGGCCTTGGCCAGCTTCTCGAAGCGGATGCCGTGGCCTTCCAGGCGGGACGCGAGCGACGCGGGCACCAGGTACGCGGACGGCGTGCTCACCGACTGCGTGGGCACGAAGGTGCGGTAGTGCGGCGTCTTGTAGACCTTCTTGCGCTTGCCCGGGTAGCGGCGCGCCTGGATGCTGGCCTCGTCGAAGGAGCTGATGGTGGCGATGTCCTTGCCCAGCACGTAGGCCGGGTAGTCGAACACCAGCGCCCCTTCCGCGTCGCGCTGGGCGACGCCGAAGTTGATGCCCACCCACTCCTTCGCGTCGGGGGACTTGCCGCGCGCGATGATGGCGGACTCCTCGAAGGACGTGGCGGTGCGGTAGTCCTTCGCGTAGCGGGCGGCGTCGCGGATGAGCTCCAGCACCCACGCGCGGATGACGGCGCAGCGGCGGGGGAAGTCGATGTAGCTGTAGGTCTCCAGCAGCACGTCCAGCCGGCCCAGCAGGCCCCGGTAGTGGCTGCCGAAGCGGGGCAGCGCGGGGTAGGTGTGCCAGCCGGAGGTCGGGTCGCCTTCCTTGAGGAAGTTGCCGTACCAGAAGCTGTCGAAGCCGTGCTTCTTCTTCACGGCGGCGGACACGCGCTCGGCCAGCTCGCGGTTGAAGTCCCGCGACATGTGCATGAGGTCCGCGTTGCCGTGGGGGATGTCGAAGGTGAGGTCGAAGCCGTGGATGCTGCCGTCGGTGGTGTGGCAGTCCACGAAGAGGTGCGGCCACCACGTCTGGTACAGCTTCGCCATGGCGCGCGTCTCCGGCGCCTCCTGCTTCATGTTGTCGCGGTTGAGGTTCCAGCCCTCGCCCGTGTAGCGCATGCCCACGCCGCCGGGCGGGTTCACCTGGCCCTCCAGGTTCTTCAAATCCAACGCGCGGTTGCCCTTGCTGATGCGGTCGTTGCCGTCCGGGTTGAAGTTGGGGACGAACACGAGGCACAGCCGGTCCAACAGCTTCTTGCCCAGGGACGTGAGCGTGAGGTCGCGCGCGAGCGCCTGGAGGGTCTCCTTGCCCTCCACCTCTCCGGCGTGGATGTTGGCCTCCACCATCACGACGATCTTCTTCTGCTTCTGCGCCAGCTCCGGCGTGAAGCAGTTGCGGTCGCTGAGGATGAGCGCCATGAGCGGCTGGCCTTCACCGCTCTGGCCGAAGTCCACGCGCTTCGCGAGCTTCGTCTGGGCACACAGGGCGTCGACGAAGGCGACCACGTCGGCGCTGCGGGACGTTTCCTGGTAGTCGGTGGCTTCCGCGCGGGTGAGCAGCTTGGGAGTGGGCATAGGTGCCGCGCATCCGAGCGCTCCGGCCCTGCCGCGTCAAGCACGTGCGAAGTGGGCCGTCTTGCCGCGCCGTGGCGGTGTCCCATATGAAACCCGACGGCAAAAGTGCAGTGGAGGGGGCTTCATGATGCGGAGTGATCAGCGGCGCGGGAACGTGCTGGGTGTGCTGTTGCTGGGCTGCGCGGCGGTGTGGGGCGCCGGGTGCAAGAAGGAGCAGCCCCAGGCGAGCGCGCCCGTGGACGCGGGCGTGGTGGCCGTGGCCGACGCGGGCGTTCCGAACGCGGGGACGGTCGCGAAGGTGGTGAAGCCGCTGCGGTTCTCGGACGTGGCGCTCTGGCCCCAGGGCACCACCTTGATGGTGACCTACACGCTGACCAACCCGGGGACGGCGCAGGGGCGCGGGGATGCGTGCCTGTCCCTGCTCGACGACCAGGGCATGGTCATCGAAGTGAAGCGCATGGGCGGCATCACCGTGAAGGGCGGGACGACGGACTCGTTCGAGGACAAGGTGTCGCTGGGCGTGACGGCCTGGAAGCAGACCCGGACCGTGATGCTCTACACGGCGGGCGATAACCGCTGTTCCAGCGGAGTGCTCAGTGCGACGAGTGAGCTGCTGCGCCTGCTGCCCACGGGCCAGCCTGCTCCGGCGGACGCCCCCGCCCCCCAGGCCCTCCAGGATTCGCAGGCCACCGACTTCGAGGTGTCCGGCGTCGAGCTGATCCAGGCCGGGCTGTCCGACGACTACACCCTCACGTACACGGTGAAGAACGTGAGCGGACACCGGGCGGCGGGCTCGGGGTGCCTGCGGGCCTACGTGGGGCCGGAGGGCGCCCCCCATCTGGAGGAGTCGCCGGAGGGAGACTTCAACCTGGCTCCGGGGGCTTCGGAGACCATCAAGGACTTCGTCATCTTCGACAATGACCGGAACTGGGATCGGGTGACGGTGCTGCGCCTCTTCACCAGTCCCTATGGCTGCGCGGACTACGCGGATACCGACAACACGGGCTTCAAGTTCATGAAGCCCGCGTCGGTCCATGCGCCCCAGGAGGGGGTGGAGTCCGAGCCCGCCGGGGACCCCGAGGACGAAACGGGGATGGACTCGAGCGGCGCCCACGACCCGGAAGAGGAGTTCAAGAGCGACCAGCAGGCCCCCCATGGGGAGTGATCCGCTGAAGGTGCTGGGCGGGGTGGTGTTGGGCCTCGCGGCGGTGTGGTGCGCCGGGTGCAAGAAGGACGCGCCCGCGGCGAGCGCACCCGTGGACGCGGGCGTGGTGGTCGCCACGGTGGATGCGGGCATCCCGGACGCGGGGACGGTCGCGAGGATTTCGAAGCCCCTGCGCTTCTCGAACGTGGGGCTGAAGCGCGTGGCGGACGGCGGCGTGACCGTGAGCTACACGCTCACCAACCCGGGCACGGCGCAGGGGCGCGGGAACACGTGCCTGATGCTGGTGGATGAGCACGGCCTCGCCATCAGTTCCCAGACGATTGGCTTCGTGACCGTGAAGGGCGGAGGGGACGACACGTTCGAGGACTCGACGAGCGTGGACGACCTGCGGTGGAACCAGGCCCGCTCCTTGATCCTCTACACGACGGCGTACGACACCCTCTGCTACGACGACCGCGCCAGGCGGACCAGTGAGCCCTTCGCCCTGCTCCCGACGGGAGCCCCCGCGCCCGCGGGCCTGCCGGTGCCCAAGCTGCCGCCGGATTCGACGCCGGAGGACTTCGAAGTGTCCGGCCTCCAGTTGCGACGGGGCGGGACGCCGCCGGGCCCTTCCCTCACGTACACGGTGAAGAACGTGAGCGGCCATCGGGCCTCGGCGTCGGGGTGCCTGCGGGCCTATGCGCGGGAAGGCTCCTACGCACTGGAAGAGGTCGACGTCGGGGAGTTCGACCTGGCCCCGGCGGCTTCATCCACCCAGACGGTCCCCGTGGCCTTCCACAAGGACAGACACTGGGGCGAGGCCACGGTGCTGCGCTTCTTCGTGGACCCCTATGGCTGCGTGATGTCCGGGGGCGCCGGAAACCCGGGCCTGCCGGTCAACCTCCCGGCGGAGGCCGGCAGTGAAGAGGCGCATCATGATGCGGAGTGACTGGAGGGCGCGGACCCTGTGCGCGTGGCTCGTGGGGAGCGCGGCGCTATGGGGGGCGGGCTGCAGGAAGGAACAGCCCCAGGTGAGCGCCGTACCTGACGCGGGCGGCGGATCCCGGGTGCAGGTGGGTGTGCCGGACACGAAGCCGGTCGCGAAGCCGTTGAAGTTCTCCGGCGTGACCCTCCAGCGCACCACCCCGTATACCGTGGACGTCACCTACACGCTCACCAACCCGGGGACGGCGCAGGCGCGTGGAGCCACGTGCCTGGCGCTGTTGGACGAGAAGGGCTTCGTCATCCATGAAGCGGAGCTGGGGCGCATCACCGTGAAGGGCGGCACCGACGACGTCTTCGTCGACCGCGCCTACGTGATGGAGGACCTCTGGAAGGATGCCCTGACGGTGCTCCTGTACACGGCCCGGGAGTTTCACTGCTCGCAAGACGGATTCCAGGGGACCAGCGAGCCGTTGCGACTGCGTCCCACGGGAAGCCCTGCCGCCGCGGACGCGCCGGCGCCCCGTCGGCCGGGACCGCCACAGCCCGGAGCGCTCGTGCTGTCCGACGTCGACCTGCGAAAGACAGGCGAAGACAACGAGTACTCCCTCCAGTACACGGTGAAGAACGTGAGCGCCCGGCGCATCACTGGCGATGCTTGCGTCCAGGGGTACGGCGAGGACGAGGACGTGAGCGAGGACAGGGCCTCCGTGTTGGCGGACTCCCTGCGCAACTTCAGCCTGGCGGCCGGTGCGACGGAGACCTTCACCAGCAGCGTCTCTCTCGATGATCCGCGGCGCTGGAGCGAGGTGGTCGCACTGGACTTGTTCCTCGACAAGCGGGGATGCAAGACGAAGCCGGTGGCGGCGCCCGCCCTCGTGCGGTTCGACATGCCGGAGGTCCTTCCTGTTCTCGGAGAGGACACGACAGCGGAGGACGAAGGCGACTCCGCTGAGGACGCGGCGGAGCCGGACGCGCACGACGCCGACCCCGATGAGGAGGCGACGGGGATGGACTCGAGCGACGCCTACGATCCGGAAGTGGAGTTCCCCCAGGAACCGTCGCCTCCGGATGCTGAAGAGCCGGCGGACTGAGAGGGGCGCGCCAGGGATCGGGTCACGTCTCCATGCGCACGGGCATCCCGAGTACGTAGGTGACGGCGCCCTTGCCCTTCTCGCGCACCACGCCCACCTCCCAGGTGTAGCCGGGGCGCTGGAGGCTCCGCGTCAGGGCCTTCAGTTCCTCCGGCCGGTGGGCCCGGAGCGTGGACACCAGCCCGTCCCACGCGAGCGCCAGCGGCGCCACCGGCACCGCGTAGGTGAGCAGCAGGCGCAGCGGTGTCAGCGGCCGGATGAGCGGCGTGAAGAGCAGCACCAGCAGCGGCACCAGCAACGTGCCCAGCACCCCGCCCGGCGTGCGGTGCACGACCTCGAAGGCCGCGAAGGCTTCGCCCCTGCGCTGTGCGTCCTCCAGCACCTCTCGGACCTCCTCCGGCCGGAAGTGGTGCAGGGCATTGAAGATCGTGCGCATGCCGCGCAGGTCCGCCGGCACCTGCCGCGCATTCACGGGCCGGAGCAGGTAGGTCGCGCCTTGTGACCGCGCCCGCTCGGCGGCCTCCGCGTTGGGATACAGGTCCGTGAGCACTGCCTGTGTCTTCAGTCCGTGCCGCGCTTCCAGCAGCCCCTGCAAGCGGGGCACGGGCCCCCGGCCGCCCGATCCCAGGTCCACCAGCGTGTCCGTGCCGGAGGCCCGGAGCCCCCTCGCGAGCACGTCCGCCGCCGCGTCGAACAGCCCCATCTTCGTGGCCACCGTGTGCAGGTAGTCCGTGGACAGGTTGCGCACCGCCGGCGGACACCAGGACTGATCCATCAGCTCGAAGAGGTGCAGGCGGGGCAGCAGGGCGGGGTGCTCGGGGGCGGTGGAGTCCATGCGTCACACGGTGCCGTCCACCCATGGCGGGTGCACTGACCGCTCGCGCCAGAACGGCTTGCCGCCCGCGCCAGGCGGTCGCTAGCGTCCCTGCCCGTGACGTCCTCCGCTCCCCCTTCGCTCTCCGCCCGGCTGGCACGACAGGGCCTGCTCGCGGCGGCGAAGCGGGGCGTGCCCGCGGAACGGCTCTGCGAGGAATTGGGGCTGCGGTGGTCGGACCTGGACGACCCGGAGGCGCGCATCCCCTATGCCGTCCTGGACGCCATCCTGGAGCGCGCCGTGGCGCTCACCGGGGATGAAAACCTGGGCCTCCACATGACGGGCCTGGACGTGATGGACGCGGACGACCCGGCGTCGCTCGTCATCCTCACCAGCGCCCACCTGCGCGAGGCCCTGGTGCGCGGCTGCCGCTACCAGCGAGTGTGGGGCGACGGCGAGCGCTTCGTCGTGGAGGACACGCCGCGTGGGGTGCGCATGCGCTTCACCCCGGTGGGCCCTGCCTGGCGGCCCGCGCACCGGCACCTCACGGAGCTGGCGCTGGTGCAGCTGGCCATGGGCGTGCGCGTCTTCACCGGCGCGGACGTGCGGCCCCTGCGCGCGCGCTTCGTCCACGCGGCGCCCGCGGACACGCGCGAGCACGAGGCCTTCTTTGGCTGCCCACTGGAGTTCGACGCCCCGGCCAGTGACCTGGAGTTCTCCCACGCGGACGCGGACCGGCCCTTCGTCCACGGGGACGCGCTGCTCAACGCCGTGTTCGAACACCAGGCCCGCCGCGCGCTGGAGCGGCTGCCCGTCACGGACACCCTGTCGGACCGCGTGCGCGAACAGGTGCGGCGGACGCTGGCGGGCGGCGACTTCTCCTTCATCGCCGTGGCGCGGACCCTGCGCGTTCCACCGCGCACGTTGCAGCGCCAGCTGGCGGCGGAGGGCCGTACCTACGCGGGCATCGTGGAGGCGCTGCGGCGCGAGCTGTCCCAGGGCTACCTCCAGCGGAGCATGTCCATCGCGGAGGTGTCGTTCCTGCTGGGGTACGCGGATCCGGTGGCCTTCCACCGCGCCTTCAAGCGCTGGTGGAACACGTCTCCGGAGGCCTTCCGCCGGTCCCGGGCCGGGGGCTGACAGGCAAGCGGGCCCCGGACGCCTCCCGGGAAGGAAAACCGGGACTTCGTTGGGGAGCAGGCGTGCCTACGTTTCACCCCAGAGGGCCGGGACCCTCGGGGAGACGACCATGTGGACACGCACCTTCAACGGGCTCGTCGTGCTGGGTGTGATTGGAACGGTGGGCTTCACGGCGGGGTGTAATGAGCGTCAGCAGCAGTCCGTCAACGAGAACGCCCGGCAGGTCGGGCAGGAGGTAGGCGAGGCCGCCAAGGACGTCCAGCACGGCGCCAGCAAGGCCGCCCAGAGCGTCCGCGAGTCCAGCCACGAGGCCGCCCAGGGCTTCCGGGAAGGCGTCGGCGGCTCCGGCGACACCGCCTCCGAGAAGCAGAAGGCCGACGAGCGCAGCGGGGACGGGCCGGACATCGGCCGCAACCCGGGCGTCATCCACGACGGGGAAGGGCCGCTGGAAGAACACTGAAAGACGCACCGTGCCAGACGCGCCGCTGTCCCGGCGGTGTGTTTGAATGTGGACCATGGTTGCGGCTCCAGCCCTCCGTGGTCCCCCTGTGTCCTTCGTCCGGTGGCTGTTCCTCCTGCCGTGCCTGCTGACGGCGGCGTGTGTGACGACGAGCGAGGTGACCCGCGCCCCCACGCTCGAAGAGAAGTGCGACAGCGGGAGCGCCTGGGCCTGCGAGACCTGGGCGAAGCAGCTCCAGGTGGATGGCCGCACGGAGGAGGCGGACCGGGCCTTCGGGCTCGCGTGCGCGATGGGCTCCACGTCCGCGTGTCTGACGCAGGGCAAGGACCGGCTGGCGCGCGGTGACCTGGACGGCGCGGAGCCGCCGCTGCGCAAGGTGTACGACGAGGATTCGGAGGAGGCCGCGCTGGCGCTCGCGGACATCCAGGACGCGCGCGGGGACGTCGCGGGCGCGGCGCGGTTCCGCTACGAGGCGCTGGCCATCGACAAGTCGACGACGGAGTTCGCGCTGGGCTGGCGCGTCCCGTTCGACGGCGGCGTGGGCCTGGCGATGGACGTGAACGTGCAGCCCATGGGGCTCAAGGCGCGGCGGCTGACGCTGGGCGCCAACGTGGGCGTGGACGCGAAGCGGGTGTCGCTGAACGCCACCGTGGGCTACCAGCACTTCGTCACGAACTGGTTCGCGCCCTATGGCCGGGCGCTGGTGGGCCCGTACCTGGACAACTCGCGCTCGCGGCGCGCCCCCATCAACCTGGGGGCGGAGCTGGGCATGAAGTTCTTCGCCGGGCCCCTGGGCCACCTGGGCACCGGGTTCGGCACGTCGCTGGACGGCTCCACGTACTACTTCCTCGAAGCCGGACTGGACTGGGTGCTGACGCTGGCGGTGCTCGCGCACCTGTGACGGCTCAGGTCACGCCCAGCTTGGGGCACACGTCGTTGAGCAGGCACTCCGCGCACCTGGGCTTCTTGGCCACGCAGGTGTAGCGGCCGTGCAGCACCACGGCGGGGCCGGAGAAGGTCCAGTCGTCCTTGGGCACCAGCTTCATCAAGTCGGCCTCGATGGCCTCTGGCTTCTCCTGCTTCGTCAGGCCCAGGCGCTGGCTGACGCGGGCCACGTGCGTGTCCACGATGACGCCGGAGGCCTGCTGGAAGGCGGTGTTGAGCACGACGTTGGCCGTCTTGCGCGCCACGCCGGGCAGCTCCACCAGGTCCTCCATGCGCGGCGGCACCTCTCCCTGGTGGGCGTCCAGCAGCGCGCGGCTCATGGCCTGCACCGTCTTGGTCTTCTGCTTGAAGAAGCCGGTGGGCTTGAGGTCCTCCTCCAGCTCCGCGGTGTCCGCGTCCGCGAGGGCCTGGGGGCCGTCGTACTTCTTCCACAGCTCGGCGGTGACGCGGTTGACGCGCTCGTCGGTGCACTGCGCGGCCAGGATGGTGGCCACCAGCAGCTGGTAGGGGGTGTTCCAGTTCAGCTCGTACTTCGCGTCGGGATACTTCTCGCGCAGGCGTTCGAGCACCACGGGGACAAGGGCGGCGGGTTTCATGGGCGGGTCCTCACATCGACCGTTCGACGAGCGTCGTCAACTCCGCGTCGGTGAGCGGCAGCGGATTGCCCTTCATGCTGCTGGCGGCGCGGGCCTTGACGACGAGGCCGGGCACCGCCGCGTCCGTGAGGCCCATGTCGCGCAGGCCCTGGATGCGCACGGCGTGGACCAGGTCCTTCACCCAGGCGATGCCGTCCTCGGCGCGGGCGTTGGACTGGCCGGTGAGCAGCACCGCCAGCTCGCGGAACCGGGGCAGGGCGGGGTGGTCCGGGGCGCGGGAGCGCAGGGCCTCCAGGTTCACCTCCAATGTGGCCCCGAGCAGCGCGGCGCACAGCGCCCCATGGGCCGCGCCGAGCATCCCGCCCAGCGGCGCCGCGAAGCCATGCACCGCGCCCAGGCCCGAGTTGGCGAGGCACAGGCCGCCGAAGAGGCTGGCGAGGGCCAGGTCCTCGCGCTCCGCCGGGCCGGGGCCGTGCAGCACCGCCTTGCGCAGGGAGCGGGCCGAGCGCTGCATGCCTTCGCGCGCGAGCGCATCCGTGAGCGGCTGCGCGCGGATGGACAGGAACGGTTCGATGAGCTGCGACAGCGCGTCCAGGCCGCCCGCCGCGAGCACGCCCGCGGGCGCGTGCTCCAGCAGGTCCGGGTCCACCAGGGCCACGCGGGGGAGCATCATCGGGCTGCGCAGGCTGGCCTTCACGCCGGCCTCCTTCGAGCCCAGCACCGCGTTGCGCGTCACCTCCGAGCCGGTGCCCGCCGTGGTCGGCACGGCCACGAACGGCAGCGACGGCTTCGTCAGGGCCTGGCCCCGGCCGATGACCTCCAGGTAGTCCAGCGGGTCGCCTCCATTCGAGGCGAGCGCGGCGATGGCCTTGCCCGCGTCGAGCGCGCTGCCACCGCCGATGGCGACCACGGCGTCACAGCCTGAGTCCACGGCGGCGGCGGTGCCTTCGCGCGCGAGGTCGACGGTGGGCTCGCCCGCGACGCGGAAGGAGGCGGAAGGGATGGCCAGCCGTTCAAGCCCCGCGCGGACGGGCTCGGCGCGGGCGGGGTTCGTCCCGGTGACGAGCAGGACCTTCCGGCCGCCGAGACCGCGCACGAGGTCGGGGACTTCCTGGACGCGGCCCGGGCCGAAGAGGACGCGGGTGGCGGTGGCGAACTCGAAGGGGGCGGACGCCATGTCACCAGGCCGCGTCGTCGGGGAAGCGGTTGGTGTAGCGGCGGGGGATGCGGGGCTCGGCCATCATGGGGGTGACGGTGTCACGCCACGTGAGGTAGTGGGCGGTCTCCTTGTGCGCGGCGGGAGCGTCCGGGTTGCGGTAGGCCTCCACGAGGACGAAGCGGGTGGGGTCCTCGTTGTCCTGGCAGACGTCGAAGCGGGCGATGCCGGGCTCCTTCACGCTCTCGCGGGCGTTGGCGAGGGTGGCCTGGAGGAAGGCGTCGACGTGCTGGGGCAGCACGTGCACATGGACATGGACGACGAGCAGGCTCGTGGGCATGGCGCGCACGGTAGCGCGGGCAACCCCGAGCGGAAACCGCTAGGGTTCCGGGCCGTTCACTCCCTCAATTTCGGAGCAAGACAGCGCATGGTCTCGGACCTCTTCGACGCGTCCCGCTGGCAGCCGGTGGAAGGCCACAAGTTCAAGGACATCACGTTCCACCGCGCGGTGGATCAAGGCACGGTGCGCATCGCGTTCAACCGGCCGGAGGTGCGCAACGCGTTCCGTCCGAAGACGGTGGACGAGCTGGCCCGGGCGCTGGAGGCCACGCGCTTCATGACGGACGTGGGCGTGGTGCTGCTCACTGGCAACGGGCCGTCGCCGAAGGACGGCGGGTGGGCGTTCTGCTCGGGCGGCGACCAGCGCATCCGCGGCAAGGACGGCTACAAGTACGAGCCCGGAGAGGACGCGGCGGACCCGGCGCGGCTGGGGCGGCTGCACATCCTGGAGGTGCAGCGGCAGATCCGGTTCATGCCGAAGGTGGTGATGGCGGTGGTGCCGGGCTGGACGGCGGGTGGCGGGCATAGCCTGCACGTCGTCTGTGACCTGACCATCGCGAGCAAGGAACACGGGATGTTCAAGCAGACGGACGCGGACGTGGCCAGCTACGACGCGGGCTACGGCAGCGCGCTCTTGGCGCGGCAGGTGGGGCAGAAGCGGGCGCGCGAAATCTTCTTCCTGGGCCAGGCCTACACGGCGGACGAGGCGTTCCAGATGAACGCCATCAACAAGTCGGTGCCGCACAAGGACCTGGAGAAGGTGGCGCTGGAGTGGGCGGCGGAGATCAACACCAAGAGCCCCACGGCCATCAAGATGCTGAAGTATGCCTTCAACCTCCCGGACGACGGCCTCGTGGGCCAGCAGCTCTTCGCCGGTGAGGCCACGCGTCTGGGTTACGGCACGGAAGAGGCACAGGAAGGCCGCGACGCGTTCGTCCAGAAGCGCAAGCGCGACTTCAAGCGCTTCCCCTGGACGTACTGAGTTTTGAGGTGCAGGTTGGATGGGACATACCTACCCTGGTAGGTTGTCCCTCCATGCGTGTCCTCCCACTGCTCAGGTGTGGCCTCCTGCTCGTCCTGATCGCTTCGCCGTCCTGGGCGAGGGAGATATCAGACAAGCTCACGATTCGGACCCTCAAGGTCTCAGCCCATCCAGCCCAGGAGGCGTCGTCCATCTATGTCTCCTGGCAGGTGGTGACAGCGCTTCGATTCGAGGCGGAAGTTGATCCGACCCGGACGAAGTTCCTGGGATGGGAAGGACGTTTCGAGGCGCCGCTGATCGGCGGCAAGAAGGTCATCCTCGAACCGCTGCGTGAACTCGATAGCGGCGAAGCATTACCCCTGCTGGTGACACTCGTTGATGGAACGGAGTTCACGTTCCTCGTGAAAGCCAGGAGCCGGGAGAGCTGGGGCTGGATCGACTATCAGGTCAACGTGTTCAAGGACCCCGACAGTTACAATGCGGTCCTCTCATTGCTTTATGACTCGCTCAGTCGCGAGCGCAAGCTGAGTGATGAGAATGAACGCTTCAAGAAGGAAGAGAATTCGGTTGATCACGCCTATGCGACGCTTCTCGCGAATGGACAGATAAAGAAGACGCCGTTTCGGCGTGCGAAGTTCTGGCGCTCGAAGAATGAAGACATGGACATGGTCGTTGAAGTCTTCTCGGGTCCAGAAAAGGCAGCGGCCGTGATTCACCTGACGAATACCTATTACGGCCAGCCGTGGCGGTTCGACGGGGCCTATCTCACTCGCGACTTCTCCAGCTACACCGCTCGTCCGTTCGCGCTTCGCATGAATCGCTCCGTCCTCGTTTCGGGGCAGTCGGGAAGGATTGCCGTCGTTGTCGACAAGAGTGCCTTCGAGGACAAGGACGGGCAATTGACTGATCTGGCCCTCCAGATCTTCCGGGACGATGGACTTCTCCAGGTGCTCGTCGCGATGGATCACACCCTGCTTCGGCA
Source organism: Corallococcus caeni (assembly GCF_036245865.1). Taxonomy (NCBI): domain Bacteria; kingdom Pseudomonadati; phylum Myxococcota; class Myxococcia; order Myxococcales; family Myxococcaceae; genus Corallococcus; species Corallococcus caeni. The sequence goes on along the minus strand of NZ_BTTW01000017.1, from coordinate 1,043 downwards.
GTAGAAGTGGCGCTCATGCGCATGCCCAAGGCCCTGTTGCTCGGCTCCGTTCTCCTGCTTGGCGCCGCTTCCGGCTGCACTGCTGCAGGCGGTGTGGCTCTACGTCCCGATGGCACCCCGGGACCGCAGGAGTGCCCGGAGAAGGCGCTCGAAGTCATGCGGTACCTGAGGCTGCGCGTCGGGGATGCCGCGCTGGCGGATCTTGATGCCAACCAGATCGACGCACGCCGCATCTCGCTCTACGACGGACCCATTGAGAGCATTCTCAAGGACGACATGGGCACCCTTGAGGCGACGACACGCTTGTATGGCCGAGTCTGGACGAGTGGGCCCCAGGTCGTGATTCGCTGGTACGAGGCCCACCCGCCAGACGGCGACAAGGTCCCCATCTGCGCCGTGGCTCGGCTCAGCCGGGATCAGATGCGGAAGTTGCCTGAGTCAAAGCCAGGAATGGCGATTCTCGACGGCTCCGTGGCGGCTGCCTACATCGTCGATTCATTTCGCTGACGTGCTCGTCCTTTTGGAGTCTTGATCCTGGCTCCCCTCGCTCCGTAGGAAACACCATGGCCACCAGCTCGGACTTCGACGTCGATGCCGTGATGGGCGTCCTTGGGACGATTGGTGAGCGGTTCCAGGATGGAACGCCCGAGGACGAAGCCTTGCGAATCGCCGCAGTGGCGCTGCTCTACGTTCGCGAGAACGGGAAGCTGGAAGACTATCGTGAGTACTTCCGGAGGTTCTTTATTCCCGCCACGGAGTCCGTGCTCGTGGCCCAGTCGTCCTCGACGACAGAGGAGGCTGACGCTTGGCTCGCGCACGGACAGGGGCGGGAGGGCGACTTGGTTCGTGTCGCGGGAAAGGGCTTCCGGGCCATCCCTCGCAGGAAGGGCGGCGGGCTGATGTTTCTCCGCACGCCACCCCCCTGTGTCAGGGAAGTTGTCGCCTCGGCTGAATGGCCGGGATGACCACGCCTTGGGGGCGAGAGCAGGCAGGACGCCGTGCCGTACACGGATGGATTCAAGCTACAGATGGTGAAGCGGATG
>NZ_BTTW01000016.1 GCF_036245865.1 Corallococcus caeni | reverse complement strand
CGGGGTGTGCTGGACTTCCTGACGGACACGCTGCGCATGCACCGTCGGAGCCTACTGCCACCCTCGCTGCTGCCTCTCGCGGAGGCCCCTCAGTTCGCAAACGCAGCATGAGCCGGTGAACGGTTACCCTTTCTTTAGGAAATTCCCATGAAAATGAATGCCCTCGCAGCGATCCTCTCCCTCTCCACGGCTTGCCTTCTGGTGACAAGCGGTTGCGGACCGGAGGAGCAGGAAACGGAGACCGCACCCTCCAATGGGAGCGTCCAGCAGGCGGCGACCAACCTGTGTGGCGCTAGCTATCGCCTCATTGATACGTACCCGATGAAGAACAACAAGGGGGCCGTGAATGGTCACTACAATCTCTACTACAACGGGACGCGTAATTGCGGCGTAGCGGAGTGCTACGCCAACTGCGGCGTGAAGATGAACCGGACTGTCTACATCCGAGTCTCCAGCACGTCCGGCAGCTGGGATGACTTCGATTTTGGCCAGTTCACGACCTACGCCGGTCCCGTCTACTCCAAGCCCTCGGCAGGGAAGTGCCTGGACCTGTCCGCAGGTTTCGGCGTCGAGAATTCAGTGGCAAGTGTCAACGTCGTACGTGTTCACTGCAACTGACGCGGCCGCCAGGCTGGAGGATGCCACGCACCCTCCAGCCCGTGCTCATGCCCGGTCAGGTCGACGTGCCATTACCCCAAGGGTCCCACTGCCAGCCGGCGCCAGAGGGGGCGTTACAAGGATAGACGCTGCCGTTGCAGCGACCGATGCGCATGTCCAGATGCTTTCCTTCGGGAAGCTCCTTGTTGCATCGCCCGCTGTTTCCGTTCCCGCCGGTGAAGTAACAGATGCCCTGGCGGGAGCCGTCCCCGAGCTTCCAGTGGACGCCGACGCGCATGCTGTCCTCCTTCTCATCCCAGATACAGAAGTTGTCGGTGGCCTTGTTGTACGACCCCTTGCCGTATTCTCCACCATCCCAGCCGATGGTGACGTAGTTCCCCAAGTCGCAGCTTCCAGAAGCCTCGTTGAGCTCAACGGCCGCCACCGACAACTCGGTGGTTCCCAGAGACTCCGGGGTGGAGGGCTCATCTCCGCCAGCGCCGCAGGCGCTTCCCAACGCAGCGGCAAGAATCCATCCCAGCAGGGCGGTGCGATTCATCATGTCGAGACTCCTTCAAGCAGTGGATGCGAGTGACCGCCAATCATGGCAGGGATATGATTTCTAGGATGTTCATGTATAGCCATCAATACAGGTTGATGTGAAGGTTGTCTGGCTGACGGCGGGATGAGGCCCTTGAGCCTGCCTGCTTGCCAGGGCTGGCCACGAGCCGGCGCAGAAGCCTTTCATCTCCAGTAGGCGGCTTGATCTTCCACGCGCTCGGCGCGGGCCCGGTCCTCCGGGCCCGGAGCGACTCAGGGGCGCGGGCCCGCCGTGGGGGTGCGCTCCGTGCCGGCCTCCGCGGGGCTGGAGGACTCCTCCGGGGGCGACTCCAGCACGCGGGCCAGGGCCCGGCCCAGGACCTCCACCTGCGGCGACTGGAGCACGGAGTAGTGGGTGCCCGGCACGTCCACCACCCGCGCGTCCGGAGTGAGCGCGGCCCAGCCCCGGGTGCGGTCGCCGCCCTCGTCCACGTGGGCCTCGGTGCCGCGCAGCAGCCACACCGGCACCCCGAGCGGCTCGAGGACGTGGCCGGAGAGCGCGGCGAGGCAGGCGTTGAAGACGCGCTGACGCCGCTGGAGCCACGCGAGCCCCACCTCCGCGCCGAACACGCCCGTGCGCTGTCCGGCCTCCAGCAGGTAGCGCAGCAGGCGGTCGGAGTCGCCGGGCGGCACGTCCGGGGGCAGCGTCTGCGGCAGGCCGGTGGTGTGCGCCAGGTTCACGGTGAAGAGCTGGCCCTGCGTCGTGGGGTCGTCCACGCGCAGGCCGCGCGCGTAGGACGTGGGGCTGGGCTCGATGAAGACCAGCCGCTCCACCTGCTCGCCCTGGCGCAGCAGCTGCCGCGCCATCTCGAAGGCGATGAGGGCGCCCATGGACCAGCCGCCGAGGCGGTAGGGGCCGTGGGGTTGCACCGTGCGCATCGCCTCCACGTAGAGCGCGGCCAGGTCCTCCAGTGAATCCACCGTCGGCTGTCCGCTCTCCAGGCCCGGCGCCTGGAGGCCGTGGAAGGGCTGGTCCTCGCCCAGCTGCCGCGCCAGCTCCGCGTAGCCCCACACCGTGCCGCCAATGGCATGCACGCAGAAGAAGGGCGGGCGCGTCCCCTGCGGTCGCAGGGGCACCAGCAGCTCCGCGGGGGCAAGGCCCGCCCTCAGGCGGGACAGCGGCGCGTCCGGCGTGAGGACCGCCTGCTCCAGCAGGGCGCGCAGCTGGCCGGCCCAGCGCGTGGCGGTGCCCGGGTCGAAGAGGTCGCGGTTGTACTCCAGCACGCCGGTGAGGCCGGCCTCCGGCTCCTCCCACAGGGCCAGCGTCAGGTCGAACTTGGCGGACTGGCGCTCCACGTCCACGAAGCTCAAGGACAGTCCGGGGCCCATGGGCTGGGACACGGGCGCGTTCTCCAGCACGAAGAGCACCTGGAACAGCGGGGAGCGGCCCGGCTCGCGCGCCGGACGCGCCGCCTCCACCACGCGGTCGAACGGGGCGTCCTGGTGCGCGTAGGCGCCCAGCGTCACCTCGCGCACGCGAGCGAGCAACGCGCGGAAGCCCTCCCCCGCGTCCACGCGCGTGCGCAGGGCCAGCGTGTTCACGAAGCACCCGAGCATGTCCTCCAGCTCCGGCGCCGGACGGCCCGCGATGGGTGAGCCCACCACCACCTCCTCCTGGCCGCTCAGCCGCGACAGGAGCGCCTGGAGGCCGGCGAGCAGCACCATGAAGGGCGTGACGCCCTCGCGGTGGCCCAGCGCCTTCACCGACTCCGACAGCGGCAGGCCCAGCCGCACCGGCACGCGCCCGCCCCGGAAGGTCTGCACGGCGGGGCGCGGATGGTCAGTGGGCAGCTCCAGCGCGGCGGGCGCCCCCGCGAGCTGGCGGCGCCAGTACGCCAGCTGCGACGCGAGGACGTCCTCTGTCAGCCACGCCCGCTGCCAGAGCGTGTAGTCCACGTACTGCAGCGGGAGCGCGGGCAAGGCGGGCGGCTGATCCGCGCTGAAGGCCTCGTAGAGGGACGACAGCTCCCGGGTGAGCACGGCGGAGGACCAGCCGTCGGAGATGATGTGGTGCAGCGTCACCACGAGCAGGTGGTGCCCCGCTCCCAGCCGCACGAGCAGGCCGCGCACCAGCGGCCCCCGGGCCAGGTCGAAGGGCACCTCCGCCTGGGCCGCCGCGAGCGCCAGCGCCTCGCGCTCCCGCTCCGCTTCCGGCACGCTGGTCAGGTCCACGAAGCCCAGCGCCGGTGGCAGCTCCGGCAGGATGACCTGCAACGGGCCCTGCGCGTCCTCGTGGAACACGGTGCGCAGGCTCTCATGGCGCTGGTGCAGCGCGTGGAAGCTCCTCACCAGCGCCCGGGTGTGCAGCGGCCCGGTGAGGCGCAGCGCCGCGAGGATGGTGTACGCGCTGCCGCCGGGCTCCAGCCGGTCCAGCAGCCACAGCCGCTGCTGCGCGAAGGACAGCGGCAGCCGGCCCGTCCGGGGCACCGGCAGCAGCGGTGGCACGGCGGGGACCGCATCCCCCGCGTCGCGCGCGGCGTCCACCCGCGCGGCGAGCGCCTGGAGCGTGGGCGCGTGGAAGAAGGCCTCCAGCGGCAGCTCCACGCGCAGCGACGCGCGCAGCCGCGACACCACCTGCGTCGCGAGCAGCGAGTGGCCCCCCAGCTCGAAGAAGTGGTCGCCCAGGCCCACGCGCTCCACGCCCAGCACCTGCCGCCAGAGGCCCGCGAGCAGCTGCTGCGTGGGCGTGTGGGGGGCTTCGTAGGGACGGGGGCTCGCGCGCTCCAGGACGGGGGCGGGCAGCGCCTTGCGGTCCACCTTGCCGTTGGGGTTGAGCGGCAGCGCGTCCAACACCACGAAGGCCGCGGGCACCATGTACTCCGGCAGCGTGCGGCGCAGTCCGTCCCTGAGCGCCGCCGCGTCCAGCGTCTGCCCGTCCCGGGCGACGACGTAGGCCACCAGTCGCTTGTCGCCGGGCACGTCCTCGCGCGCCAGCACCACGGCCTCGCGCACGCCGGGGGCGGCCTGCACGGCGGCCTCCACTTCACCCAGTTCGATTCGGAAGCCGCGCACCTTCACCTGGAAGTCGTCGCGGCCCAGGTACTCCAGTGCGCCGTCGGGGCGGTAGCGCACGCGGTCCCCCGTCTTGTACATGCGCGAGCCCGGCGGACCGAAGGGCTCCGGCAGGAAGCGCTCCGCGGTGAGGTCCGGCCGGTGGAGGTAGCCGCGCGACTGGCCCTCGCCCGCGAGGTACAGCGCCCCGGGCTGGCCCACGGGCACCGGCCGCAGGTCCGCGTCCAGCACGTAGGCGCGGGTGTTGGACAGCGGCCGGCCGATGGGCGGCACCTCGCCGGGGCGCACGCGCGCGAAGGTGGAGTAGGTGGTGTCCTCCGACGGGCCATAGAGGTTGTAGAGCCGCTGCACCGTGGGCGTGTCGTACACCTGCCGCGCGAGCGACGCGGGCAGCGCCTCGCCCGCCAGGTTGATGGTGCGCACCGAGGGCGGCAGCGCGCCCAGCCGCAGCAGCTGCGCCATGGCGGAGGGCACGGTGTTGACGAGCGTCACCTCCGACGCCTGGGGCAGCTCCGCCAGGTGCAGCGCGTTGCGCGCGAGGATGACGCGGCCACCCCGGGTCAGTGGGGCGAAGACCTCGAAGACGGAGAGGTCGAAGTTGAGCGACGTGCACGCGAGCACGCCCTGGAGCTCCTCCGCGGAGAACACGCCGTGCACCCAGGTGAGGAAGGCCACCGCCGCGCGGTGCGGGATGGCCACGCCCTTGGGCCGCCCGGTGCTGCCCGACGTGTAGATGAGGTAGGCCAGGTTCTCCGGCAGGGGCGCCAGCGTGAGCGACGTGTCCGGGGGCGCCTGGCCCGGCGCCTCCCCGTCGTCCTCCAGGCACACCACCTGGCAGGGGTGCGCGGGCAGCGCGGGCACCAGGTGCGCGTGCGCCACGAGCGCGGGGCCGCGTGCGTCCTCCAGCAGGTAGGCGAGCCGCTCCCGCGGGTACGTGGGGTCGAGCGGCACGTACGCCCCACCCGCCTTGAGGATGCCCAGCATGCCCACGACCATGTCGGCGTTGCGCTCCACGCACAGGCCCACGCGGACCTCCGGGCCCACGCCCAGGGCCCGCAGCCGCCGCGCCAGGCGTCCGGCGCGCTGCTCCAGCTCGCGGTAGGTGAGCCGCACCGGGCCGGCGACCACCGCCACCGCGTCCGGCGTGCGCCGCGCCTGGGCCTCCACCAGGTGGTGCAGGCACGCGTCGCGAGGGAAGTCCTTCGCGGTGTCGTTCCAGGTCACCAGCACGCGGTGCCGCTCCTCGGCGGAGAGGACGGAGGACGCGGGCTCGCGCGCGGGCGGGCCGCCGGTGTCCTCTGGCGCGGTGTCCTCGGTGAGCGGGAGCACCGGGTGGCGCTCCCGGGCCGGGGCGGCGCGCTCCACCGGGGCCGCGGTGCCCGCGCGCGCGTCGTCCACGCACCGCGCGAGCTGCCGCACGGTGGGGTGCTGGAAGAGGACGCGCAGCGACAGCTCCACGCCGAAGCGCGCGCGCAGCCGCGCGAGCACGCGCGTGGCCAGCAGCGAGTTGCCGCCCAGCCGGAACAGGTCGTCCCGCGCGCCCACGTCCGCGACCCCCAGCAGCTCCCCGAACAGCGCGGCGATGGCCTCCTCCGTGGGCGTCTGGGGCGGGACGCGCGCCTCCTGCGCCGCGCGCTCCAGCGTGGGCGCGGGCAGCGCCTTGCGGTCCACCTTGCCGTTGGGGCTGAGCGGCAGCGCGTCCAGCACCACGAAGGACGGCGGCACCATGTACTCCGGCAGCCTCGCCTGGAGCGACGCCTTGAGCCCGTCCACGTCCACGGTCGCGCCGGCCCGGCCCGCGACGTAGGCCACCAGCCGCTTGTCGCCGGGCACGTCCTCGCGGGCCAGCACCACCGCCTGGCGCACGGTGGGGTGCTGCTCCAGCGCGGTCTCTATCTCCCCCAGCTCGATGCGCAGGCCGCGCACCTTCACCTGGAAGTCGGCGCGCCCCAGGTACTCCACCTCGCCGTCCGGCAGCCAGCGCGCCACGTCCCCCGTGCGGTACATCCGCGAGCCAGGCAGGGCGCTGAACGGATCCGGGACGAAGCGCTCCGCGGTGAGGTCCGGCCGGGACTGGTAGCCGCGCCCCACCTGCACGCCGCCGATGTACAGCTCCCCGGCCACGCCCACCGGCACCGGCTGGAACACCGGGTCCAGGATGAGGATGGACGTGTTCGCCACCGCCCGGCCAATGGGCACCGAGCGCCGGCCGTCGCCGGCCGTGCACGCGAAGTACGTCACGTCCACGGCCGCCTCCGTGGGGCCGTAGAGGTTGTGCAGGCCCGCGTGCGGCAGCACCTGGAGACAGCGCTCCTTGAGCTCCAGGGGCAGCGCCTCGCCGCTGCACACCACGCGGCGCAGCGACGCGCAGCCGCGCGCCTCCGGCTCCTCCAGGAACACCTGGAGCATGGACGGCACGAAGTGCAGCGTGGTGACCCCCGCCTCGCGGATGAGCCGCGCCAGGTACGCGGGCTCCTGGTGGCCGCCGGGCCGGGCGACCACCAGCCGCGCGCCCGTCATCAACGGCCAGAAGAACTCCCACACCGACACGTCGAAGCTGAAGGGCGTCTTCTGGAGCACCACGTCGTCCGCGCCCAGGCGGTACTCCGCCTGCATCCAGCGCAGGCGGTTGCACACGCCCCGGTGCGCGTTCATCGCGCCCTTGGGGCGGCCGGTGCTGCCGGAGGTGAAGATGATGTACGCGAGCGCGTCCGGCAGCGGCTGGCGCGCGGGCGCATGCGCGGGCAGGCGCGACAGCGCCTCCGCCTCCGCGTCCACGCACACCACGCGAGCCCCGTGGGGCGGCAGCCCGGGCACCAGGTGCTCCTGCGCCAGCAGCACCGTGGGGCGAGCGTCCTGGAACATCCACGTCAGGCGCTGCGCCGGGTAGCCCGGGTCGAAGGGCACGTAGGCCCCGCCCGCCTTGAGCACCGCCAGCAGCGACACCACCAGCTCCAGCGAGCGCTCCAGGCACACGCCCACGCGCGACTCCGGCCCCACGCCCCACTCCCGCAGCCGGTGCGCCAACTGGTTGGCCCGCGCATCCAGCTGCGCGTAGGTGAGCGTGGCGTCCCCGAACGCGAGCGCCACCCGGTCCGGGGTGCGCGCCACCTGCGCCTCGACGAGCGACGCCAGGTCCTCCTGCTCCGGGTACACCTGCCGCGCGCCGTGCCAGTCCACCAGGAGCTGACGGCGCTCCGCCTCGGAGAGCAGGGGCAGGTCGCGCAGGGCGGTGTCCGGCGCGGCCAGCGCGCCCTCCAGCACCGTGCGCAGGTGCGCGAGCAGTCGCGCCAGGGTGGGCGCCTCGAACAGGTCGGTGCTGTATTCGGCGGACAGGCGCAGGCCCTGGGGCAGCTCCGTGGCGTAGAGGGTGAGGTCGTGCTTCGTCGTGTCGGTGGTGACGGGCAGCACCTCCAGCGTGAGGCCCTCCTGCTGGAGCACCGCGCCGGGCGCGTTCTGGTGGATGACCATCACCTGGAACAGCGGCAGGTGGCTGGAGCTGCGCTCGGGCTTGAGCGTCTCCACCAGCTTCTCGAACGGGACGCCCTGGTGCGCCTGGGCCTCCGAGAGCGTGTCGCCCACCCGGGCCATCAGCTCGCGGAAGCGCAGCTGGCCGGACAGCGGCGTGCGCAGCACCAGGGTGTTGATGAACAGGCCGATGAGCCCCTCCAGCTCCGCGCGGTCCCGGCCCGACACCAACGTGCCCAGCGCCACGTCCTCCTGCCCCGTGTAGCGGTACACCAGCGACAGGAACGCGGACACCCACACCACGAAGAGCGTGGTGGCGTGGCGCTGGCTGAAGTCCCGCAGCGTCTGGGTGAGCTCCCGCGGCAGCGTGAGGAACTGCCGCGCGCCCGCCGAGCCCAGCGTCGCCGGCCGCGCCTTGTCCGCCGGCAGCTCCAGGCGCGCGTCGGGATCCAGCTTCCCGCGCCACCAGGACAGCTGGGACTCCAGCGCCTCGCCCTGGAGCGTCGCGCGCTGCCACGCCGCGAAGTCCGCGTACTGCAGGGGCAGCGCCTCCAGCCTGGCGCTCGTGCCCGCCCGGGCCGCGGCGTAGACGGCCGCCAGTTCGCGCACCAGCACGCCCATGGACCAGCCGTCCGCGATGGCGTGGTGGAGGTTGAGCAGCAGCAGGTGCTGCTCCTCCGCCAGCGCGTAGAGCGTGGCGCGCGCCAGCGGTCCCTCGGACAGGACGAAGGGGCGCTGGGCGTCGCGGGTGACGGCCCTCCACGCGTGCGCTTCGCGCTCCGCCTCCGGCACGCCGCGCAGGTCCTCGCGCTCCAGCTTCAGCACGAGCGACGGGGCGATGACCTGGACGGGCCTCCCCTCCTCCTCGCGCAGCGTCGTGCGCAGGGGCTCATGGCGCTCCACCAGGGCCTGGAGGCCCCGCCCGAGCGCGTCCGGATCCAGCGCGCCCGTGAGGCGCACCACCGCGGGCATGTTGAAGAGCGCGCTGCCGGGGCTCCACTGATCCAGGAACCACATCCGCTCCTGGGAGAAGGACGCGGGGGCCCTGCGCACCACCCGGGCCTTCTCCGCCAGCAGTCGGGCCAGCTTCGCGCGCTTCTCTTCCGGGGTCGTCGGCATGGAAACGCACCTCGCTGCGGGCGCCGGGGATGCCGGTCGCTCAAGGGGTCTGGCTGCTGTCGTGAAAGGACTGCGGCTACGTCGGAATGGACAGCCGGGTGTGAAGGACCGCGCGGGCCCGCTCCAGGACCGCGCTCACGTCGTCATCGGGGAGGACCGCCTCCGCCCAGGCCAGCTCCGCCCCCCCTTCCCCACTGGCAACCCCCGGGGGGACCATCTGTTCCAGGAGCCGCCGTGCTTCCAGGCCGCGCTCCACCAGCGGCGGCGCCAGCGCGGTGACCAGCTCCAGGGTCCCATCCCGCGTGGACGTCAGCGCCACCGCGATGGAGCCGGTCCCCTTGCGCAGCTGCTCCGCCAGGGTGCGCGGCTGGAAGTCCAGCCCGTCCCCCAGGTGGTGACACACCACGGTGGTGTCCCCCACGGTGGTCGCGGTCTCCAGCAGGCGCCGCGCCAGCTCCGCGCGCACGGCCCGCTGCGCCTTGCGCTTCTCCTTCTTGTCGGCCTGGGGCGCGTGCGACAGGTGCTCCCAGCGCTCCAGCAGGGGCGCGACCCGCGCGGGCGGCAGCTGTTCATCCTCCAGGCGCTTGCGCAGCGCGCCCAGGTGTCGCACGCGCTCGCTGCCGGCCAGGGCCTCCGTCCGCGCCAGGTCCTGCTCCAGCTCCGTCAGCTCCTGCGCCTGCCGCGCCGTGGCCTCGCGGGGCGTGGGGAGGGTGGGCGCGAAGACCTCAGGGACGCGGTCGAAGCCCACGACGTTCGCCTCGCCGTCCACGGCGTGCAGGCGCTTGCGGCTGAAGGGCAGCAGCTGCTCGTTGCCCACCTTCATCGCCAGCCGCCACGGGGTGTGTCGCCAGGGCGGCAGGTGGCGCAGGTACACGGCGTTGTAGCGCGGCACCGGCCGGTCCCCGCGCAGCGTCTTGAAGGGGTCCGCGCCACCGCCGGTCTCCAGCGTCACGCCCCGCGCCTGCGCGTCGCGCATCAGCAGGTTGTTGATCAACCGGTACAGCCCCACCTCCTGCGGCAGCGACGTGTCGTAGCCGGAGACGGGCGAGTACATGACGCCGTTCACCACGTGCGTGGCGTAGAACATGTCCACGCGGCCGTCCTTCACCAGCGCGCGCACGTCCATGAGCGAGCCCGCCAGCATCTCCTCCATGTACGTGACGCTGATGGGCGGGTTGGTGGCGTACTTCTCCCGGTGCAGCCGCCGGTACAGCTCCGCGAGCCGGGGCGCGCAGCCGGGAAGCTCCCGGGCGTCCACCACGCGGTAGCCGGACGGCTCCAGCAGCCGCGCGTCGCGCCGCCGGTTCTCCCGGACGCGCCGCTCCAGCTCCGCCTCGAAGGGGAGCATCATCCGCGTGTGCGTCATGTACGAGAACGCGTAGCCCTGTGCCTGGAGGTGGTTGAGCAGGGCCGCGTGCGTGACGGGGTTCACCGCGAGGAAGTAGGGGGCGTGGTCCGGAAAGCGCGTGGTGAGGAACGCCGTCAGACGCCGCGCCTGGTCCTCCGTGAGGTCCGCGCCCGCGTTGCGCAGGCTGGGCCAGCAGTCCACCTGGACGGCCTTGTCCAGGCGCAGGGTCTTCATCACCGCGCCCACGCCCCAGAGCGCGCTGCTGGCGGCGAAGCCGGCCAGGGGCTTCCAGTTTCCGGTCCGGATGGCCTTGCGCTGGCTGCCGATGAAGCGCTCGTACACCGAATGCAGCACCGAGTTGCCGAAGGTGCCGTCGGTGACGGACAGCGGGATGAGCAGGTCGTCCAGCCCCAGCACGAACATGCTCGCGCGGTCCTCGAACCACGGGCCAGGGCCGTGCTGGACCAGCGGGACGAGGAAGCTCCTCATGCCGCGCCCCTCCGCCGTGTCGGGGAAGGGGGCCGTGTGGATGGTCGTCGCGTCGTAGAGGATCATGGTCGGCTCAGGACTCGACGCCCAGGTGCGTGCACACGCGGCTGCGCGCGGCGTCCAGCGCCGCGTCCACGCCGTCCGCGCGCGAGCCCCCGCCCCAGGCCACGTCCAGCGACCCGCCCCCCTTGCCGTCCACGCACGGCGCCGCCGCCGCCATGAGCTGCCCCGCGTCCAGGCCCAGGCCGCGCAGCGCCGCGCTCGCCGCCGTCACCAGCACCACCTTGTCGCCGCGCGTGGCGGTGAGCACCACGCCCACGCTGCCGGCCGCGCCCCGCAGGGCCTCCACCAGCGCCTTGAGGTGCGGCGCGGGCGCTTCGCCCAGGTGCGCGGCGACCAGCGCGGTGTCGCCCCAGCGCGTGGCGGATTCCAGCAACTGCCGCGCGTGCTCCGCCGGGGTGGGACCCTGGGGCTCGGCGGGCCTTGCGGGCTTGCGGCGCGCCTCGTGCTCCAGCTTCGTCAGCCGCTCGCGCAGCGCGACCACGCGCGACATGGGCTGGGGCCAGTTGTGCAGCGTCTGCGACAGCGGGGCCAGGGCCTGGAGCCGCGCATCGCCGGGGAGGCTCGCCGCCGCGTCCAGCGCCGCCTCCAGCGCGTCCAGCTGCTCGCGCACCTTTCGCGCCGCCTCCAGCGGCGTCTGCCCCAGGGGTGATGCCAGGGGCGTCTGGGGCGGGCCGAAGCCCACCACCGCGTCGCCGTCCACCTTGCGCAGCATGGCGACCGTGGGCGGCCGCACGGCGTCGTTGGCGTAGCGCTGGAGCGCGCGCCAGGCGAGGCGGCGCGGGCCGGACAGGTGCTCCGTGTAGACGGCGCTCCAGCGGGGCAGCGGCACGGAGCCGCGCATGCTCTTGAACGGATCCGCGCCCGGTCCCAGCTCGATGGTGAGGCCCACGTCCAGCGCGTCGTTCATCAGCTGGAACACCAGCCCCCGGTACAGCCCCAGCTCCTGCGGCAGCGACAGGTCGTAGCCGAACAGCGGGGAGAAGAGGACGCCCTGGCTGACGTGGTGGGCATAGAAGCCGTCCACCCGCCCGTCCTTCACCGCCAGCTTGTAGGTGAGCAGGCCCTGGCGCAGCGTCCAGCGGTACCACTCCTGGGTGAACTGGAGGTTGGTGTGGTACTTGCCGCCGTTGAGCGCGCGATACAGCTCCTCCAGCCGGGGCTCGCAGTCCGGGACCTCGCGCCCGTCCACCACGCGGTAGCCGGACGCCTCCAGCAGCCGCGCGTCGCGCCGCCGGTTCTCCCGCACCTGCTTGCTGACCTCCTGCAGGGGTAGCGTCATGCGCGTGTGCGCCGCGTAGAGCAGCGCGTAGCCCCGCTCCACGAGCGTGTTGAGCAGCGGCGCGTAACCGGCCGGGTTGAGCGCGCAGAAGACGATGGCGTGGTGCGGAAACCGCTCCGCCAGGAACGCGGTGATGCGGTCCACCTGTTCACCGGTGGGCTGCGAGTGGACGTTGCGCAGCACCAGCCAGTGGTCCACCAGCACCACCTTGTTGATGCCCGCCGCCTTGAGCAGCGCCCCCACCGTGTGCATGGCGCCGCGCATCACCGCCGCGCGCGCCGCGCCGAACGCCTCCGCCGTCACCCCCGTCATCTGCAACGTGATGTAGCGAGAGAAGGTGGAGTGCAGCGCGGAGTTGTCATACTCCGTGTCATTGACGGCCAGCGGCAGGCGCAGCTCCTCCAGCGCCAGCACCTGGAAGGTGGTCCGGTCGGTGACGTACGCCGTGCTGCCGTGTTTCACCAGCGGCACGATGAAGTCCCGGGCCATCCGGCCCTCGGGCGTGTCCGGCCAGTTGCACGAGTCGACAGTCTGCGCGTCGTAGAGATTCATGAATGAGTCACGATTGCGTGTATCCCAGAGCGAATCAAGGTAGTCATACAGAGCGTGATTAACCGGTCTTCATGACTGGAAAGGAATGAAGCCATGAACCGGATGTTCGCGGGTGCGTCGGGCGTTGGGGGCGGCGCGGCGGTGGGCCCGTCGGCGGCGGACGCGCGCACGCGGCTGCGGCAGGCGGACCAGGCGATGTCGGAGGCGAGCGCGAAGGCCGGCTCCGCGAAGGGCTTCTCGGACTTCCTGGCGGAGGACGCGGTGATGCTGGTGGAGGGTGAGTACGCGCTGAAGGGAAGGCAGGCCATCCTGACGTGGCTGACCGCGCACCCGCTGGAGCAGGGCGGCGCGCCGCGGTGGGAGCCGGTGCGCTGGGACGTGAGCGCGGACGGGACGCTGGGCTATTCGGTGGGCACGGCGACGGTGGACGTGGAAGGGGCGACGCAGCAGGTGGTGGGGCGCTACATCTCCGCGTGGAGGCTGCAGGCGGATGGTCAGTGGCGCGTGGCCGTCACGGTGCGCAACGCCGCCACGACGCCCATGACGCCGCCCGAGGGCTTCTCTCCGGCGAACACGGAGCCCGGAGCCGCGGCGCGCACGCTGTCGAAGGACGCGGTGCTGGAGGAGGCGATGGCGGCGGACCGCGCCTTCTCCGCGCAGTCCGTGCGGGAGGGCATGGGCAAGGCGTTCACGGCCTGGGCGGCGCGGGACGCGGTGCTGCTGACGGGCGCCGCGGGCCTGTACGGCCAGGACTCCATCGCCAGGGCCTACGCGCCGTTCACGCTGGAGCAGACCGACCTGCGCTGGGAGCCGGTGCTGGGCGACGCGGCGGCGTCCGGGGACCTGGCGTACACGGTGGGCCGCGCCATCTCGACGGGCAAGGACGCGCAGGGCCAGCCGCGGAAGGACTTCGTGAAATACCTCTCCGTGTGGCGCCGCCAGGCCGATGGCTCGTGGCGCTACGTCACCGACGGCGGCAACTCCAGCCCCGGCCCCCAGGGGCCCTGAAAGCCAATCGCGCCATGTCCACCACCCTCCTATCCGACGCCATCGCCTTCCATGACGACCTGCTCCAGCAGGGCGACCTGGCGCGCCGCACCCATGAGCTGCTCGAGCGCACCGCCCGGGAGAAGGGCATCACCTACGGCGGCCGGGGGCTCAACCACGTGCTGCGGCCGTTCTTCGTGACGCCGGAGCAGCACCAGGAGATCCGCCGGGGCGCGCACGCGGTGTGCCAGACGCTGGAGGAGCTGGCGGCCCGGGCGGCCAGGGACCCGGCCTTTCTGGCGTCGCTCGCGCCGCAGGGCTGGGAGGAGATGCTGTTGCCGGTGGACGGCCTGCGCCCGGACCAGGCCGTCGTGGGGCGGCTGGATGGCTTCCTGGGGCCGGACGGAGTCATCCGCTTCATCGAGTACAACCCCGACCCGGGGGGCCCCATCAACTCGCACCACCTGGGCCAGGCCTTCGACGTGGCGCCGGTGATGGAGGCGTTCGGCCGGCGCTACGAAGTCACCCGTCCGGCGACCGCGCCCAACCTGTTGAGGTCGCTCGGCGCGCTCCAGGCGAAGGGCGGACGGTCCGGGCTGCCCACGCTGGCCGTGTTCGGCCCGGCCAGCCCGGACGACGCTGACGAGGAGGTGGCGTATCAGCAGTACCTGGAGGCGCACGGCGTGCGCCAGCGCATCGTCACGTCCGAGGACGACTGGACGTACGCGGGTGGCGTGCTGCGCGTTGGGGACTTCCCGGTGGACGTCGTCACGTACATCTCGTCCGTGGGCTTCGGGGGCTTCGTGGTCGGTTGTGGCCCGGACCACCCTGTCACGCGCGCGCTCACCGACGGCGCGGCGCGGTTCCTCAACGGGCTGTTCCGCGCCGTCATCTTGCGCACCAAGGCGCTCTTCGCGGTCATGAGTCGCATGGCGGACGAGGGCGCCCTCGACGCGGAGCGCGGCGCGCTCCTCAAGCGGCACCTGCCGTGGACGCGCCTGGTGCGCGAGGAGCACACGTCGCGCGACGGCGCGAGCGTGGACCTGGTGCCGTGGATCGCGGAGCACCGCGAGCACCTGGTGCTCAAGCCCGTCAACGAGTTCGGCGGCAGCGGCGTCACGCTGGGCTGGCAGACGGACGCGGACACCTGGAAGGCCACGCTCCAGCGGGCGCTGGGGGAGGCCTGGGTGGTGCAGGAGCGCGTTCCCATGCAGCCGCAGGCGTTCCCGGTGTTCGACGGGAGCGAGGTGCGCCAGCAGTCGCTGAACTCGGACATGAACCCCTTCCTCTGGGAGAACGGCCGGCAGGAGGGCTTCTTCGTGCGCCAGTCCGCCTCCAGCATGCTCAACCTGTCCCAGGGCGGCAGCCTCACCACGCTGGCCGTCGTCCGCGCCCGCTGAAGGCGCACGGGCCTCCGCTCTGGGTGTTCAACAGGCAGAACCTGGACACCGGGACGGCGAAGCCCGTGCGCCTGCAGTGGCTGCTGCGTCGCATGTACCGCCACAGCTGTGACAGGGATTCGTCTGACATTGGCTCGGTCACGTCATGCCGTCGAACTCCCAATGGAAGACCTCTGCTATCCTCTCGTGCCGCTGTCCCCTCCCCGCTTCGAGGTCACCATGAGCCCCTCCGTGAAGAAGTTTGGAAAGCTGCTCCTCGCCGTCGCCATCGGCGCGGCCGCGTCGTTCGGCACCACCGTGGCCGCCTCCTCCGGCCCCTCCGAGCAGTCCCAGTCGCTCGCCTGCGTGGGGTCCCACGGCGGCAGCTGTGTCAATGACTGCATCGAGGACGGGTTCGACTACGGGCGCTGCTACGGCGACTGCGTCTGCTTCTACGCGTACTGATTCGCTCCAGAGCGGACCGCCCTGTTGAAACACCTTGGCGGTCCGGGGGTTCAGTTCCGCCGAGGAGCGATCCAGATGCGCCACGGGCCCTCCTGCGCCGTGCCCCGGGTGGTGTAGGCTCAGGCCTCGCCGCACTCCTTCTGGACGGTCCTCCTTGGAAATCCTTCTTGCTCCCGCCCGGCGCATCGACCTGGGCAAGCGCGCCGGTGTCACGGGCGGGCTGTTGGGCGTGCTCTGCGTCGTCGCGGAGTTCTGCTTCCTGTTCCCCCACGTGCTCGTGTCCAACGACGGCCGGGCCTTCTACGTGGAGCACCTGGAGGTCTTCCGCGGCATCCTCCAGGTGTCCATCGTCGCCACCTTCCTGCTGGGCACCTTCAGCGTGCTGACCCTGCGCTCCAAGGCGCACGGCGGCATCGCCATGGTGCTGGCCATGGTGGCGCTGCTCCTGGGCGGCAGCGAGGCGGAGCCCCTGACCCACACGCCGCGCGCGATGAGCGCGGGCCTGGACTTCTTCGCGTTGGACCTGCTGGTGCTCGGGCTGGTGTTCATCCCCATGGAGCGGCTGTGGGCGCTGAACGACCAGAAGATCTTCCGCAAGGGCTGGCAGACCGACCTCAAACACTTCTTCGTCAGCCACGTGGGCGTACAGCTCATCTCCTTCGCGGTGCTCATCCCCGTGCAGGTGTTCCTGTCCTGGGCCGTGAAGATGGACTTCCAGGCGCACGTGGCCGCGCAGCCCATCTGGCTGCAGTTCTTTGAAATCCTGCTCGTCATCGACCTGGTGAGCTACTGGGTGCACCGGGCTTTCCACACCTTCGGGTGGATGTGGAACTTCCACGCCATCCACCACTCGCCGCTGCAAATGGACTGGCTGGCCAGCTCGCGCAGCCACCTGGTGGACACCCTGGTCAACCGCTTCGCGGGCTTCGTGCCGGTGTTCCTCCTGGGCTTCCACCCGTCCGCCATCTACGGCTACCTCGTCTTCGTGTCCTTCCACGCGGTCTACATCCACGCCAACGTCAACCACCGCTGGCCGTACCTGCGCTGGATCTTCGCGACGCCGGAGTTCCACCACTGGCACCACACGTCGGACGACGAAGGCATCGACAAGAACTTCGCCGTCTTCCTGTCGTTCATCGACGTCATCTTCGGCACCGCGTACATGCCGGCCCACTGGCCCTCGAAGTACGGGACCACGAAGTTCCAGCCGCCGGAGACCTATCTGGGGCAGCTGGCCTACCCGTTCCAGCGCCAC
The DNA here is from genome assembly GCF_036245865.1 of Corallococcus caeni. Taxonomy (NCBI): domain Bacteria; kingdom Pseudomonadati; phylum Myxococcota; class Myxococcia; order Myxococcales; family Myxococcaceae; genus Corallococcus; species Corallococcus caeni. The sequence continues at coordinate 50,764 of NZ_BTTW01000016.1, read as the reverse complement.
AAGCAGACGCCCTACGGATAGGCCCACTCCTTCAACAGCAACCACGCACATGGAGGCTGCGTGGCGATGAGCCTCGGTCAGGCGAACCGCTCGCGGAAGGCCCGCAGGTTGGGCCCGTCCCCGCCACGCTCCCACACCGCGAACACCACGCGCTCGAAGACGCCCGGGAAGGCGTCCAGGGCCCTGGCGAAGGCATCCGCCGCGTCGTGGGGGTTGTTGCGGAAAGCACCGCAGCCCCACGCGCCCAGCACCAGCGTGCGGTGCCCGTGGTGCGCCGCCACCTGAAGCACCTTGAGGGCTCGCGCGTGCAGCGCCTCGCGCATCCGGGGCAGCAGGTGCGGTGCATTCCGCGCGGCCGAGCCTGCGTTGGGCGCGGGCGCGGTGATGACGGACACGCGGAAGGGCGTCTCCAACAGCGTGAGCCCCTCGTCTCGGAAGAAGGGCACCTGGGGCGAGTAGATGAGGTGGTCCGTGTACAGCGGTGAGGACTCCGCACGGTTCGCGTCGTAGTACTCGCGCTGCGTGAGGAGGCACGGATAGAGCGCCGAGCAGCGCGCCAGGTCCTCCTCCTGCGCCTTCGCTCCGCCCAGGAAGCCGCCGCCCGGGTTCTTCGCGGACGCGAAGTTGAGCGCGACGACGTCCTCCACACCTTCCGCCTCCACCCACCGCCGCGCCGCGGCGCCGGTCTTCTCTGACGTGACCTCGATGCGAAGCGCGACGCTTCCCGCGCGAGGCTCGGGCCGGGGCAGCCGCGCGAAGTCGCCGGGCCGGTAGAGCACCGTCCCGCGCTGGGCGCGCTCCACCTGTTCCCGGAACCGCACGGGCCTCCCGGACGGCGCCACGTACTCACCCCGCTCCACGATTCCCACCGTCTCCTGCGCAACTCCCTTCAGCGACATGTCCCTCTCCCTGGCTGGCTGCCCCCGGCAACCTTCGTGTCCGAAACACACGAAGATTGGCGCGTAGGCCTGACATGTGGCCGGTGCCGGCAGGAAGATCACCGGCGCTCCGCCACGACCCATCGCATGAGGCGCCTGGCGAAGTCGCCTCGGTAGAAGCAGGGGGCTACCTCGCCATGATAGGGTTTGAAGTCCACTCGAAGGTCCCCCTGGGGTTTCCCATGAAGCTCTCTCTTGCTGCGATGGTGACGGTGGTTGGCCTTTCCCTCCTGGCGTGCGGAGGTCCGGCCCTTGAAGACACGATGGCCCCCGAGGCCGAAGCGCGGACGGTGTCCCAGTTCGGAACCTGTACGGCGACCTGCGCCGGGGGAACATCGGTCTCCTGTACGGGGACCACCTGCTCGTCGACCGACAACCAGGGCGTGACGTGCGACGGAGTATTGACCGCGTGTGCGTCATCGTGCGCCGGACTGCCGTCGTGCAGCCTGTACGTGAACCAGCGGTGCACGACCCCGAACGCGACGAAGGACTGCTGCAACGCCACGAGCCACAGCGTGAACTCCCTGCTGTGCTCGGGCTCGGCGAGCACGGGCTACCGCTGGCTCAATTTCTAGCGCTGCCTCTCTGCCCCTGATGACTCCAGAGCCCCCGACTCCAGTCACCAGGGGCCCTCCGGAAGGCCCCCCGCTTCGCCGTAGCTCCCTGGAATCAGGAAGGAGCAAGCACGCCGACGCACCCGTCTTCAAGCAGTACCCGTCGCATTCGGCCGACATGAAGGAGACCGTCGACGACCGCCTCCGCCTCCGGGAGGAGTTCGAGACCATCGACAACTACGACGAAGGCACCGACGCCCGGAACTTCTTCCAGAAGATGTCCGGCCAGCCGTCGCCCTTCCAGAAGGTCGTCGGCGACCTGGAGAAGTGATGCACCGGCTCGTGAACTGAAAAGACACAACTAAAGCTGAAAATCCGGAACTGACTGACATTCAAGCAAGTCTTATGATAGGCTGCCTCCGCATCGTTCCGCTACGGAGGCAGTCCCATGACGTTCAAGTCCAAGCTGGCCGCGCTGTCTGTTCTCACCCTCTCCCTGGCCTTCACGGGTTGTGGCCTCAGCGAGGAGCAGACGCCCGCGCAGCTGGAGTCCCCGGCGGCGGAGGTGGATGACCGCGAAGTGTCGGCCCAGGCCTTCGACGGGCCCTGCGCACCGTCCTGTGATGACGAATGCGTCATCTACGCGCGCTGCCGGACGGAGCATGATTCCTACGGCATCAATCTGCCCTATGGCCTGTTCAGCTGGGCCGACAAGAAGGCCATCATCAATAGCAACCATGCGCACCCGGGCTGCGTGGCGATGATCCTCGGGTCGAACCCGGCGGGCCACACCGCGTTCGTGGACAGCGTGAACACCGCCGCCTCGCCCAACCGCATCACCCTGCATGAGTCCAACTGGAGCAGCGGCAGCTCCTGCGACGCGCGCACCGGCACCAAAGCCCAGTTGAACATCACCAACTACTGGTGCCCGCCGGGCGCTCACACCAGCAGCTGCGCCGGCCCCCTGTAGCCGCCACACGTTGCGCCGCCCGTGTGTCCCTCCCCGCACCCACACCGCGAACACCTGACGACGGGCCCTGACTGTGCGGCTTTGACGGCTTCGCATGGCAAGGCTAGCGTTCAGGCCGCAGCCCTTGCCGCGGTGTTCCGACCGTGCATCCGCCCATTCAGGAGGTTGTCATGATTCGCTTGTTGAAGAACGCGGGACAGACATTGTTCACTGTCGTTGCGGCCGCTGCCTTGTCATTCGGCGCCACACAGGCCTTCTCCACGCCAGCACCCCAGGGGCAGGCGTATACCTGTGACGCCTGCATCCAGTATTGCCTCGACAGCGGTTACTCGGGTGGCTTCTGCCCCAGCAGGAACGAGTGCGCCTGCTATTGAAGTCCGGGCTGGGCCTGGCGCGCGCTCACGGGGCCGAGTAGTGCACCGGCGGTGACTCGCCTGGGAAGGTGGGGATCCGCTCGAGCATTTGCTCGTCCACGAAGCACCAGGCCCAGTCCTCCCCAGGCTCGAACGATTTGATGACCGGGTGGGAGCTGGCGTGGAAGTGCCGGGTCGCGTGGCGTGACGGCGAGTCGTCGCAGCAGCCCACGTGCCCGCAGGTCAGGCACATCCGGAGGTGGACCCAGTCCCCTCCGTCCTTCAGACACTCCACACAGCCATGGCCGCTGGGGTGGACGGGAGCCGTCCGGTGGTGCTCGGTCGCTTCCAGATGGGAACATGCCTTCTTCATGGCTCGCGCTCCGTGTGGGGGCATCCGTGCGCTGGCCCCCGGGTGTCGAACATGGGGATGCGAGGGGGCCTATCGCAACGCATCTGGCGGCCCCCCCGTGCTGCCGTGCCGGGATTCGGACGCGGTGGCGGAGGCCAGGCAGGCGTGCAGCTGCGCCACCACCGCCGAGCCCTCGCCGATCGCCGCGCCCACCCGCTTGACGGAGTCCGCGCGTGCATCGCCGATGGCGAACACGCCGGGCAGGGTCGTCTCCAACGCGAAGGGTGCCCGCCCGGTGGCCGCCCAGGCCTCCGCCTGGCGCGGCTGCTCGCCTGACGCCACGCCCGTGCGCACGAAGCCCTTCGCGTCCAGCGCGACACCGCAGCCCGCGAGCCAGTCCGTGGCCGGGTCCGCCCCGATGAAGAGGAAGAGGTGGCGCACCTCGTGCTCCTCCTCCCGCCCGCTGGGCAGGTGCCGCCAACGTACGCGCTGCAGGCCGCGCTCGTCCGAGCCCGCCAGCGCCACCACCTCCGTCTCCAGCATCAGCTCGATGCGAGGGGACGCGGTCAGGCGCTCGACGAGGTAGCTGGACATGCTCGCGGCGAGCCCCGGCCCCCGCACGAGCACGCGGACCCGACGCGCGTGGTTCGCGAGGAACACGGCCGCCTGGCCCGCGGAGTTGCCACCGCCGACGAGCACGACCTCCTCGCCGTCGCACATGCGCGCTTCGATGGGGCTGGCCCAGTAGAAGACCCCACGGCCCTCGAACCGGGCGAGGTCCGCGAGCGCGGGGCGGCGGTAGCGGGCGCCGCTGGCCACCACCACGGTCCGCGTTCGCACCTTGCGCCCGTCGGTCAGCTGGAGCGCGAGCGGCGCGTCCGGGTCCGCGCAGCGCAGGGAGGCGACCTCCGCCGGGATGGCCATCTCCACGCCGAACTTCTGCGCCTGCACATAGGCGCGCGCGGTGAGCGCCTGACCGGTGATACCCGTGGGGAACCCCAGATAGTTCTCGATGCGCGCGCTCGCGCCCGCCTGCCCCCCGAAGGCCCGTTGATCCAGGACGAGCACCCGCAGGCCCTCGGAGGCCGCGTACACGGCGGTGGCGAGCCCCGCGGGCCCCGCCCCCACCACGGCGACGTCATAGCGCGTCTCGAAGGCCCCCTCCGGGAGGAGGCCGAGCGCCCGGGCCAGGGTGCTCTCCGGGGGGTTCTTCAAGACCGAGCCATCGGGGCACACCACGAGCGGGAACTCCTCCGCGCGTGGCGCGTAGCGCTCGATGAGCGAGGCGGCCTCGCCGCCCTGCTCCGGGTCCAGCGCGAGGTACGGGTGGCCATTGCGCGAGAGGAAGCCCTCCAGGCGAACCCTGCCCGCGCCCTCGGGAGGGCCCACCAGGACGGGGCCCCCGGCACCTGTCTCGAGCAGGCCCACGCGGCGCAGGATGAGGGCGCGCATGATGCGCTCTCCGAGGTTCGCCTCCGCCACCATCAGCGCGCGCAGCCGGTGCGGGGGGATGACCAGCACCTCCACCTCGCCCACCGCGTGAGCGTCGACGAGCGAAGGGCGACCGGAGAGCTGGGCCACCTCACCGAGGAACTGACCCGGGCCCTCCTCCACGATGGGAATCGAGTGCCCCAGGCCATCGCGCCGGGAGATGGCCACGCGCCCCCGGGTGAGCACGAACATCCCAGGGCCCGGTTGCCCGGCCGCGACGAGGCACTCTCCATCAAGGAAGTGCCGGACCTCACCGAAGCGGAGCATGCGCTCCTGGTCCCGAGCGTCCAGGACGGGGAACATCTGGGAGCGGCGCGACTCGAGGTCTGGGGGCAAGGGAGGGGAAGTCATGACCGTGCCTGATACATGAGCATGGAATGCACGGGCGACACGAGCCCGGGCATTGGAGCGCTCGACCGTGTCGAAGGCCTCCCGGTGCGCCAGGAGCAGAGGCAGTAACGCGACGTCCTCTAGGATGCCGCCAGCGGGAAGCACCGGTTCAGGGAGGCAGTGACCATGGGTTTGGGAAATCGGTCCACGTTGGGTTCGGTGTTCATGCTGTTCCTGGGCGTGGCCGTTCCTCGGACACTCAGCGCCGCGCCGCCGGCGCAGGACGGTCTCGAGCTCAAGCGCTTCAAGGCGAGCGAGAAGACCGATGCGATGTATGTCCTGCGCGCCACGGGCTGCCGCAAGGCGGGCGACACCTGCCACCTGGAACTAGAGCTGAGTGGCGCGTCCGGAGAACAGCGCAAGGCGAAGCTGCCTGACGGCATGGCGCACGGGCTCCAGCAGGAGCCCCGCACGGCCGCCTCCTCCGAGAGCTGGACCTCCGGCGAGGAGGAGCGGAGCGTCACGACCTCCGTCCAGCCAGTCCAGTTGGAGGCCGAGACGTGGGGCCTCCTCGTCACCCAGGAGAGCGGGTTCGAGCATGTCCATCGCCGGCACCGCCTCTACGCGGTCAAGGACGGCGGGGTGACGGAGGCCTGGAACGGGGATGAGAACTTCGCCGGTCCGGAGCAGTCCTTCGTCGGCCCCTACCCGCTGACGCCGGGCTCACCTGTCGAAGGCTTCTTCAGGGAGTATGCGTTCCTCTCCGCCGATGCCGAGAGCGGCGAGCCCGACCAGTGGAAGCTCGACGCCTATCGCTGGGATGCCGCGGGCCGCAAGGCGGTGAAGGAGCTCCAGCACCGGCCCGGGAGCTACGCGGCCATCCTCGGGAGCTTCAAGACGGTCCAGGAGGCCATGGCATACCGCGATGGCGCGCAGCGGGATCAGGGCTGCGCGGCCGGGTTCCTCGTCCTCGCGAGCACGCCGCTCAAGCGCCTGACGCCAGGGCTGTTCATCGTGACGAGGATCCACGCCGGGAAGAAGGCGGCCGAGGCCGCGGTCCAGAAGGCGCGGACCTGCAATCCGAAACTCTCGGGCTACGTCAAGGCGCTCTGAGCTGGCGCGTGGGCGGCGGTGGGGTCACCACTCCGCCGCGTACCTCGCCCAGCGCCAGCAGCTGATGGCATCCGACAGCAGGTACACCTTCTTCATGAGAGGGACGTACTCCCCCTCCAGGCCCCAGGCCTGCACGATGTCCACCTTCACCATGCCGTCCACGAACGCGTTCGTCATCCGCGTCCTCAGCCGCCCGAGGAGGTTTCCCGGTCCCTGGCGATAGACGAGGATCTCTCCGGACTGGTACCGGTCCAGCGGCCCCGTGTTGAACTTCAGGTTCGAGCGCAGGAAGACCACGTGCTGGACGCCATGGTCCGTGACCAGCGCGCAGGCCAGTTGCGCCAGGATGGGATAGAGGTGGCTGTTCGGCATCTCCCCGCCGAACTTGGTGAAGTCCACCACCAGCAGCATGGGGAGGGTGTCGTCCACGCCCAGGGCCGCTACGTACTGCGCCAGCAGGCCGGCGATGACCGTGCCCGGGTTCGGCGCCTGGAGCCCCGGCTTCAGCAGCTTCGTGTGCAGGCTGTCCGACAGGTTCACCCAGACCTGCGTGCCCACCGCCGCCATGGGGACGTCGGGCGCGTTGAGGAAGCCCCCCATGTAGAACTCGAAGTAGGGAACGAAGGGGTCCAGGGTGTCCGGGCTCGGAGTGACCTCGTGGACCTGGTAGTTCATCCGCAGGAGGACCTCACTCAGGCACTTCGCCGCGGTCGTACCCGTGGGCGCGTAGATGCGGTTGAAGTCCTGGGGAAGCTGCCCCGTGGGGACGTTCTGGAGGATCTCGTGGAGCGCCGTCTCGTCGGTCCCCACCGAGGGCTTCCAGTGGCTCGCCAGCTCCGGCAGCGAGCCCAGCGCGTCCTGGAGCTCCGTGAGGGACAGGCAGGTCGCGCCCATGAAGGCCAGCTCCCACAGGGAGGACTCCAAGACCCAGATGTGGTCGAAGGCGCTGAGGTCGCCAGGGCGGGCCTTCAGCACTTCCAGCTTCATGGCCCGCCGGTGGATGCGGCCCTGCACGAAGTGGAAGAAGGCCGCCAGTCCCGCCTGGCCCTCCTGCCCCGCCTTCTTCCCCGCGGCATGGGCCAGCACGTTGGCGACCTCCGCCAGCTGCCGGACCCACGCGATGGCCAGCGCGTGGCCGCTCTTCTTCGCGACCACCAGCAGCGCCTCCACGTGGCGGATCCGGACGCCCCCATATCCCTTGTAGCCCTTGCGGTGCTCCGACTCCTTCGCCAGCGCCTGCCTCAGCAGCCCCAGCAGGTGGAGGAGATAGGTTTCATCCAGGGAGTACGCGCCCAATGACAGACGGGTGCCGTCGTATTCGGGGCCGTCCGTCTCCGCCTTCCACGACGTATAGGACGGCTCGGAGAACCCGAACGACCCCATGTATGAGTATTTGATGCGGGAGTCCTGCGCGTCGCTGCCTCCGCTGGGAAACCGCGGTTCTTTGAGCGTGCGCAGCGGCGGGGATTCGTGGCTCTGCGTCAGCGTCAGCGGGAAGCTCGCCGTGAAGCGGCTCGGGGGGACGTACTTCCCGGAGGAGGCACCCTCCTGGAAGGCCAGCTGATCCAGATTGCCCGCGAGCGCCAGCCCCCGGGTCTGGATGATTCCCATCAGGCCCCGGATGACGAACGGGAGCGGGTCCTCGAAGGGCCGCAGGTACACGTCCGGCGTGCCCTCCCCGTCCTCCAGGCTCCGCAGCAGGTTGGACACCTTGCGGGCCCGCCCGCCACCGGAGGTCCGGTACCCGAGCATCGCCAGGTTGATGAGGAACTGGCCATGCTCCGCGCCCAGCGCCTGGGTGAGCGCCTTGAGCAGCTGCTCGACCCGGCCCTTCTTGAGCGCCACCTCCTCCTTCGTCTTCGTGGGCAGGGCCCGGGACTCCCGCGCGAACTGCTTCCGGTCCGTCTCGAAGCCCTCCGCCCCCACCTCCCGGCCCGTGACGATGCACTCGTGCGCGGCCCAGAGGATGCTGAACTGCTCCTGGTCCCCGTCCTTCTGCTTGTCGTCGATGGAGGGCCGGGGCAGCCAGGGGTTGCCTTCCACCGAAGGCTTCGGCGCCGGCTGGAGCGTCGCCTTGCAGTCCACGCATTTCCCAGGAAACGGACTCGTGAACGCCTTGCACGCGGGACAGGTGTACATGCGCGAAATATAGAGGAGCGGGAGCCCCGGGGCCCAGCAGGGCGTCAACGCACGCCGGAGGCCTTGCCCTGGAGCTCCGGCATGCCGAAGTGCAGGCCCAGGGCGCGGCAGCCGGCGTCGGGCGCGGCGGCGTCCGGAGGCGCCCAGGCCCCGAGCGCGTGGTAGAGCCGCCCCTCCCGCCGCTCCAGGTAGAGGATCATGTTGAGCGGCCAGCCAGCGCCCTGGAACAGGTGCCGGTCCATGGGCGTGGGCTCCTGGCTCACCCGCAGGCCGCGCTCGTGGGGCGGACCGATGCGGTGCCAGTCCGGGTGCAGGTGGATGGAGCCCAGCACCTCCAGCCCCTCGGCCTCCGCCTCCGAGGTGATGCGCAGCAGCTCCCGGGGCTCGCACCAGTAGCCGCGACGGCCATTGGCGTAGCAGGCCCCGAAGCGCGGGATGATGGCGGCGTCGAACTCCTGGAGCACGGCCTCGTCCGTCTCACGGATGTTGGTGGCGAAGCGGAGGCGCTCCACCCGCATCCCGTCCTCGACGAAGCGCCCCAGCAACACGGCCCAGCTCCGGGGCGGCAGCTCCGGGGTGCAGGCCGCGTATTCGCGCTGGGCGTCCGCGAGGAAGTCCGACAGCACGCCCGGATCCAGCAGCACGAGCCGCGGACTCATTCCGTGGCCTCCGGCGTGGGGGCGCGGAGGCGGCCCTCGGCCCGGTCCTCGCGGAGCTGGGTGATGAGGCCGCGCGCGACGCGCTCCTCGAAGGCGGCGGTGGCGTCCGGCGTCCAGGTGTAGAAGCCCTGCCCCGTCTTCAGCCCCAGCTCCCCCTGCTCCACCTTGCGCGCGAGCACCGGTGGCACCGGCCGCCCGGCGTTGCGCATGACGCCGGTGACCAGGTCCAACCCCGCCAGGTCCAGCCGGTCGAAGACGCCGGACACGCCCAGGCGCCTTCCGATGCCCTGGGTGAGCACGCGGTCCACCATCTCCGGAGTCGCCACGCCCTCCTGCACCAGCCGGATGCCCTCGCCGATGAGCGCCTGCAGCAAGCGCGGGCCCACCGACGCGCCCGGCACGTCCTTCGCGTACACCACCGGCGTCTTGCCAAGCGCCTCGAGCCACTGGCGCACGGCCTCCACGACGTCGGGGGAGGTCCGCTCTCCGGGGATGACATCCACCAGGGGAACCAGGTGCGCTGGCAGGTAGTAGTGCGCGCTGAGGACGCGCTCTGGCCGGGTGCAGTCACGGGCCAGCGCCGTCACGCTCAGCGCGGTCGTGTTGGACGCAAGCACGGTGTCCGGCGCCGCGAGCCCGTCCAGTTGATGGAAGACCTCCTGCTTGAGCGCGAGGTCCTCGGGCACGGACTCGATGACGAGGTCCTGATCCGTGGCGGCCTCCGCGAGCACCAGCGTGCGCCGGATGCGCCCGAGCGCCGCCTCCCGTTGCGCCGGCGTCAGCAAGCCTGTCTCCACCAGCAGGGCCGCGTCGCGCTCCAGCTTCACCCTCGCGCGCTCACTGCTGTCCGCACGCGTGTTGTAGAGCACCACCCGCCTGCCGGCGATGGCGAGCTCGAGTGCGATGCCGCACCCCATGGCTCCGCCACCCACCACGCCCACCCGCATCAGTCGCCTGGTCGTCATGGCGGCGCAGCGTCGCCGCGCCCGCATGGCGGACGCAATCCCTCTCACACCGCCGCGGCGTTTCGGGCCGCCGCGGTGAAGGTGCGCTGCAATTGTCCGTTCCGCGCCCTCCACCGCATCGCGTCGTCCGGCGAGTCAAGCGCCTCCGAGCCTCCAGGGAGCCGTGCGTTCCTCCGGAACGCGGCGGCCTGCCGCGAGGCACCAGACGGCGCGGCGGTCGAGCCGGTGAGCCTTGGTACCCGGCGGCCACACCCCCAACGTCCAGGGGCAACGACCGAAAACGTGAGGCGCAAGCCTCCTGGCGGCCGGGGCGTATCTCGCGACACAGGAGGGGCTCATGACAGACACAGGCAGCAGCGGAAGGTCGAGGAAGAGGTGGTGCGGGCCCCTGCTCGCCCTTCTCCTGGGAGCGACACCCCTGCTCGGGGGGGCGCAGCAGGAGAAGGCATCCACCGAGTCAACCAAGGCCACCGAGTCCGCCGCTCGAATCGACCCCCAGGCCCAGCGCATCCTGCGCCAGATGAGCGACTTCCTGGCCGCGCAGCGCGAGTTCTCCGTGCGCACCGAGGGGACGCTCGATGAGGTGCTCGACTCGGGGCAGAAGGTCCAGATGCAGCGCGCGGGCGACGTGCGCCTGCAGCGGCCCAACCGCCTCCGCGTGGACCGCACCGGAGACCTCGCGAAGCTTCACCTCTTCTACGACGGCCGGCAGCTCACGCTTCACGGCGAGCGCGCCAACGCCTATGCGACGACGCCCGCCCCCTCCACCGTGGACGCCATGGTGGACATGGCCTCGCAGCGGCTGGGACTGGAGCCGCCCGGGTCGGACCTCCTCCTCAGCAACCCCTACGCCGCCCTCACCGAGGCCGTGTGCTCCGGGAGCTACCTGGGCCGCTCCATGGTGGACGGCGTGCCCGTGCACCACCTGGCGTTCCGCAACAGCGACGGCGTGGACTGGGAGTTGTGGGTCGAGGACGGCCCCCGGCCCCTGCCGCGCAAGTACGTCATCACCTCCCGGGACCTGCCGGGAGCGCCGCAGTACTCGGTGAGCCTGTCCGACTGGAACCTGTCGCCCCGGCTCACCCCGGATCAATTCCAGTTCACGCCGCCACGCGATGCGGTGCGCCTGTCGTTCCTCGCACCCGACTCGCAGGGCGGGGCGCAGCAAGGAGGCTCGAAATGAGGATGCACGCGCGCAGGTCCCGCCAGCGGGCGGGGGCGTTGTTGCTGGGGCTCTTCTTCCTGGGTGAGATGGTCCCGCAGGTGGCCCTGGCCCAGTACTACGGCACGTCGCGCCGGGTGGCGCGGCGCACCTCGCGACGCACGGCCGCCCGTCAGGACGCCTATTACGGCGGCACGAACACGGCCGTGGTGGCGGTGCCAGCGGGCGCGCACACCGTCACCGCGCTCCCCGCGGGATGCGTGGCCACGGTAGCGGGCGGCGTCACCTACCAGCAGTGCGGCGGCGTCCGCTACCGCCCCTACTACCAGGGGGAGAGCCTGGTGTACGTCGTCGAGTAGTCCCTGGCGCTCCGGCGGTGCAGCCCTGCTCCACCACCGGAGCGCCAAGAGTCTCCCGCGGGGCTACTGGTCCTTCAGGTTCCAGCCGATCTGCACGAGCCCGGTCGTCTTGCACTTCACCGTGTGGTCCTCGAGCGACGTGCTCGCGATCGAGAGCGTGACGGCCTCGCCGCCGGACATGGTGAAGGTGAAGTCGGAGCGGTTGCCCATGCCAGACGGGCCGCAACCCGTGACGACGATCTTGTTGGTGTAGACGTCGCCCTCGTAGCTCTCGATGGAGATCTTCTGCACGTACGAGCCGCCGTCGCCCTTGATGCACTGCGAGAGATCCGTGCTGCCGTTGATCGACACCAGGGCGGAGCCGGGGAGCATCGGGCCGCCGGTGGCCGTGCCAATGGAAGAACCGCAGTTGGTGGACGTGAAGGTGTTGATGCTGGCCATGGGGGGCGCTCCGGGCTTCGCTGAGGTGGTTGGATCCGAGCGGCTTCGCGCCGCTCGCGACGAACCCACCCAGTACACGCGGCGTGCCAGGGTGCAGGCCCCTCGAACCGCGTGTCCCAGGCCCTGTTTCGCCCCCTTCGACGTGTCGAAGCCCCTCGTTCGACGCCCGTTCGACATGTCGAAGCACGGAGCCAGCGGGCTTCCGTCCCCGGGAGCTGCCTCCCGGGGGCGAAGCGCGCCGCGCTACCGCGTGACGTCGACGGTGTAGACGCCGTCTCCGGAGGTGGCGGTGCCCGTCACGTGGGTGCTGCCCGGCGTACGGCGGACCTGGCCGGTGCCGTCGTCCTCGATTTCACCCGTGAGGGTGAGGTCCAGGGTGACGCTGCCCTCCAGGTCCCCGGTCATCTGGAAGGGCCCCTTCAGCGTCCCGCTGAAGGGGCCGTCCGGGATGTCGCGCAGCTGGAGGGTGAGCTCCGGCTGCGTCGTCGTGTCGGTGCTCGAAGCGTAGGTGAGGTCCACCGGGTCCTCGTCCTCGCCCACGACGATCTCGCCGTCGGAATACCCGGTCATGCCGATGCGCAGGCGCATGCCCTTGTTGGCCGAGCTGCCCTGGTCCACCTGCCCGCTGACGAGCAGGGTCCCGGAGGCGTCGCCCGTCGTGGACTGGGGCGGGATGTTCGCGCTGGACGCGGCGTTGAAGCCGGTGAAGCCCAGCTGCAAGGCCTTGCTCACGGACCTGTCGAGCCCGAGGTACGCGCGGCGGGCCTGCTCGTCGGAGCTGATGTCGTCATCACCGCACGCCGTGAGGCCCAGGGACAGCAAGAGGGAACACACGACAGCGGTCAGGGTACGCGGATGGGATGTGAGCATGGTGTCTCCTGTCAGCCGATGGTGCCGTTGCACGTGCAGGACGTCGTCCCGGTGCAGGCTTCCCCGGTGACCGTCTCGCAGTTGAGCCGCGGGCAGCACGGGTTGGTGGGTGAGCACGCCTGACCGGCGGCGGAGCACGTCGAGCCTGTCTCGCAGGTGCCGACGACGCTCCCGCCCGGGATGTTGCAGCCGAGCCCGACGCAGCAGTCCGCGGGCGAGGTGCAGGCCTGGCCCTGGGGCTGACAGGCGCTGGGGGCCGCGCAGGTGCCATTGGTGCAGATGCCGGAGCAGCAGGCGGCACCCGAGCCACAGGCCTTCCCGTTCGCGGCGCACGTGCCCGCGTCCGTCCCGCCGTCCTGGGTGCCCGTACCGCCGTCGGTACCGCCACCCGGCACGGCCCCGGCACGGCAGGCGTAGGCGAACTCGGAGACGATGGAGCAGGTGGTCCCGGCGCAGCACTTGGAGTTCTGCGGGTCACAGGTCGTGCCCACGGGATCGCACGTCACCTTCTGGCAGGTCAGGCCGCCATCCGCGCCGGGCAGGCAGCGCGCGCCGCCACAGCACTGGTCGGAGAACTGGCACTGCTGTTCCTGCGCGATGCAGCACGGCGCCTCGCCGGTGTAGCCCGTGGGGCAGCCCGCCGGGCAGTTGTTGTTGGGGCAGCCGCCGAAGCAGCGCGGCACGCCGGCGGAGTCCACCTTGCACACGGCCTTCTGGCCGTCGCAGCAGGCCTCGCGGGCGTTCACGTCGATGATGCCGCCGTCGGGCAGCTGGCCGCTGCCGCAGATGTTGCCCACCGGGTTGCAGCCATTCGGCTTGTCACAGCGGCTCGCGCGGCAGTCCACCGCGTTGGACACCTTCTCACCGCCACAGCACACGCCGTCGCTGGTGCAGTAGTCGCCCGTGGGACGGCAGCCGCCCACCGGCTGGCACACGGTGGTCCCGTAGCCCAGGTCCACGCACGTGCGCGAACAGCAGGTGCTGGAGCCCGAGCACGGGTTGCCGTCCTGGAGGCAGCCGCCCGCGCCGCCACCGCTGACCGCCACGCAGCGGCCCGGGGTGCCCGTGCTCTCCTGCGAGCACACACCGCCGCAGCAGTCCGCGCCCTTCATGCACAGGTCGTCGTTGGCCTGGCACGAGTACGCCGGCTTACAGACCCCACCCTGGCAGTTGCTGGAGCAGCAGTCCCCCGCGCCGGTGCAGGCCTGGCCCGGAACCTTGCAGCTGCTGGTGCCGCTGGAGGGCAGCGCCGCGCACTTGCCATCCGCGCCGCAGAGCTTCGTGCAGCACGCCTCCGCGCTGGCGCACGTGCTGCCCACGTCCAGGCACTGCAGCGTGGAGCACTTGCCGTCCAGGCAGCTGTTCGTGCAGCACTCGATGCCGCTGGTGCAGGCCGCGCCCGCGGCGGTGCACTGGGCACTGGGGGCCGGACAGACACCCGTGTCCGAACAGAGGCCCGTACAGCACTGGGCGCCGGAGTCCCGGCTGCACGCCGTGCCCTCGTTGAGGCACTGGGAGCCGGGCCCCGCGTCGGGGAGGGGCTGCCCCGCGTCCGTCCCGGCATCCACGGTGACCGGCGGGTTGTTATCCGGCGGCTTGCCGATTTCTCCACTGCTACAAGCCACGACACCGAGGGCCACACCCAGGGCCCCCAGCAACAGCCAGCGGTTCGCCTTCATCCGGACTTTCCCTTCCCAGCCGGCTGCCGCCGTCATCCCGACGACGCGGCCCCGGCCTCCATGGGCGCCACGACGTGGCGTGCCAGCCCCAGAGACCCGGGTCGGGGCCCAACGGCCACGCGCCACCCACACTCAGCGCCGCGTCAGGGGGTCCGTTGCAGCCGTTCCCGCGCCTTCACGTCGAGCTTCGCGAACACGTTGCGCAGGTGCCACCTCGTGGAGGAGCGCGCCACGTTGGAGCGCGCGCGGATCTCATGCCTGTGTCGTTGAGCTCCACCGCTCGACCATCAGGTCGATGAAGCGCCGCACCTTCGCCGGCAAGTGACGTCTGCTCGGATAGAGCGCCATGATCGGGACGTGCTCCGTCTCGCATGACGGCAGCAGCGCCTTGAGCCGCCCGCTCGCCAGGTCTTCGCCGACCAGGAAGCCGGGAAGATAGGCGATGCCCAGCCCCGCGACGGCCGCGTCCCTTATCGCCTCGCCGCTGTCGAGCCGCAGGCGGCTTCGTCCCTCCACCTTCACCGGGGGGCCGCCCTTCTCACGCAGACGCCAGTGCTGCCGTCGCGTCCGGCTGCTGAAGAGCAGGCAGTCATGCCCCGCCAGGTCCTCCAGCGTGCCGGGTTCGCCGTGCGCCTCGAGGTAGGAGGGCGCGGCGCAGACGAACACCGGGTGTCGGGCCACGACCCGGGAGACCAGGCGCGTATCGGTGCTGGAGGCATTGATGCGCACGGCCAGGTCGTAGCCCTCCTCGATGATGTCCGAGACGCGGTCCGTGAAGCTCACCTCCGCCTGAAGCTCGGGCCAGGTGCGCAGGTAGTCCCGCAGCAAGGGAAGGACCTGCCGTCTGCCGAACGCGGCCGGCAGGGTGAGCCGGAGAACCCCCCGGGGAGTTCCCGCGCGCTGTCCGACGCTGGCCTCCGCGTCGTCCAGGGCCGCGAGGACCTGCAGGCAATGCTCATGGAAGACACGGCCTTCATCGGTGAGGCTCAGCTGGCGCGTCGTGCGATTGAGCAGGCGCACCCCGAGGCGTGACTCCAACCGGGCCAAGGCCTTGCCCGCCGCCGAGCGCGTCAGGCCAAGAGCCTGACCGCCGCCCACGAAGCTGCCCGCGTCCACGACGGCCATGAAGGCGAAGATCTCATCCAACTGCGCGCGTTTCATTGATGGCGCTCCATTGTAGCGACCGCGTCGCTGGAGAGGGGAACGCCGTTCGTCAATGGGCCCGGTATACGAGCCCGGCATTCACCCATTCGTCTGGAGCGCCTCCATGCCCGTGACCCTGCTCAACCCCGATGGACTCATGAAGCCCGACGTGTACCGGCAGGTGGCGATCGCCACCGGCACCCGGCAGGTGCACATCGCAGGACAGGTCGCGTACGACGCGCAGGGGCAGCTCGTCGCCCGCGGTGACCTGGCGGGACAGGTGGCGCAGGTCTACCGCAACGTCGCCATCGCCCTCGCGGCAGCCGGAGCGACGTTCAGCGACGTCGTCCGGCTGACGTTCTACGTGGTCGACTGGAAGCATGAATTGATGCCCGCCTTCCTCGCCGGCATTGAGCAGGTCACCAAGGAGCTGCGGATCATACCGGCCCCAGCATCGCTCATCGGGGTCTCCGTGCTCTTCGAGCCGGGCGTCCTCGTCGAGCTCGAAGCCACCGCGGTCCTGGACTGAGCTGTTTCATGCGCCAGACCCTACGGCCAGTGCGCGGGTCCGGATCACCCCAAAGCCAGACACGCCCTGCGAGGGGTGTGACCCGGGTACGCTTGACGTTTCACTCACGCCCGCGCTCTCGTCGTCACATGAACGTGACCCTCTCCCTGGTTGTGAGCGCAGCCGTCACTTTCGCCTCGGCTCCCGCCCTCGCGCAGGAGCCCCAGCTCGACCTGCTCAATGGCAAGCCGCCCCCCACGGGAACCGGGATGCTCGTCACCGGCAGCATCCTGACCGGCGTGGGGGCGGTCAACCTGCTCACGTCGCCCCTCTGCAAGACCAGCCTCGTGCCTGGCGACACCCAGGGCGTCTGCCTTGGGACGTCGCTGGTCGTCGGAGGCCTCTTCGCGGCCGTGGGCGTTCCGCTCCTGATCGTGGGCGTCAGCCGCCACAACAGCTACGTCGAGTGGAAGCGGCAACGCAGCGCCCTCTCCGCGCTGCTCGACCTCAACGTCACGCCCACCCCCGGCGGCGCCGCGCTCACGTGGAGCGCCTCGTTCTGACTTCGCGTCCAGGACGCGGCCGTTGCAGCGGCGGTCACCCGGAGAGCACTGGCAGGAGCAGGTCCCGGATGTGGTCGGCGAGGAAGCGGTAGCTCACCCCCAGGCGGCCGGCCTCCGTGCGCAGGTCGGCCCCGTGGAGCACCTTGAACGCGGACTGCCGCGTGGCATGGAAGAGCCGGTCGTCGTTGCCACCCGGATCCAGCGAGGGTCCCCACTGCGCCAGGGGAACCCGCGCCCGCAGCCGCGCGCGCTCCAGGTAGCCCAGGTTCTCCGTCGGGCCGGGCTCGGGGGCCTGCTCGACCTCCAGGCTCCAGTCGATGGTGGGGAGGAAGTCCGCGTAGGGCACCAGCCCGCTGGAAGCCAGGGAGCCTCCCGTGAGCGCCGTGAGGATGGCGTTGATGACCTCCGGCAGGTTGACCAGGTTGCTGTGGGTGTCCTCGCGCTCCGGGGGCACGTAGGCGTGGTAGCAGGTGGTGGGCAGCCCCGGCAGGAGTGAGGCCTGGAAGAGCACGGTGCCGTCCCCGTTGGAGAGCTTGCCCGGCGCGGGCGGCGGCTGCGAGTGGAGCGTCCAGCCCCCCGGCCCCATGAGCGCCGCGTAGTCCGTCCTCCCATTCAGCCCGACGATGACCACGGTGCGCGACGCGAAGCGCTGGGCCACGTCCTGCGCCTGCAGGCGGGTGAACTGGTAGCCGCTGTAGGAGAAGCGCAGCAGCGGGTCGCGCAGGTCGAGGCGATAGGGATTGGTCCAGGACGCGGCGCGGTAGAGGTCCTGCCCGGTGCGCACGGGGTACTTCAGCACCGCGTCCAGCCCTGGCACCTGCGTGGGCCAGTACTCGCGGGGCGCCACGAGGAGGTTGAAGAGCCCCGGCATGCTCACCGCGGACTGGCGCAGGGTGGCGTTGCTGATGAGCCAGTCCGCGGGCGTGCCGGTGCCATCCTCGATGACCCGGATGGGCTTGAGCGCGCCCCAGAAGGGCGGCGCGCAGAAGACGATGCGCTCGATGGCGTCATCGAACTCACGCGTGGAGGCCAGCATCCGCAGCAGCACGCAGCCGCCCATGCTGTGGGTGACGAAGCGCAGCGGCTGCCCGTCCGTGCGCAGGCTCCGCAGGAAGAGCGCCAGCCGCTGTGCCTCGATGCCAATGCCGTCACGCCAGTCGAAGTTGAAGCGGCCCCACCCGATGCCCCCAAGATAGTCGGCGTAGTGGTCGCCGAAGACGGGCAGGTTGACCGTGGAGCGCGCGTAGACGAACTGCCCGGGGCCGTCGACTCCGCCCTGGGGCGTGACGTTCAGGAAGGCGAGGTTGTCCACCTCGTGCCAGATGCCCGTGTCGAGCCAGAGCGTGTCACGGCGCTGCCGGTCATACAGCTCACTGCCCATCACCCCATGCAGGAAGATGGCGCGGTGAGGCGAGTTGCGGATGTCATTGAGCCAGCCCGGCCAGACCTCGTCGGCGTAATACTCTTGCTTGAGCAGCATGGGGCCCCCGGTCCGGAAACTAGGGAGCCCCCGAGGCCGGGCACAATCACCCTGGGGGGGCGGGCTGGCGCGGGTGCTACGGCTTGCGCTTCGGGGGCTGGGCGGCGGCGGCTTCGCGCAGCTTGTCCTTCTTGCTCTTGCGCCGGCCCTTCACGCCGCCGTTCGGATCCAGCGGCGGCGCGGTCGGCGCGGCCGTCTCCACGGGCTCGAATCCCGCCACCTGCTCTCGCACGACGGTGAGCTGGTTGCGCTTCTCGATGAGGCGGAAGTGGGCTTCGGAGTCTGCGCTGACGAAGCTGATCGCCATGCCCTGCTCGCCCGCGCGCCCCGTGCGGCCGATGCGGTGCACGTAGTCCACGGTCGAGCGGGGCAGGTCGTAGTTCACGACCGCGGGCAGTCCCGCGATGTCCAGGCCGCGTGCGGCGACGTCGGTGGCGACGAGGACGCGCACGCGCTTCGCCTTGAAGTCCGCGAGCGCCTGCGTGCGGGCCCCCTGGCTGAGCTCGCCGTGCAGCGACGTCGCGGGGATGCCGGCGCGGTTGAGCTTCAGCGCGACATGGTCCGCCGCGTAGCGGCTGGCGACGAACGTGAGGACGCCGGACCACGCGTGGGTCTCCAGCAGGTGCCGCAGGAGCATCGTGCGCCGGGGTGCATCCACCTGGATGGCCCGCTGGACGATGAGGTCCGCGCCGGGCAGCTCACCGTCGTCCACGTCGATGCGCGTGGGCTCGTGCAGCAGCCGCTCCGCGAACGTGCGCACGGCGGGTGGGAACGTGGCGGAGAACAGCAGGTTCTGGCGGCGCGCGGGCAGGAGCGCGAGCAGGCGGTTGAGCTCGTCCGCGAAGCCCAGGGAGAAGAGCCGGTCGGCCTCGTCGAGCACCAGCGTCTCCACCTGCCCCAGCCGGAGCGCGTTCTGCTCCACGAGGTCCAGCGCGCGGCCCGGCGTGGCCACCACGACGTCCGCCCCGCCCCGGAGCGCCAGCATCTGCGGGTTCGCGGAGACGCCGCCGACCGCGAGGCAGGTCTTCAGCGGCTTCTTCAAGTGACGGCCATACCGCTGGAGGGCGTCAACGATTTGGGCGGCGAGCTCCCGCGTGGGCACCAGGATGAAGGCCCGCACCGGCCGGACCGCCCCACCCGGCCGCGCCCGCAGGGCCTCCAGGACGGGCAGGAGGAACGCGGCGGTCTTCCCCGAGCCGGTCTTCGCCGAAGCCTGGACGTCGCCGCCGCGCAGCACCACGGGAATGGCCGCGCGCTGCACCGGCGTGGGTTCGTCGTATCCGAGTTCAGCCAGGGCGCGGGTGAGCGCGTCCGACAGGCCGAGTGAAGCGAAGGTCATGGGAGGGGAGCTTGGAGTTGGCACGAAGGCCGTCATCGTACCCTGCCCCGAGGCTCGGCGCGGAGATGCTCCGGCCGCCGGACTATGCTCGGCGCCCATGCCCCCCTCTGCCCTCCCGGATGAAGCCGGAGCCCGTTCAGCCGGGCCTCGTGACGGATACGCGCGACGCGTCGGCCTGTTCTCGGGGGTGATGCTCGTCATTGGCGGCATCATCGGCTCGGGCATCTTCCTCAACCCGGCCATCGTCGCGCAGCGCGTGCACACGCCGGGGCTCACCCTGGGCGTGTGGCTGCTGGGGGGCGTGGTGGCGCTCATCGGCGCCTTCATCTACGGGGAACTGGGGCAGCGCATCCCCAAGGCGGGCGGCAGCTACGTCTACCTGCGCGATGCCTTCGGCCCGCTGCCCGCGTTCCTCAACGCGTGGGGAATGATGCTCATGATCGCCACCGGGGCCATCGCCGCGGTGGCCGTCGCGTTCGCCAACTACACCCTCGCGCTCACCGGCCTGGGGCCCGGCTTCCGGTTCCCGCTCGCCGTCGGCGCCATCGTCCTGCTCTCCGGGGTGAACTACCTCGGCGTGCGGCCCGGGGCGCTCACGCAGAACGTCTTCACCGTGCTCAAGCTGCTGGCGCTCGCGGTGCTCGTGGGCGCGGGGCTCCTGCTCGGACGCTCCCATCCGGCGGCGGTGGAGGCCGTCGCCGCGCCCCAGGCGCCCGACTCCCTCGTGCTCGCCCTGGGGGCGGCGCTCGTCCCGGTGCTCTTCAGCTACGGCGGGTGGCAGCAGACGAACTTCGTGGCCGAGGAGATGGTCGACCCCGAGCGCAACCTGCCGCGTGCGCTGTTGCTCGGCGTCATCGGCGTGGTGACGGTGTACCTGCTCGCGAACCTCACCTACCTGCGCACGCTCGGCGCGGCGGGGCTCGCGGCGAGCAGCGCCCCGGCCGCCGACGCGCTCGGCCAGCTGCTGGGGCCCGCGGGCCGCACGTTCATCACCGCGGGAGTGGCCCTCTCCACCTTCGGCTTCCTCAACCTGGTCATCCTCGTCTCGCCGCGCGTCTACCAGGCCATGGCCGCGGATGGACTGTTCTTCCCCTGGATGGCCCGGCTGCACCCGCGCTTCCGCACGCCATCCAACGCCATCCTCTTCCAGGCGGCCTGGGCCATCCTCCTCACGGGCACCGGCACGTACGGCGAGCTGCTCGACTCCGTCGTCTTCGCGGACTGGCTCGTCTTCGGCGCCACGGCCGCGACGCTGTTCGTCTACCGCGCGCGCGAGCGGCAGGGCCTGGTGCCCCGCGCCGCGTACCGGGTGCCTGGATATCCCTTCACCCCGCTCCTCTTCATCGCGGCCGCGCTGTACGTCCTGCTGGGCTCGACGGCCTCCAACCCGCTCAACGCGCTCAAGGGCACGGTGCTGCTCGGCGCGGGCGTGCCCGTGTTCCTCTACTGGCGCAGGCGCACCCGGCGGCCGGAGGCTCCGCCGGCCCTCGGCGCGCCCTGACCGCAGACGGCGAGCGCCACCGGCGGCCCGCTCAACCCTCGGCGTCCATGCGCGCCTTCTCGCGGATGATGAGGTCGCGCACGTGGTCGCGCAGGGCGTGCACGTCCCCGGCGAAGCCCGCCGGGTCGATGGGCTCCAGCACGCGCACCCGGGCGTGGACCGCCTGCTGGAGGACCAGCCCGTGCTTGGGCATGGTCCGCGCGGTGCCGGTGAGGACCACGGGGATGAGGGGGCAGCGCTCCTGGATGGAGAGCGTGAAGGCGCCGTCCTTGAAGGCCTTCACCTGGCCGTCATGAGAGCGGGTGCCTTCGGGAAACATCAGGATGGGGACGCCGCGCGACAGCCAATACCTGCACCCGGCCATCATCTGGATGATGCTGGCGCGGTCTCCGCGGATGAGCGGCACATAGCGGTTGAGGCGCATGTTCCAGCCGATGAGCGGCAGCTTGAAGTTCTCCGCCTTGGAGACCCACTTGAAGGGCCGGTAGAGACCGAAGAGGACCAGGATGTCCCCCAGCGACTCGTGGTTGGCCACCAGCACCGCCGCGCCCTTCCAGGGCAGGCGTTCGCGGCCCTCCACCCGCAGGTGCCACATCGGGTTCACGTAGAAATACAGCTGCGCCCAGAAGCACGAGTACAGGTGAAGCACGCGTCCATTCGCGTCAAACGGGCGGGTGAGCGCCCACAGCAGGAGCGCCCCAAGGAACAACACCGCGCTGGACAGCGCGAGGAAGGTCCAGAACGCCATCGAGAAGAGGATTCGGATGGCGCCCACTCTGTCATGGATGGGCAGCTCCACCCCCATCAGGTGAGCATTATCCCTGGATGGGGCAGCCCCCGTCCTCCGGGACGTGGCCTCTGATCGCTGGCCATCACTCCCCACGCCGACCTACGAGGGACAGGCGGGCAGCGTGCGCTTCCAGCTCGACGGCGTGGACTCCAGCTACCCGGCGTCCGCGATGCGCTCGAGCAGCTCGCTCAGCAGCAGGCTTTCGCCTTTTGAGAGCACACGGATCCGCCCGATGGAGGCCCGCAGCGCGGCGGCCATGGCGCGGACCTCCGTGTTCTTCGGCGTCGCCGCCTCGCCCGTGATGGCGGCCACCGCCGCCTCGCGCGTGGCCTGGGCGAGTCCGGGGTCGCGCTTGTCTTCGGGCTGGCTCAGCAGCGTGAGCACGGCCCCAATGCCCATCGCCGACACGAGGCCGAGCGCTCGCTCCTCACTGACCCGCAGCCTGCCCGCGAGCGCGAGGTTCCGGATGCGCCTGCGCAGGACGTCCTCCCCATCACCCAGCGACGGGGACTGCGACGCCAGCTGGGGATCGCTGCTCATGATGGCGAACAGCCCGGGATGGCTGAGGCCGAACGCGATGTGCGTGTCCCAGCCGTCGCGAAAGTCCTGAAGCGGATCCGGGTGCGGCTTGCGCGCCGCCTTCTCCGACACATAGCGCCGCATGGCGTGCTCGAAGACGACCGCGAGCAGGCCTCGCTTGTCGCCGAAGAGCCGGTAGAGGGTTGGTGCCTGCACCCCCGCGGCGGAGGCCACGGCCCGCGTGGTCGCGGCCTCGGGCCCTCCGGAGGCGATGAGCTCAGCGGCGGCCGCGATGATGCGCGCGCGCGCATCGGGGCCCTCCGCGTCCTCGGCAGCGACCTTCTCGCGGTCCCTCATGGGGCTGAGATAGCACGCTGCCCCCGGAACGCCGATAACGAAGGCTTGATATCGCCGCTAACGCTCGCTACGTTATCGCCGGAAACAAGTAACTGTTTCCAATGATATCCCAAGGAGCGTTCGATGATCGTCGTGACCGGAGCCACCGGGCAGCTCGGCCGTCTCATCGTGGAGAACCTCATCACCCGCGTCCCGGTGGACCGGGTCGCCGTCAGCGTCCGGGACGTGGACAAGGCCCAGGACCTGGCGGCCCGTGGCGTCCGGGTGCGCAGGGGGGACTTCGCGGAGCCGGCGAGCCTCGCGCACGCCTTCGAGGGCGCAACCCAGGTGCTGATGGTCTCGTCGAACGCGCGTGCGACGGGCGGCGACACCCTGGCCCAACATCGCGCCGCCATCGACGCCGCACGGGCCGCCGGCGCGCGGCGCATCGTCTACACGAGCCACATGGCCGCGAGCCACTCCTCGGCGTTTCCTCCGATGCTCGACCATGCGGCGACGGAGCAGATGTTGGCCGGGTCGGGGCTGGCGTGGACCGCGCTTCGCAACGGCTTCTACGCTTCGAGCGCGGTGTTCCTGCTGGAGAGGGGCCTGAAGACGGGCGTCTTCGAAGCGCCCGCGGACGGGAAGGTCTCCTGGACCACGCATGCGGACCTGGCGGAGGCGGCGGCGGTGATTCTGGCGAACGAGGGCCGCTACGAAGGGCCGACGCCGCCGCTCACGGCGGAGCAGGCGCTCGACTTCGAAGCGCTGTGCGAGCTTGCGTCGAGCGTCCTCGGACGCCCGCTGCGCCGGAGCGTCGTGCCGGAGGACGAGATGCGCGCGAAGCTCGTGGCCTCCGGCATGCCCGCGCCCGCGGTGGCCATCTCGCTCGGCCTCTACCGCGCGAGCCGCGATGGCGAGTTCGCGGCCGTCGACCCCACGCTGCGGGAGCTGCTGGGGCGCGCGCCGACGGGCATGCGCGAGGTGATGGCCGGGAAGCTGGGCCGGACGGCCTGACGACAGGGTTGCCAGCGCCCGGTCGGAGGGCTTGATTCCCCCAGCCCTCCGTTACGTCGCGTCCCTGCTCGCGGCGCCGCGGGCGAACATCCGTCCCAGCCACGCGTCGCGCGCCGCGATGCAGGCTTGAGCCACCTCGGACTGCGGGGCGATGTCATAGAAGCCGTGGAAGGCTCCGCCCCAGACGTGCAGCTCGCACTCGCCGCCCGCGGCAAGGATGCCGCGAGCATAGGCAATCGCCTCATCGCGGAACGTCTCCCCTCCCCCGACGTCGATGAAGGTCGGTGGCAGCCCGCGCAGCTCCGTCGCGCGCGCGGGCGCGGAATAGGGAGACACGTCAGGGCCGCCGCGACGGTCCCCCAGCACCGCCTGCCAGGCCGTCAGGTTGCTGGTGCGGTCCCAGACGCCAACGCCATCGTACCGGTGGGCTGACTCCGTCTCGTTGCGGTCGTCCAGCATCGGGCATTGCAGCAGCTGGCCCAGCAGCCGCGGACCGCGCCGGTCGCGGGCCAGGAGCGTGGCCCCCGCCGCGAGCCCTCCCCCGCCGCTTCCTCCGAAGATGACGAGCTGGTTCGGATCAAACCGCAGCAGCGCGGCATTCGCCGCCATCCACTCCAGCCCGGCGTAGCAGTCCTCCACCAGGGTGGGCGCTGGATGCTCGGGCGCCAGCCTGTATTCGACCGTCACGCAGACCGCGTCATGACGAAGCGCCCAGTCCACGAGCGGCTTCGCCCCCGCGAAGCGGGTCCCCATCACCATGCCGCCGCCATGGATGTGATAGACGGCAGGCCCCGGAGTCACGTGGTCCTGCCGCGCGATGACCGAGACTGTGATGTCCGCGCCCTGGTACCCGGGGATGCGGTGGTCGACGCAGCTGACCTTCGCATCTCCGATCAGGTCCTCCCGGCTCACGCGACTCAACGCGCGGAAGTGCTCGAGCTGATCCAGCGTCATCTTCACGGGCACATACCCCTCCAGCGAAGGCAGGAGCGCGGCCAATCGAGGGTCGAAGTCGGGCGGTGCGTTCGGGCGGGTCATGGGTTCACCTCTCCTGGAGAGAAGGGACGCTGGGGAATCACCGCATCTAGAATGGAATCACCTCTCACGGAAGGGCCGCGAATGAGACACCTCCTGCTCCTGCTCCTGCTGCTTTCAGGCTGTGCATCGCCGTCCAGGGGCACTGCTGCTCGGGAGGCCGTGGCGGAGACGGACACCGACTGGATCGTCAGGGACCTCTGCGACAAGCAGCTCGCACTGCTGGGCGAGGAGTCGCACCACGGCAATGCCAGGACGGTTGCCTTCAAGGTGGCCTTGACGCGCAGGCTCGTGGAGGAGTGCCACTTCGATGCGTTCTTCATCGAGGCTGGCACCTACGACTTCCTCCACATCCAGGCGCTGCTGAAGGCGGGCCAACCCGTCAGCGAAGACACGGTCGCCGCCGCGATTGGCGGGCTCTGGGCCACCCAGGAGATGGCGCCCCTGGTTCCCTTCCTGACCGCGCGGATCCAGGCGGGAACCCTCGTGGCGGGTGGGATTGATGATCAGATTGGCAGGGGCACCTACGCCCAGCGCCAGATGGCGCGTGAACTCATCCCCTTCCTCCCGGGTCCAAGGCAGGCCGCGTGCGGAGCGGAGATCGAGCGGTACATGGCCTGGGGATATGACGAAACCCACCCGTACACGGCCGACACCGCGAGGTTCATCCTGGGCTGTTGGCAGGAGCTGGAGCCGGTGCTCGCCGCGACCCCGGGCAGCCAGGGCCCGCTGCAGATGGTCCGCAACCTGGAGCGGTTCTTCACCCGCCAGGTCGCCAGGATGTCCCAGGCTCCGGCGCAGGCTGGGGACTGGAGCGACTACAACGGGCGTGACCGCTCCATGTTCATGAACCTGGATTGGCTCCTGTCCCAGTCTCCCGCGCCGAAGAAAGCCATTGTCTGGCTTGCCACCATCCATGCCGCGAAAGACCTCAAGGGCGTGGATGCGGACGTGCGCCACGTGATTCCCTTCGGGTCGTATGTCCATGAGAGGTTCGGAGCCCGGTCGTTCGTGCTGGGGTTCTCCGCGAACTCCGGGAGCTACTCCCTGGGCAGCACGACTCGCACCTTTGTCCTCGCGCCCGCGACGGACGACTCGCTGGAGGGCTGGGCGTTCGCCGGCCACGCCGCGGACACCCGCTATCTGGACACGCGCCAGCTTCAGGACTTCGGGCCCAGGGTGGCGCGTCCCCTGAACTACACGTGGACGACGGCGCCCTGGGCCACGGTCCTGGACGGGCTGTTGATCTTCCGGGAAGAAGCCCCATACCGCCCGGCGCCCCGCGAATGACATGCGTATGGCTTTGTCGACCCGTGGAAACCCCTTAGCCTGACATTCCAACGAACGCGTGACACGCCAGGACCGCAATCGTCCACATCCACAGGAACTCCATGAATTGCCCGTTTTGATTTGCAGTTAAACGGGAGTGGATGCTAGTAAGGCATTGGCTTCGGCCAACCCCGCACTCACAACTCAGGAGTAGTCCATGACGAGGAACGTGAAGCGTTTCCTGGCTGCCTCGCTGTTGTCGCTCGCTCCGTCCATCGCGTTCGCCGGGCAGGTGGAGCTCGGGTTCCCTGACTTCCTGTCCCAGCGTGACGAGTATGTGAGCGTCCGCGAGGGGGCGGTCCAGCTGCCCACGAAGCGGGAGTCCCAGGTGGCGTCCGTCGGCCCCGCGCTGGAGGACCTCTTCGTCCTCAACCAGACGGGCCTGCCCATCTCCCTGGGCATCCAGGTCCTGACGGGGACGCTCAACGGCGTGTTCAATCCCTATCCCGTGCCCACGGCCAGCTATGGCGGCTTCGAGGTGAGCGCCCCCACCCCGGCCCCGCTGATCGCGCAGCAGTACTACTGGACGGTGGACCCGGCGAACCCGGCCGCCGCGAAGACGTGTGTCTGGCGGGTGGAGGTCAGTGACGTCGGCGGCAGCTGCCAGGCGCAGGTCTTCTTTGGCACCTATGGCGGCGCCATCTGCACCGTCGACGCGGCCCAGTCCTTCATCGACCCGGTCACGTGCCAGACCCAGGTCGTCACCGTCATCCAGTGAGCTGAGCCGCACGCCGCCCGGGGCCTTGGATGAGGCCTCGGGCGGTGGATGGAACAGTGTGTCATCCCGGCGCGTATGACTTGCCATCGGACTGGATTAGGCTGAGGTCCGCAGCCTGCCCGGTCAAGATGACAAGGACGCGCGGATGTTCAATCCAACGGCTTTCACCACCCAGGAGCTCGTGCTCCGGGACAGCGTCATCAGTGGACTCAACAGCGCACTGAGCATCCCCAAGGTGCTCGAAGCCGCGCGTGCGTCCCTGCTCGAGTTCGTCCAGGCCGACGCCATGGCCCTGTGCCTCATGCACACGGAGCCGTTCGACTTCCAATGGCTCGTCCCGGGCTTCCCCATCCGCCTGCTGGATGACTATGCCGTCCTGGCCGAGCATGACTTCCTGCGGGCCCCCATCCTCGCGCGGCCCAACGTGCCCGTCCGCGATACGCAGCTGCTCACCCGCGATGAGTACGAACGCACCCTCATCTTCCAACGCAGCCGGGAGCTGGACCTGACGCTGGAACACATCATGGCGGTCCTGCTGCCCATCGGCCCCGGCCTCGTTGGCGCGCTCGCGTTCTACCGGAACAAGCGCCGCCCCTTCTCCTTGGAGAACACCACCGCGGTCGCCAGCATCAACGAGCACCTGATGAACACGGTGCGCAACTGCAATGACGCCCAGGGCCTCATGGCCGGTGCCCACCTTCTCGAGGAGCTCCACCGCCGTCCCGACTCCGCCTACCTCGTCGTGGAGCCTCCCTCCCGCGTGGAGTTCCGCTCCGAGCACGCCAACGCCCTCCTGGCCCGGTGGTTCACCGGCGCGGACATGCACTCCTGCGGGCTCCCGCTCGTCTTCAAGGAGCGGCTGGACGCCCTGGTTCGCATGGACGCGGACGCCCGGCTCGGGAAGACCCTCTGGGTCTTCAACCATCCCGAGGGCAACCGCACCTGCCGCTTCATCGAAATGCCCGCCGCTGACGGTCCCCGGCGATGGGCGCTCAGGCTGAATGAGATTCCCCACTCCATCCCGCTCCCCTGGGAGATGGAACGCCAGCTCACGCCCCGCCAAGCCACCATCGCGAGGCACCTGCTCTGCAACCGGAACAACGAGCAGATCGCCGTTGAGCTCGGCCGCAAGCTCCTGACCGTGAAGACCCACGTGCGGAACATCTTCGACAAGCTGGGCGTGGACAGCCGCGCGGACCTCCTCTACCAGGCCGCCCGCCTCAACAAGCCTGTCTGAGCGAATCGAACGGGGGGAAGACGCCTCCCGAGAGGCCAGGGCCCGGACGGGAGGCGCTCCCCGCTTGCGTGCGGTCGTCGCTACCTCGCGAGAGGGTGGCTGGAGGCGCCGTCCTCACGGAAGATGC
Organism: Corallococcus caeni; assembly: GCF_036245865.1. Lineage (NCBI taxonomy): Bacteria > Pseudomonadati > Myxococcota > Myxococcia > Myxococcales > Myxococcaceae > Corallococcus > Corallococcus caeni. The sequence goes on along the minus strand of NZ_BTTW01000016.1, from coordinate 22,747 downwards.
GCGGGTAGACGCTCCGGGCGACCCGGGCCGAGAAGAGGATCGCCTCCTGGTCCTCCGGGTCCGTCAGCGGCGCCAGGAGCCGCTGCATCTCCGCCACGTGGTCCCCGTCCAGCGCCCCGTGGCTGCGCAGGAAGGTCACCGCCTTGTGGATGTTGGGGATGGCGCCCACCGCCTTGAGCCGCTCGGCCCACACGCCCGCCCGCGTCTGCGACAGGTACTCCAGCACGTACGCGGTCCCCAGCACCGCCGTCGGCACGCCCGAGCGCGACGTGAAGAAGTTCCACCCCGTGTAGGCCTCCACCGCCGGGCTCCGCGCCGCCGCCTCCACCTGCTCCTCCGAGCAGCCCAGGTTCCGCAGGTCCGACAGCAACCAGCGGTCGTGCCCGCGCTCCTCCTCGCCCTTCTGGATCAACAGCGCCGCCAGCTCCGGGTGCCGTCCCAGCCGATTGAGCCGGTGGCCGGCCTCGGCGAGGATCGGCGTGCTCCAGCGCGCGTAGTGATACGTCTGGACGAGGTAGTGGATGTAGCCCTCCAGGTCGAGGGTGCCATCGAGGAGGCGGCTGGCGTCGGGCCGCGCATCCACCGCGGCCACCAGCCCCCGCGCCTCTTCGTCCAGCACCGCCAGCCACTGCGTCCCCGCCTGATGCTCCGTCTGGGTTTGCACGTACGTCTCCTGTCCGGGGTCCGTTGGAGTCCCGGCTGCTGCGTGTTGAAGGTGAAGGGAAGGAAGAAGCCGCCCCGGGCCTAGACGGCGGGGCTCGCGCCGTCTTGCAGCGCGTGGAAGTGCGTCAGGGTGTCCGCCGGAATCTCATCGAGCGCCATGACGAGCGGCAGCGTGAACCACTGGAAGTACGCGTCGTAGAGCGGCTCCGCGATGAAGCGCGCCCCCATCGTCGTGGCGAAGAGCGAGGGGGACCTGGGCACCCGCAGGCCGTCCCACAGCCCCTGCTCCGCCCTCGCCCGCTCCTCCGGCGTGTAGAAGGGCTTGCGGGGCCGCTTGGGGGCCTGGCGCGGGTCGGGCACGTCCACCCGCCAGCGCGGACTCAGCCATCCCCGGTGGGCCGCCACCCGCGACGCCAGCAGCGCGTCCTCGGGCGAGTCCGTCTCCAGGTTCGCGGACGCGATCCAGTGCGTCACCCCGCGCCGCCGGCTCTCCGCGTACATGGCCGCCTGCAGCCACGAGACGGCCTGCGTGCGCCGCCACTTCGGCAGCACGCAGAAGCGCGAGGGCTCCGCGAACACCATCCCCGGGCGGATCACGCCCGAGAGGTCCAGCCGCTGCGCCAGCTCGAGCCCCACCGGCCCGCCCAGGTTCGCCGCCACCTCCGCGTTGGGCAACGCCACGCGCATCGTCGCCACCGGCTCCGAGCCGACATGGACGAGCAGGTGCACCGTGGTGTCGAGCGTGTCGATGGAGGTCATCTCCCGCCGCGACAGCGCCGACTGCTCGGTCAGCAGTCCCATTTCCCCGCCAAAGACAGCCCAGCGGATGCGGGCCGCGTCATCCATGTCCCGCTGGGTGGTGGCGACACGCCAGCGCCAGTGTCCGCACGTCATGGGTCCTTCTCCCGGTAGCGAAGCGAGGCCGGCGTCGTACCGACCTCACACCTCTCTTTCGTCGCCGGTGAGCCGAGTTCGAGCCCGGACGCTCCGGCGCCCGCTTGAGAGAGAGGGGCGCGCAACTTCCGGGCGCTTCCCGGGTTCACAGGGGCATTTCCCGGAGGAATTCCCCATGAAGCAACACCGAAGGACGACTTTCATCTCGGCGTGCGGGCTGCTGGCCCTGGGTCTCATCGGCTGTGGAACCGCCGGGGACGCCGACGTCGCCGTGGCGGATGCACCCCCGGGCACGTCCCAGGCGGCGCTCACGGCGGGCGAACAGGCCGCGCTGACCACGGCCAACACCTCGGAGAGCTGCGCGCCGCTCGGGAACTTCTACTGGGAGATTGGCAATGGCGCGGGGCCGCTCTACGCCATCCCGCGAGGCAGCGGGGTGACGGCCGCGACGGTGATGCCCATCGCGTCCGCGAGCAAGTGGCTGTACGCGGGGGCCTACGTGCAGTCGCGGGGGTACGCCAACCTCACCGCGGACGAGAAGAAGCGGCTCAACTTCACCAGCGGCTACATCGACGAGAACACCACCTTGTGTGGAGACGCCGGGACGACGGTCTCGGAGTGCTACGGCGCCGCCTACAAGAACGTCACCTACCGCCCGCTCCAGAACGGCCGGTTCTTCTACAACGGCGGCCACATGCAGAAGCTAGCCCTGGACGACATCGGGACCAGGAGGGGCACGGGACTGCTGAGCGTCATGGATTGGGTCAACGCCCAGTTGGGCACCACCCTTCCAGAGTCCGACAGCGCCGTCGCTCCGGCCGGGGGCTTCTCCGGCAGCGCGGAGCAGTACCGCGTCTTCCTGATGAAGCTGATCAACAACCAGTACGCGCTGTCCTCCCAGCTGACCGTGGACTCCGTTCCGGCCTGGGCGGGGGGCCCAGGCGTGTCCTCCACGCCGTGGACGGGGGGAGAGACGTATTACGGGCTCGGACACTGGATTGAAGGAGAGCCCGTCAACGGCGTGTGGACCGTGACGGGCCACTCCTCCCCGGGAGCGTTTGGCTTCTATCCCTGGGTGAATGCCGCCAGGAACAGGTACATGGTCCTGGCCCGCAGTCGCCAGCTCGGCGGGGACGAGGAGGGCCAGAAGTCACTCGCCTGTGCCCAGGCCATCCGCAAGGCCTACGAGTCGGGCGTGCCGCAACCGTAGCCCCTGCGATGCCGCCCCCCCCTCGCCGGGTCAGTGCACCTCGAACTCGTAGATGCGCGTGGCCGGGTCGCCGTTCTGGGACGCGGTGGTCACGTTGAGCTTGAGGTAGCGCGCGGAGGTGGCGCTGATGGGGTGGGTCGAGGTGCTGGCGGTGTTGTTGGTCACCGTCACCGGGGTGCTCCAGTTCGTGCCGTTGCTGGAGGTCTGGATGGTGAAGGCCCGGGTGTTCCAGGTGCTCGACTCACCGCCCGCGCCGGCGTGCTTGACGACGAAGCTGCTGACCGTCTGCGCTGACCCCAGGTCCACCTGCAGCCAGGCCCCCGAGGCCAGCGAGCAGAACTTGTCGGTCGTGCCGCCGGAGACGCTCCCGTTGACCGCCTTGGCCGGCGTTTCGCTGCTGTTGCAGGCCGTGGAGCCGGTCGCCGGCTTGTTGAGCGCCAGGTTGACGTAGCCTGTGCCGACCGAGACGGTCTGGGTCCGGGTGTGGCTGGCCCCGCCGTTGTCGGTCACGGTCAGGCTGACGGTGTAGTTGCCACCGCTGGCGTAGACATGGCTGGGGTTGGTGGCGGTTGAACCGCTGCCGTCGCCGAAGCTCCAGCTGCGCGAGGCGATGGTGCCGTCGCTGTCGCTGGAGGCGTCACTGAAGGTCGCGGTCAGTCCGCTCACGGTGACGCCGAAGTTGGCCACCGGCGGGGTGTTGCCGCTGACCGCGGTGTTGATCGCCGCCGCGTACTGCGCGCTGGTGCCCTGCGCCACGCACGCCTGGATGTCGTCGTACAGCCAGATGAAGCCGCCGTTGATGCCGGCGGTGCTCTTCCAGTTGCTCATCTTGCTCTGCACCGTGGCCGGGCTGTCACCGCTGGCGCAGCCGGAGCCGTGGCGCGACCACAGGCCCGGGTCCACCGTCATGCCCATCGCGGTGTTCCAGCTCGCCGGGTTGTTGCCGGCGCCGCCGTCGTACACCTGGAGGTAGATGCCGTCGACCGCGCTGCCGAGGTTGTCCTTGAGGCTGCGCCAGAAGGTCTGGTTGGTGTAGGGCGCGAAGGTGATCTTGTAGCCCAGGCCCGCCAGCATCTGCCCGAACTGGGTCGTCGGGGCCAGGTCGTAGGCGCTCTCGTCGTCGAAGTTGACCGCGGTGGCGCCGGTGGCGGTCTTCAGCGCCTGGAAGTTGCGGTACAGGATGCTGCTGCTGCCCGTGCCGCAGACCAGCGTGCTGCCGCAGCCAGCGGCGGTGCCGTTGACCAGCCGAGCCATGCGCTCGAAGTCGGGGACGCTCCAGGCGCCAATGGACACCTCGATGCGATTGACCGAGGTCGGCGCCGTCTTGAGCGAGGCCAGCCGCGTGGGCCAGGCCGGGTCACCGATGTAGGCGCCGTTCCTCACCACCGGGATGTCGTTGTAGACGAGGTCGCCGTTGTCCTCGATGTGGAAGCTCCAGAGGATCACGGTGGTGAAGCCCGAGCCGCGCAGGTCGTTCATCACCGCGGTGCCGCCGGAATAGAACGGGCCGCCGCCGTAGATGGCCGAATCCGCGAGGGCCGTCGGCGCGGACGCAGCCAGGGCAAGGGCAAGGCAGGACGCGAGTTGCTTCGACTTCGGCATGATGTGCTCCCCTGTCGCCAGCCTTGGCGACAGGGAGACATTGCGAGCGCGGAAACCAGCAAGTCAATACTTTTCAGACAAACTGGATTTTACCGGAATCCATCCAGCTCCGCGAGGTGAACATCATGAAACGGATCACACTTCTCTTCTGGCTGGCCACCGCGGGCTGCGCGTCGAGTCAGCGCCCTGCTGTCGCCGATCGTTGGCTCCTGACGGGCACGCGGCTCTATGTGGCTCCGGACGCGCCACCGCTGGAGGGCGCCTGGGTGATGGTGAGCGGCGGGAGGATTGAAGCCGTCGGCTCCGCGTCGGACGCTCCGCCGGCCGGGGTTCGGCGCGAGGAGGCCTGCGCTGGCGGCGTGATCACCGCCGGGTTCCAGAACAGCCACGTCCACTTCACGGACCCCGCGTTCGCCGGGGCCGCCAGCCGGCCGGGTGACGAGCTCCAGTCACCCCTGAACCAGCTGACCACGCGCTACGGCTTCACGACGGTCGTCGATACCGGCTCCGACCCCGCGAACACCGGGGCCCTGCGCCAGCGCATCGAGCGAGGCGAGCTGCGCGGGCCGGCGATCCTCACCGTCGGCTCGCCGATGTATCCGGAGAACGGCATCCCCTTCTACCTGCGCGACCTGCCGCCCGAGCTGCTGCGACAGCTTGCGCAGCCCGCATCTGCGGAGGAGGCCCGCGCCCTCGTCCGCGAGAACATCAAGTCCGGCGCGCAGGGGACCAAGCTGTTCGTCGCCACGCCCCAGGGGCATGGTGAGATCCGGCGCATGGCCGAGGACATCGCGCGCGCCGCGGTGGACGAAACGCACCGGCGGGGAGGCCTGGTCATGGTGCATCCCACGGATCCCGACGGGGTGAGCGCCGCCGTGCAGGCCGGGGCCGACGTCATCGTGCACACCACCATTGACTCACCGAAACAGGGGTGGAGCGCCGAGCTCGTCGGCCAGCTGGTCTCACGCCACGTCTCCGTGGTCCCCACGCTGCAGCTCTGGGGCTACGAGCTCACCAAGGCGGACGTGCCCGCCGACGTGCGCGAGCGCCTCGTGGGGGGTGCGGAGCGGCAGCTCGCGGCGTTCTCGAGCGCCGGGGGGCAGGTCCTGTTCGGCACCGACGCCGGGTACATGACGGACCTCGATCCGACGCAGGAGTACGTCCTCATGGCACAGGCAGGGCTGACGCCGATGCAGATCCTCGCGTCGTTGACCACCGCCCCCGCCGCGCGCTGGAGCGCCAGCGAGCGCCGGGGCCGCGTCATGCCGGGCTTCGACGCCGACCTCGTGGTGCTCGGCGGCGATCCCGCCACGGATGTCCGGCGGTTCACCGACGTGAAGTGCACGATCCGAGCGGGCAGGACGCTCTTCGTCCGCGCGCCAGCGGGTGGCGAGCCGCCGGCCCACTGACCGGTCCCGGGGCCTCCCGCGAAGAGGCCCCGGAGCGGAGCTACTTCTTCCCCTTGCCCTTGCCCTTGCCGCCCTTGTGGTGGTCGTCGTGGCCCCGGTCCTGCTGCCGGTGGTCGTGGCCGTCGTCACGGTACGACGCGGGCACGACGACCGCCTTCTTCGAGTGCTTCCACCGCTTGTAACGCCCGGGAGGCAGCTTGACGACAGTGACGGGGACCCGCCGCTCCTCCACGACCTCCCAGCCACCGTGGTAGTCGCGCGCCCGGTACCACCGCCCATCGCGGCGCACCCAGTACGCATCGTCCACGACGTAGAGGTCCTCGTCGTAGTCCTCCACCACCTGCACGCCGGGCTGCACGACGACGAGCGGCGGCGGGGTCGAGAAGACGATGTCGGGTAGCTTCACATCGATGTCTACACGCACCTGCCCGAAGGCCATCGCGGGAAGCAGGACCAGCGCTGCGAAGAGTCGTTTCATCCGGCAAGCGTAGGGGCGCGCAGGCGGGTCAGACAACCTCCGTGAATCATCGCATCGAGTGGCCCGCACTGTGTGTCGTTGCGTTCGTGGACACCCAGGAGCTTGCCGAGCGAACCACGCGACGCGGAACTGCTGTCCGCCAGCCCGGGCTCCGCGCTCGCCTCGTGTTTGGACAAGGTATCAATTCGATGACATAGCTGGCGCCCAGTTCACGTCGTCGCGCACTTCAGGAAGACGCCGCTCCACAGGAGGAGTCGGCGCCCGTCCGTGCGACACGAAGGAGCTGGCGCCAACATGACCCTCCCCTCTGATGACAAGCGCTCGCGGCTGGCCGAACTGCTGCGTGGAAAGATCCGTCCGTCCACCCGCGTGGCCGCCTCCTTCGGGCAGGAGCGCATGTGGCTGCAGGAGCGGCTGTCGCCCGGCAACGCTGCGCTCCACATGGCCGTCACCGTGCGCCTCTCCGGGCAGCTCGACCCGGTGGCGCTCTCCCGAGCCTTCCAGGCCGTCGTGGACCGCCACGACGCGCTGCGCACCACCTTCCCGGAGCACGAGGGCCGGCCGCTCCAGCAGGTCGCGCCGGACCTGGAGCTGTCCATCGCGGAGGTGGACCTGGGGAGCCTGCTGGAGGCCCAGCGTGAACCCGAGGCCTTGCGCCGTGTGCGCGAGGACGTCCGCGTGCCGTTCGACCTGGAGCGGGGGCCGCTGCTGCGCGCGGTGCGCTACCGGCTCTCCGAGGACGCGCACCTGCTGCTCGTCACGGTCCACCACATCGTGTCCGACGGCTGGTCCATGGGCGTGCTGGTCCGCGAGGTGGCGGAGCTGTACCAGGCCTTCGCGTCCGGCCAGCCGCCGTCCCTGAAGGCCCTGCCCCTGCAGTACGCGGACTATGCCGCGTGGCAGCGGCAGGGAGCGCAGGGGGACGCGCTCGAAGCGCAGCTGTCGTACTGGCGCCAGCGGTTGGATCCGCACGCGGTGCTGGAGCTGCCCTCGGACCGTCCGCGCCCCGCGAACATGGACGTCCAGGGGGCTCGCCACTCCATCGTCCTGCCCCCGGCGCTCACCCAGGGGCTCAAGGAGTTGGGCCTGCGCGAAGGCCGCACGCTGTTCTCCGTGCTCCTGGCGGCGTTCAACGTCCTGCTCCAGCGCTACTCCGGCCAGGACGACCTCGCCGTCGGCACTCCCGTCGCGGGCCGCTCCCGCTCCGAGCTCGAAGGCCTCATCGGCCTGTTCGTCAACACGCTCGTCCTGCGCTCGGACCTGTCCGGCGACCCGTCCTTCCGCCAACTGCTGAGCCAGGTGCATGACTCCGCCCTTGGCGCCTTCGCGCACCAGGACGTGTCCTTCGAGAAGCTGGTGGAGGTGCTCCAGCCCTCGCGCCGGCTGAACGTGTCACCGCTGTTCCAGGTGATGTTCGTCCTGCAGAACGCGCCGCTCTCCCTTCCTCCCCTCCCCGGCCTGCGCATGGACGCACAGCCCGTGGACGCGGGCGCGGCCCGGTTCGACCTGACGCTCATCGCCACCGAAGAGGCTCGCGGCCTGCGCCTCATCGCGGAGTACCGCACGGCCCTCTTCGACGAGGCCACCGTCGCGCGCATGCTGGGCCACCTGCGTTCGGTGCTCCAGGCCGTCACCGTGGACGCCGGGCAGCGGGTGTCCGCGCTGCCGCTCATGGAGGAGCCCGAGCAACGTCGGGTGCTGGCGGACTGGAACGCGACGGCGACCGACTTCCCGCGCGATGCCACGCTGCATGGCCTCATCGAGGCGCAGGTGGAGCGCACGCCGGATGCGGTGGCACTTGAGTTCGAGGGCCGCACGCTGACGTACCGGGAGCTGGACGCGCGGGCCAATCAGCTCGCCCACGCCCTCATCGCGCAAGGCGTGGGGCCCGAGGTCCGCGTCGGCCTCCTGCTGGAGCGCTCCCTGGAGCTTGTCGTCGCACTGCTCGCCACGCTCAAGGCCGGCGGCGCCTACGTTCCCTTCGACCCCGCCTACCCTGCCCAGCGCCTCACCTGGATGCTGGAGGACGCACGTCCCGCCGTCCTGCTGGCCCAGGAGCACCTGCTCTCGCGCCTGCCCGCGCATGACGCCCGGGTGCTCTGCCTGGACACGCAGTGGGAAGCCATCGCGCGCCAGCCCCGGCATGCTCCGCCGCCGCGCGCCACCGCCGACGGTCTGGCCTACGTCATCTTCACCTCCGGCTCCACGGGCCGCCCCAAGGGTGCCATGAATGCTCATGGCCCCGTGGTGAATCGCCTGCTGTGGATGCAGTCTGCCTACGGCCTGGGCCCTTCGGATGTCGTCCTGCAGAAGACGCCCTTCAGCTTCGACGTCTCCGTCTGGGAGTTCTTCTGGCCCCTCATGACGGGCGCACGTCTTGTCGTCGCGAAGCCTGGCGGCCACCAGGAGCCCGCCTACCTCGCGCGCCTCATCTCCGAGGCTGGTGTCACCACGCTGCACTTCGTGCCCTCCATGCTCCAGGTGTTCCTGGAGGAGCCGGGGCTGGAGTCCTGCACGTCGCTGCGTCGCGTGGTGTGCAGCGGTGAAGCCCTGCCGGTGGAACTGGCAGAGCGTTGTCTGCGGAGGCTGCCCTGGGCCGGACTGCACAACCTCTACGGACCCACCGAGGCCGCCGTCGACGTCACCTTCCACCAGTGCCTGCCGGGTGAGTCTCGTCGCTCGGTGCCCATTGGCCGGCCCGTGGCCAATACCCAGATTCGCCTGCTGGACTCCCGCATGGAGCCCGTGCCCGTGGGCGTTCCGGGGGAACTCTTCATCGGCGGTGTGCAGGTGGGGCGCGGCTACCTGGGACGCCCGGAGCTGACGGCCGAGCGCTTCATCCCGGATGCATTCAGCGACACGCCGGGTGCGCGGCTGTACCGCACGGGTGACGTGGCGCGCTGGTTGCCCGACGGCGCCATCGAGTACGTGGGCCGCGCGGACTTCCAGGTGAAGGTGCGCGGCCTGCGCATCGAGCTGGGGGAGATTGAGGCCTCGCTGGAGCAGCACCCTGGCGTGCGCCAGGCGGTGGTGGTGGCCCGCGAGGATTCGGCGGGCGACAAGCGGCTGGTGGCCTACGTGGCATGCCGCAGCGGCTCGGAGACAGTGGACGTCTCCGCACTGCGCTCGCGGCTGCACGAAAAGCTGCCGGAGTACATGGTGCCCTCCGCCTTCGTGGTGCTGGAGGCCCTGCCGCTGACTCCCAGTGGCAAGGTGGACCGCAAGGCCCTGCCCGCTCCGGAGGCGCCGGTCTCCACCGCCGAGTACGTCGCTCCGCGCAATCCCACCGAGGAGAAGCTCGCGGCCCTCTGGGCCCAGGTGCTGCGCGTGCCCCGCGTGGGCGCCACCGACCACTTCTTCGAATTGGGTGGCCACTCACTCCTTGCCACACAGCTCGTCTCTCGCGTGCGCGCGGCCTTCGGCGTGGAGCTGGCCCTGCGCACCGTCTTCGAGGCCCCGACGTTGGAAGGCCTCGCGCGGCACCTCGACGCGGCCGGCACGTCGGAGCCTGCTGCGTCCGGGTTGCCGCCCCTGGTGCCGGTGCCGCGAGGGGAGGCCCCGCCGCTGTCCTTCGCCCAGCAGCGGCTGTGGTTGATTGATCAGCTGGAGCCCGGGACGGCCACGTACAACATGCCCGTCGCCCTGCGGCTGTCCGGGGCGCTGGACGTCGAGTCCCTGCGCCGCGGGCTCGAAGCGCTGATGCACCGCCACGAGGCCCTGCGCACCACGTTCCGCGACACGCCCGAAGGCCCCGTGCAGATCATCGCGCCGCCGTCGGCCCTGACGTTGGACCTCACCGACCTGCGCTCCCTGCCGCACGAAGAGCGTCAAGCCGAGGCACGCCACCGCGCCACCGCCGAGGCCCTTCGCCCCTTCGCGCTCACCACCGGCCCCCTGGTGCGCGCGGCCCTCTTGGTCCTGGAGGAGCAGGAGCACCTGCTGCTCCTGACGATCCACCACATCGTGTCCGACGGCTGGTCCCTGGGTGTGCTCGTCCGCGAGGTGGCGGAGCTGTACCGGGCCTTCGCGTCCGGCCAGGCCCCGGCCCTGACACCGCTGCGCTTGCAGTACGCGGACTATGCCGCGTGGCAGCGTCAGTGGATGCGGGGGGACGCGCTCGAAGCGCAGCTGTCGTACTGGCGTCAGCGGTTGGATCCGCACGCCGTGCTGGAGCTGCCCACGGACCGGCCACGTCAGGCGCAGCCCGATGGCCGGGGGGCTCGTTACGAGTTGCTGTTGCCCCTCCCGCTCGTCCAGCGCCTCAAGCTCGTGGCCCTGCGCGAGGGCCGCACGCTGTTCTCCGTGCTCCTGGCGGCGTTCAACGTCCTGCTCCAGCGCTACTCCGGTCAGGACGACCTCGCCGTCGGCACCCCGGTCGCGGGCCGCTCTCGCTCCGAGCTCGAAGGCCTCATCGGCCTGTTCGTCAACACGCTCGTCCTGCGCTCGGACCTGTCCGGCGACCCGTCCTTCCGCCAACTGCTGGGTCAGGTGCATGACTCCGCCCTTGGCGCCTTCGCGCACCAGGACGTGCCCTTCGAGAAGCTGGTGGAGGTGCTCCAGCCTTCGCGCTGGCTGAACGTCTCCCCGCTGTTCCAGGTGATGTTCGTCCTGCAGAACGCGCCCCTGTCGCTCGTGCCGCTTCCCGGCCTGCGCATGGACACGTTGCCGGTGGATGGCGGTGTGGCGCGCTTCGACCTGACGCTGGTCGCGTCCGAGGAGGCTCGCGGCCTGCGCCTCAGCGCCGAGTACCGCACGGCCCTCTTCGACGAGGCCACCGTCGCGCGCATGCTGGGGCACCTGCGTTCGCTGCTCCAGGCCGTCGTCCGGGACGTGCGGCAGCCCCTGTCCGCGCTGCCGCTCATGGACGAAGCCGAGCAGCGCCAGTTGCTCATCGACTGGAACGACACGCGGTCGCCGTTCCCCCACGAGACCTCCATCCACCAGCGCTTCGCGGAGCAGGCGCGCGAGACGCCGGACGCGGTGGCCGTGGTCTTCGGTGACGAACACCTCACGTACCGGCAGCTGGACGAGCGCGCCAACCAGCTCGCCCACGCGCTCATCGGCCTGGGCGTGCGTCCGGGCACTCGCGTGGCGCTGGGCCTGGGACGCTCGCTCGACCTCATCGTGGCCATCCTCGGCGTGCTCAAGGCCGGCGCGGCCTACGTCCCGCTGGAGATGAGCTATCCCCACGAGCGCCTCGCGATGCTGCTGGAGGACTCTGGCGCTCCCGTGCTGGTGACCCGCTCCGACTGGGAGCAGAGCCTCCCGTCCTTCTTCGGCGCCACCCTGCTGCTGGACGACGAGGCCCCGCTCCTCGCGCGCAAGCCGACTCACGCGCCCAGCGTGCCCGCGTCCGCGGACAGCCTGGCCTACGTGATGTTCACCTCCGGCTCCACCGGCCGGCCCAAGGGCGTCATGGTGCCCCACCGCGGCGTCGTGCGGTTGGTGTGCGGCGCGTCCTACTTCCGCTTCGGCCCGGAGCACCGCTACTTCCAGCTGGCGCCCACCGCCTTCGACGCCTCCACGATGGAGATCTGGGGCGCCCTGCTGCACGGGGCGCAGCTGGTGCTGGCGCCGCCGCATTCGCTGTCGCTGGAGGAGCTCGCGGCCTTCTTCCGCCGCCATGCTCCGACGAGCGTCGTCCTCACCACCGCGCTCTTCGAGCAGCTGGCGCTCCACCAGGGAGAGACCCTGGCGCGGGTGTCCCAGCTCATGATCGGCGGCGACGTGATGCCCGCCGAGCGCGCCCGTCAGCACCTGGCGAAGCTGGCTCCGGGGTCCGTGCTCATCAACGGCTACGGCCCCACGGAGAACACCACCGCCTCCACCGCGCACATCATGACCGCGGCGTCCGCCGTCGGGCATGCGGTGCCCATCGGCAAGCCCATCGGGCAGTCGACGGTCTACGTGCTGGACACCCACCTGCGACCCGTGCCCGTGGGCGTGGCCGGTGAGCTGTTCGTCGGTGGCGCCGGCCTGGCGTGGGGCTATCTGCGCCGCCCCGACCTCACCGCCGAGCGCTTCGTTCCCAACGCCTTCACCTCTTCGCACGGCGAGCGCCTCTACCGCACGGGCGACAGGGCTCGCTGGCGCGCGGACGGCACGTTGGAGTTCCTGGGCCGCACCGACTTCCAGGTGAAGGTGCGCGGCTTCCGCATCGAGCCGGGCGAGGTGGAGTCCGCGCTGCAGCGGCTGCCCGGCGTCGCCGAGACGCTGGTGATGGCCCGCGAGGACGTGCCCGGCGACAAGCGTCTGGTCGCCTACGTCGCCATTCCTTCCGGCGCGGGTGGACCGACGCTGGACGCCGCGGCGCTGCGAGCACACCTCCAGCAGCAGCTGCCCGGGCACATGGTGCCGACCGCCTTCGTCGTGATGGAGGCCCTGCCCCTCACGCCCAACGGCAAGGTGGACCGCGCGGCCCTGCCCGTCCCCTCCGCGGCCGCGCTGGAGCGCGGACGGTACGTGCCCCCGACGACCCCCACCGAGCAGAAGCTCGCGGCCCTCTGGACCGAGGTGCTCCGCGTGGAGCGGATCGGCGCGGAGGACGACTTCTTCGAGGTGGGCGGGCACTCGCTGCTGGCCACCCAGCTCGTCTCGCGCGTGCTCGTGGCCTTCGGCGTGGAGCTGCCGCTGCGCACGTTCTTCGAAGCGCCCACCCTGGCGGCGCTCGCCCGTCGCATCGACGAGGCCGGGCCTCGGGCCTCCGAGGAGGAGGGGCCTGCGTTGACGCCGGTGCCTCGCACCGGGGACCTGCCGCTGTCGTTCGCGCAGCAGCGGCTGTGGCTGATTGATCAGCTGGAGCCCGGAAGCCTCGCCTACAACATTCCCACCGCCCTGCGGATGCAGGGGGTCGTGGACGTCGCGGCCCTGGAGCAGGCCTTCCGCGCCCTCATCGAACGGCACGAGCCCCTGCGCACCACCTTCGCGCCACGGCAGCCCGAGCCCGTCCAGGTCATCCACTCCGCCGTCGACTTCTCCCTGTCCGTGGTGGACCTGGATGCGCTGGGGGACGCGGCCCTGGAGGAGTCACGGCGACTGGCCTCCGTGGAGGCCATGCGTCCGTTCGATCTCGCGCAAGGACCGCTGCTGCGCGTCCAGTTGTTGAGGCTCGCGGCCACCGAGCACGTGCTGCTCTTGACGATGCACCACATCGTCTCCGACGGCTGGTCCATGGGCGTGCTCGTGCGCGAGCTTGTCGCCTTCTACGAGGCGTTCCGGGAGGGGCGGTCGCCGGACGTGGCCCCGCTGCCTGTCCAGTACGCGGACTACGCTGCCTGGCAGCGCGCGTGGTTGCAGGGGGAGGTGCTGGAGGCGCAGCTGGGGTACTGGAAGCAGCAACTCACCGGCGCGCCTGCCCTGCTGGAGTTGCCCACGGACAAGCCGCGTCCCGCCGTGCAGTCCCAGCGCGGTGCGTCCCTGCCCGTGCACCTGCCGCTGTCCGATACGCTCACGGACTTCTGCCAGCGTGAAGGCGTCACGCCCTTCATGGCCCTGCTGGCCGCTTTCCAGGTGCTGCTGTCGCGCTACTCCGGCCAGCAGGACGTCGCCGTCGGTACGCCCATCGCAGGCCGTACTCGCGGAGAGACGGAAGGCCTCATCGGCCTCTTCATCAACACCCTCGTGCTTCGCTCCCACGTCGCGCCGGAGGCTTCGTTCCGGCAGCTGCTGGCCCGGGTGCGCGACACCACCCTGGCCGCCTACGAGCACCAGCACCTGCCCTTCGAGAAGCTCGTCGAGGAACTGCAACCGCAGCGCAGCTTGAGTCACTCGCCTCTCTTCCAGGTCATGCTCGTGCTGCAGAACGCGCCGGCCTCGGAGTTGAGTCTGTCGGGCCTGTCCTTCCAGCCTCTCGCGCGCGACTTCGAGGCCACCAAGTCCGACCTCACCCTGTCCCTCTCCCAGACGCCGCACGGCCTCACCGGCACGCTGGGCTACCGCACGGACCTGTTCGAGTCGTCCACCGTCTCCCGCATGGTGGAGCACCTGCGCGTCCTGCTGGAGGCCGCGCTCGCTTCGCCCGACTCGCGCGTCAGTGAACTGCCACTGCTGACGAGCGCTGAGAAGAAGCTGCTGCTGACGGACTTCGTCTCCACCGAGGCGTCGCTTCCTCCGCCTCGCAGCGTGCACTCCCTCTTCGAGCAGCGCGCCGCCCTCCGGCCGGACGCGCCCGCCGTGGCGTGCGACGGACAGGTGCTCACTTATGGGGAGCTGGACGCGCGCGCCAACCAACTGGCCTGGCACCTGCGCTCCCTGGGCGTCGGCACCGACTCGTGCGTTGCCCTGTGCCTGGAGCGCTCCGTTGAGACTGTCGTCGCCCTGCTGGGCGTCTGGAAGACAGGCGGTGCCTACGTGCCGCTGGACCCGGCACAACCTGCGTTGCGCTTGCAGTCCCTGGTGCAGGAAGTCTCCGCGCCCGTCGTCGTGACGGTGGCCCGCTACGCCTCCGCCTTCGAGTCCTCTTCCGCGCACGTTGTTCGCCTGGATGAGGACTCCTCCGTGCTTTCTCGCCTGCGCACCGACGCACCGCCGGTTGAGGCGCATCCGGACGCTCTTGCCTACGTCCTCTTCACCTCGGGCTCCACCGGCAGGCCCAAGGGCGTCGCCGTCGCGCACTCGCAGCTTTTCACCTACGTCGACTCGGTGACGCAGCGCCTTGGCCTGGAGGCCTGCGCAAGCTTCGCCCTCGTCTCCACCTTCGTCGCGGACCTTGGCAACACCGTCCTCTTCCCGGCCCTCACTACGGGTGGGCTCCTGCACGTCCTCACGCAGGAGTGCGCCTCCAGCCCCGCGGCCCTCGCCGACTACTTCGCGCGTCACCCCATCGACTGCATGAAGGTGGTGCCCTCGCACCTGGCGGCGTTGCTCACCGCTCCCGAGCCTCGCCACGTCCTGCCTCGCAAGCGCCTCGTGCTTGGCGGTGAGTCCTCCACCTGGGCCCTGCTTCAGTCCGTGCATGCACTCGCTCCCGACTGCGAGGTGCACAACCACTACGGCCCCACCGAGACGACTGTCGGTGTCCTCGCGGGCCGTGTGCAGCTGCCCGCTTCGACTGCCGTGCCCCTGACCGGGACGACTGGCGGTGCGTTCGCCGGCCAAACGCAACAGCCCGCCTCGACGGCCGTGCCCCTCGCCGGGACGACTGGTGGGGTGCAGCAGCCCGCGTCGACTGCCGTGCTCCTCGCCGGGACGACTGGGGGGGCGCAACAGCTCGCTGCGACTTCCGTGCCCCTGGGCTGGCCCTTGGCCCACTCGCGCCTCTACGTCCTGGATGCTTCGCTGCGCCCCACGCCTCTCGGCGTCCCGGGCGAGCTCTTCGTCGGCGGCGCCCAGGTGACTCGCGGCTACCTGGCCCGGCCTGACCTCACGGCCGAGCGCTACGTGCCGGACCCCTTCAGCCCGGCCCCCGGCGCTCGCATGTACCGCACGGGCGACCGCGTGCGCTGGCTCTCCGATGGCCGAGTGGAGTTCCTCGGCCGCGTGGACTTCCAGGTGAAGGTGCGCGGCTTCCGCGTGGAGCCCGGCGAAGTCGCCACCGTGCTTCGCGCACTTCCCTCCGTGCACGAAGCCGTCGTCGTGGCCCGCAGGGACTCTCCCGGCGAGGCCCGCCTCGTCGCCTACGTCGTCGCGGACTCCACGGACGTGTCCTCACTCCGCGAAGACCTGAAGCAGCGGCTGCCCGAGTACATGGTGCCCTCCGCCTTCGTCTTCCTGGAGGCCCTGCCCCTCACCCCCAACGGCAAGGTCGACCGCAAGGCCCTCCCCGTTCCTGAAGCCACCTCCTCCACCGCGTACGTCGCCCCGGGCACACCTACCGAGGAGAAGCTCGCGGCCCTCTGGGCCGAGGTGCTGCGCCATCCCCGAGTGGGCGCCACTGACCACTTCTTCGAACTGGGCGGTCACTCGCTGTTGGCCACGCAGCTCGTGGCCCGCGTGCGCGCGGCTTTCGACGTGGAGCTGCCCCTGCGCTCCGTCTTCGAAGCCCCGACCCTGACGGGCCTCGCGCGCCACATCGATGACGCCAGGGCCCGTGCGTCCGTGCTTCTGGCTCCGCCCCTCGTCGCGGTTCCTCGCACGGGAGAGCTGCCGCTGTCCTTCGCGCAGCAACGCCTGTGGTTCCTGGATCAGCTCCAGCCCGGAACGGCCACGTACAACATGCCGTACGCGCTGCGCCTGGAGGGTCCGGCTGACGTCTCCGCCCTGGAGCGAGCCTTCCACGCGCTCATCCACCGTCACGAGTCCCTGCGCACCACCTTCCACGCGCAAGCGGGCGAGCCCGTCCAGCGCATCCACTCCTCCGTGGACTTCGTCCTGGAACGGATGGACCTGGAGCACCTCGCCGAGGACGCGCGTCAGGCGGAAGCGCAGCGGCTCGCTGCCGCGGAAGCGCTGCGCCCCTTCGACCTCACCCGGGGCCCGCTGCTGCGTGCCTCGCTCCTGAAGCTCGCCGAGCACCAGCACGTGCTGCTCGTGACGCTGCACCACATCGTCTCGGACGGGTGGTCTCGCGGCGTGCTCGTGCGCGAGGTGGCCGCGCTCTATGCGGCGTTCGTCCAGGACAGACCTTCACCGCTCCCCGAACTGCCGTTGCAGTATGCCGACTTCGCCGTCTGGCAGCGCTCGTGGCTGCAAGGCGATGCGCTCGGGGCTCAGCTGGACTACTGGAAGCAGCAGCTCTCCGGTGCTCCAGCCCTGCTGGAGCTCCCCACCGACAAGCCACGTCCCGCCGTGCAGACCCAGCGCGGCGCATCCCTGCCGGTGCACCTGCCTCTGTTGTTGTCAGAGGCGCTGTCCGACTTCTGCCAGCTCGAGGGCGTCACGCCCTTCATGGCCCTGCTGGCCCTCTTCCAGGTGTTGCTGTCGCGCTACTCCGGCCAGCAGGACATCTCCGTCGGTACGCCCATCGCCGGCCGCACTCGCGCGGAGACCGAGGGCCTCATCGGCTTCTTCGTCAACACCCTCGTGTTGCGCTCGAACGTGCAGCCCACGCTTTCGTTCCGGCAGCTTTTGGCCCGTGTGCGCGACACCACCCTGGCCGCCTACGAGCACCAGCACCTGCCCTTCGAGAAGCTCGTCGAGGAGCTGCAACCGCGGCGCAGTCTGAGTCACTCGCCTCTCTTCCAGGTCATGCTCGTGCTGCAGAACATGCCTGCCACGGAGCTGAGTCTCGCGGGCCTGACCTTCCGGTCCTTGGAACAGGACTTCGAATCCACCAAGTTTGATCTACGGCTCTCCCTGACGCAGACGGCCCAGGGGCTCACTGGAGCCCTGGGCTACCGCACGGACTTGTTCGAGTCGTCCACCGTCTCCCGCATGGTGGAGCACCTGCGCGTCCTGCTGAAGGCCGCGCTCGCTTCACCCGACTCACGCGTCAGCGAGCTGCCGCTGCTGACGGACACCGAGCGGAAGCAGCTGCTTCAGGACTTCGTCTCCACCGAGGCACCGCTTCCCCCGCCTCGCAGCGTGCACTCCCTCTTCGAGCAGCGCGCGGCCCTCCAGCCGAATGCGCCCGCCGTGGCGTGCGATGGGCAGGTGCTCACGTATGGAGAGTTGGACGCGCGCGCCAACCAACTGGCCTGGCACCTGCGCTCGCTTGGCGTCGGCACTGACTCGTGCGTTGCCCTCTGCCTGGAGCGCTCCGTCGAGACCGTCGTCGCCCTGCTGGGCGTCTGGAAGGCCGGCGGTGCCTACGTGCCGCTGGACCCGGCACAACCTGCCCTGCGCTTGCAGTCCCTGGTGCAGGAAGTCTCCGCGCCCGTCGTCGTGACGGTGGCCCGTTTCGCCTCCGCCTTCGAGTCCTCTTCCGCGCATGTCGTTCGCCTCGATGAAGACGCGGCAGCCCTCTCCCGACTGCGCACCGACGCACCGCCGGTTGAGGCCCATCCGGACTCCCTCGCCTACGTCCTCTTCACCTCCGGCTCCACCGGCAGGCCCAAGGGTGTCGCCGTCGCGCACTCCCAGCTCTTCACCTACGTCGACTCGGTGACTCAGCGCCTTGGCCTGGAGGCCTGCGCAAGCTTTGCCCTCGTCTCCACCTTCGTCGCCGACCTGGGCAACACCGTCCTCTTCCCTGCCCTCACCACGGGTGGCCTGCTCCACGTCCTCACCCAGGAGTGCGCCTCCAGCCCCGCGGCCCTCGCCGACTACTTCGCGCGTCACCCCATCGACTGCATGAAGGTGGTGCCCTCGCACCTGGCGGCGTTGCTCACCGCTCCCGAGCCTCGCCTCGTCCTGCCTCGCAAGCGTCTGGTGCTCGGCGGTGAGTCCTCCACCTGGGCCCTGCTTCAGTCCGTCCATGCACTCGCTCCGGACTGCGAGGTGCACAACCACTACGGCCCCACCGAGACGACCGTCGGTGTCCTTGCCGGCCGTGTGCAGCTGCCTCCGGCACACCCGGCTTCCGCATCCGTGCCGCTGGGCTGGCCCTTGGCCCACTCGCGCCTCTACGTCCTGGACGCTTCACTGCGCCCCACTCCGCTGGGCGTCCCGGGCGAGCTCTTCGTCGGCGGCGCTCAGGTGACTCGCGGCTACCTCGCCCGTCCCGACCTCACGGCCGAGCGCTACGTGCCGGACCCCTTCAGCCCGGCCCCCGGCGCTCGCATGTACCGCACGGGCGACCGCGTGCGCTGGCTCTCCGATGGCCGCGTGGAGTTCCTCGGCCGCGTGGACTTCCAGGTGAAGGTGCGCGGCTTCCGCGTGGAGCCCGGTGAAGTTGCCACCGTTCTCCGCGCACTGCCCTCCATTCACGAAGCCGTCGTCGTGGCCCGCCAGGACGCCCCTGGCGACACGCGCCTCGTCGCCTACGTTGTTCCTTCCTCGGGCACTCTCGACGTCGCCTCCGTGCGTGCTCTGCTCAAGCAGCGGCTGCCCGAGTACATGGTGCCCTCCGCCTTCGTCGTGCTGGAGGCCCTGCCCCTCACCCCCAATGGCAAGGTGGACCGCAACGCCCTGCCCGTTCCCCAAGCCTCCACGTCTTCCACGGACTACGTCTCCCCGAGCACTCCTACCGAGGAACTGCTCGCGTCCCTCTGGGCCGAAGTGCTACGCGTGGAGCGCGTCGGCATCGCGGAGGACTTCTTCGCCTTGGGTGGCCACTCGCTGCTGGCCACGCAGCTGGTCTCGCGCATCCGTGCCGCCTTCGGAGTGGAGGTGCCGCTGCGCGCGCTCTTCGAAGCCCCCACCATCGCGGCCCTCGCCCCGCGCATCGAGGCCGCGCGGCAGGTCCGTGCCTTCCAGGCGCCTCCGCTGGTGCCGGCACCTCGCACGGGAGAGCTGCCGCTGTCCTTCGCGCAGCAGCGCCTGTGGTTCCTGGATCAGCTCGTCCCCGGCGCCTCCACCTACAACATCCCGTCCATCCTCCGCCTGGATGGCGAGTTGCACGTCGAGGCCCTGCGCCAGAGCCTCACCGAGCTGGTGCGCCGCCACGAAGCCCTGCGCACCACCTTCTCCGAAACCCAGGGTCAGCCCTTCCAGCGCATCGCGTCCCCCAGCGAACTGCCCCTGCCCACGGTGGACCTCACCCACCTGGGCGGGTCCGCCCTCGACGAAGCCCGGCGCCTGGCCTCCACCGAAGCCCAGCGTCCCTTCGACCTGGCCTCCGGTCCCCTCGTGCGCGCGCTGCTGCTGAAGCTCGCTCCCACCGGGCACGTGCTCGTCTTCACCCTGCACCACATCGTCTCCGACGGCTGGTCCCGTGGCGTCCTCGTCCGCGAGGTGGCCGCGCTCTACCAGGCCTTCTGCGACGGCCGGCCCTCTCCCCTGCCCGAGCTGCCCGTCCAGTACGCCGACTACGCCCTCTGGCAGCGCTCCTG
Organism: Corallococcus caeni; assembly: GCF_036245865.1. Taxonomy (NCBI): domain Bacteria; kingdom Pseudomonadati; phylum Myxococcota; class Myxococcia; order Myxococcales; family Myxococcaceae; genus Corallococcus; species Corallococcus caeni. The sequence goes on along the minus strand of NZ_BTTW01000016.1, from coordinate 2,683 downwards.
GCTGCAAGGCGACGTCCTGGAGGCCCAGCTCTCCTACTGGCGCCAGCGCCTCGCGGACGCGGCGCCCCTGGAGCTGCCCACGGACTTCCCGCGCCCCGCCGTGCAGTCGTCCCACGGTGGCATGCAGCCGCTGCGGCTGCCCTTGCCGCTCGCGGGTGCGCTCAAGGCCCTTGCCCAGTGTGAAGCGGTCACTCCGTTCATGCTCTTGATGGCGGCCTTCCAGGTGCTCCTCTCGCGCTACTCCGGCCAGGAGGACATCAGCGTCGGCACGCCCATCGCGGGCCGCACCCACGCGGAGACGGAGAGCCTGATCGGCTTCTTCGTCAACACGCTCGTCCTTCGCTCACAGGTCTCTTCTGGCGGTTCCTTCCGTCAGTTGATCCAGCAGGTGCGTGAGGCTTCCCTGGGCGCGTATGCCCACCAGGACATCCCCTTCGAGCGCCTCGTCGAGGCGCTGCGGCCCCAGCGCGACCTGACGCGCCCCCCGCTCTTCCAGGCCCTCTTCGCCCTGCAGAACACGTCCATGCCTTCGCTCCAGCTCCCAGGGCTCTCCCTGCGCGGCCTGGAGTTGGAGGGCCACAACGTCAAGGCCGAGCTGGAGCTGTTCCTCTTCGAGACGCCGAACGGCTTCGACGGCGCGCTCGGCTTCAACACCGACCTCTTCGCTCCCGCCACGGCCCTGCGCATGGCACGGCACTTCGTGTCGCTCGTCGAAGCGCTCGTCTCCCATCCGGAGGCGTCGCTCGCCTCCGCGTCCATGCTCTCCCAGGACGAGCTTCACCAGGTGCTGGTGCGGTGGAACGACACGCGGTCGTCGTTCCCCGCCGAAGCATCCATCCACCAGTGCATCGAAGCACAGGTGGAGCGCACGCCGGATGCGGTGGCACTTGAGTTCGAGGGCCGCACGCTCACGTACCGGGAGCTGGACGCGCGGGCCAATCAGCTCGCGCATGCCCTCATCGCGCAGGGTGTGGGGCCCGAGGTCCGCGTCGGACTCCTGCTGGAGCGCTCCCTGGAGCTCGTCGTCGCCCTGCTCGCCACGCTCAAGGCCGGCGGCGCCTACGTCCCCTTCGACCCCGCCTACCCCGTCCAACGCCTCACCTGGATGCTGGAGGACGCGCGCCCTGCGGTCCTGCTGGCTCAGGAGCACCTGCTCTCGCGCCTGCCCGCGCACGAGGCCCGGGTGCTGTGCATCGACACGCAGTGGGAAGCCATCGCGCTCCAGCCCCGCCACGCCCCGCCGCCGCGTGCCACCGCCGACGGTCTGGCCTACGTCATCTTCACCTCTGGCTCCACCGGCCGTCCCAAGGGCGCCATGAATGCTCATGGGCCCGTGGTGAATCGCCTGCTGTGGATGCAGTCCGCCTACGACCTGGGCCCTTCGGACGTCGTCCTGCAGAAGACGCCTTTCAGCTTCGACGTCTCCGTCTGGGAGTTCTTCTGGCCCCTCATGACGGGCGCGCGCCTCGTTGTCGCCAAGCCCGGTGGACACCAGGAGCCCGCCTACTTGGCGCGTCTCATCTCCGAGGCGGGCGTCACCACGCTGCACTTCGTGCCCTCCATGCTCCAGGTGTTCCTGGAGGAGCCGGGGCTGGAGTCCTGCACGTCGCTGCGTCGCGTGGTGTGCAGCGGTGAGGCCCTCCCGGTGGAACTTGCAGAGCGCTGCCTGCGGCGGCTGCCCTGGGCCGGACTGCACAACCTCTACGGACCCACCGAGGCCGCCGTCGACGTCACCTTCCACCAGTGCCAGCCGGGGGAGTCGCGCCGCTCGGTGCCCATTGGCCGGCCCGTGGCCAATACCCAAATCCGTCTGCTGGACTCCCGCCTGGAACCCGTGCCCGTGGGCGTTCCAGGAGAGCTCTTCATCGGCGGCGTGCAGGTGGGACGCGGCTACTTGGGACGCCCGGAGCTGACGGCCGAGCGCTTCATCCCGGACGGCTTCAGCGACACGCCGGGCGCGCGGCTCTACCGCACGAGCGACGTGGCCCGCTGGTTGCCCGACGGTGCCATCGAGTACGTGGGCCGCGCAGACTTCCAGGTGAAGGTGCGCGGCCTGCGCATCGAACTGGGGGAGATTGAGGCCTCGCTGGAGCAGCACCCTGGCGTGCGCCAGGCGGTGGTGGTGGCCCGTGAGGACGCGGCGGGCGACAAGCGGCTGGTGGCCTACGTGGCATGCCGCAGCGACGCGGAGACGGTGGACGTCTCAGCACTGCGCTCGCGGCTGCACGAGAAGCTACCGGAGTACATGGTGCCCTCCGCTTTCGTGGTGCTGGACTCCCTGCCGCTAACGCCCAGTGGCAAGGTGGACCGCAAGGCCCTGCCGGCCCCGGAGGCGCCGGTCTCCGCCGCCGAGTACGTCGCCCCGCGCAACCCCACCGAGGAGAAGCTCGCGGCCCTCTGGGTCCAGGTGCTGCGCGTGCCCCGCGTCGGCGCCACCGACCACTTCTTCGAATTGGGCGGCCACTCACTCCTCGCCACGCAGCTCGTCTCTCGGATCCGCTCCGCATTCAGCGTCGAACTGCCCCTGCGCGTCCTCTTCGAGGCGCCCACGCTCTACCGCCTCGCCCTCCGCGTGGAGGAAGCCTTGCAGGCCGCGGAAGGCACCGCCCTGCCTCCGCCGGGCGCCATCGCCCGGGGCGACGAAGCGCCCCTCTCCTTCGCGCAGCAGCGGCTGTGGTTCCTG